>NZ_JAIZDB010000017.1 GCF_029533155.1 Psychrobacillus antarcticus | reverse complement strand
CCTGGTAAAAACATGTTAAAATTCAATTGCACACATCTCCAATCTCTACTTGTTTCTCGACAATTCAAGTATAAAAGATTTGGAAGATGTCGTGCATTTTTTTATGCACTAAATTTTTTGTAGACCCCAACATTTATTGTAGAGCCGTTTTTTTATACTTTCTTATCTTTTTAAAAAAACGACCATTCAATTGAATGGCCGTCGATTTATTAGATTGGTTAACCTGAAATGGCTTGTAATGTTGTGAACTCTTTTTCTGAACAATATACGAAATGTCCAGGTGTTACTTCGCGCATTGCAATCTCTTCGCCATCTTGGTAATTATGAGAAGCTGGATCGTATGATTTACGCACACGAGTACGCTCATAATTTGGGTCAGGAAGCGGTATAGCTGATAACAATGACTGTGTGTAAGGGTGCATTGGATTATTGTATAGGTCCTCTGCAGGAGCTAGTTCGACAAGCTTTCCAAAGTACATGACACCGATACGATCGGAAATGTATTTAACCATCGATAAATCATGGGCAATAAACAAGTAAGTTAACCCTTTTTCTTCCTGCAATTCTTTAAGTAAGTTAACTACTTGTGCTTGAATAGAAACGTCTAGTGCGGAGATAGGCTCATCGGCAATGATGAATTCTGGGTTAACTGCTAATGCTCTCGCTATACCTAAACGTTGACGTTGTCCACCAGAAAACTCATGCGCATAACGGTCTGCATGCTCACGATTCAAACCTACTGTTTCTAATAATTCAACAACACGTTCTTTACGTTCTTTTGGATTTTTAACAAGTCCATGAATATCTAGACCTTCGGCAATGATATCCAGTACTTTCATACGAGGATTCAAAGATGCATACGGATCTTGGAAAATCATTTGCATTTTACGATTAAATGATTTTAAATCTTTTTTAGATTTTTTATCATGTACATCTATACCGTCATATATAACTTGACCATCTGTTGCATCATACAGTCGAATAATTGTACGACCTGTTGTTGATTTACCACAGCCAGATTCTCCAACTAGTCCTAGTGTTTCCCCTTTATAAATGTCAAAACTGATATCGTCTACAGCTCGAACTTCATTAGGCTTACCTTGATTGAAATACTGCTTTAGATTTCTGATTTCTAGTAACTTTTCAGCCATTAGTAAGTACCTCCTTCTGTTCCTTCGTAATAGCGACTTCCAGGGAATTTCTTCATACGTTCTACAATTGCTAATGGTGGCTCAACCTTTGGAGCATCGGGATGTAACAACCAAGTCGCTGCAGAGTGCGTATCACTTACCTTAAAGAATGGTGGTGCTTCTTCTAAATCTATTTTCATTGCATAATCGCTACGTAGAGCGAATGCATCACCTTTTGGAGGATACAATAAATCAGGAGGAGTTCCTGGAATTGCATACAATTTTTCTACTTCTGTATCCAAAGATGGCATCGAGCTCAGTAAGCCCCATGTATATGGGTGCTGAGGATTATAGAATATTTCATCTACGGTTCCAATCTCTACAATTTTACCACCATACATTACAGCTACTCTATCGGCTACATTGGCAACAACCCCAAGATCATGGGTAATAAAAATGATGGAAGTATCAATTTTCTTTTGAAGATCCTTCATTAATTCTAAAATTTGTGCTTGAATCGTTACATCTAACGCAGTCGTGGGTTCATCTGCTATTAGAATTTGTGGATTACACGCTAATGCAATTGCTATTACAATACGTTGACGCTGACCACCTGAGAATTGATGTGGATACTGTTTAATCCGCGCTTCAGGCTTTGGCATACCAACTAAACGCAATAAATCAATCACTACTTTACGTGCTTCAGCTTTACTGACTTTACGGTGCTTAAGAATTGGTTCCATAATTTGGTTACCAATTGTCATCGTTGGATTTAAAGAAGTCATCGGATCTTGGAAAATCATCGAAATATCTTTCCCACGAATCTTTTGCATTTCTTTATCCGTAAGCTTAGTAAGATCTTTTCCGTTGAATAATATTTGACCGTTTTTAAATTCTGAGCTAGATTCAGGCAATAATCGCATTATTGCCTTAGTTGTAACTGATTTTCCAGAACCAGACTCTCCTACAATTGCGAGGGTTTCCCCTTTATGTAAGTCAAAGTTAACGCCACGAATGGCTTTTACCTCACCAGCAAATGTATGGAAGGAAAGCTCTAGGTCATTTACTTCTAAAATCTTTTCCATTTTCGCTTTCCTCCTTTTAGTCTTTCATTTTTGGATCAAGTGCATCACGTAGTCCATCACCAAGTAAGTTAAATGCAATCATAAGTAAACTAATAATAATTGATGGGAACAATAGAATATGTGGTTGGAATTGAACCAGTTTGTATCCGTCATTAATAAGAGTCCCTAAAGAAGCATCAGGTGGTTGTAAACCTAATCCGATGAAGCTTAAAAATGCTTCAAAGAAAATTGCTGTTGGAATCGTGAACATTGTATTGATAATAATAATACCTAAAATATTAGGTAGGATATGTTTGGTAATAATTCGATTATTAGAAGCACCTAAAGTTCTAGAAGCTAAAACAAATTCCTGGTTTTTAAATTTTAAAACTTGCCCACGTACAATACGAGACATACCAATCCATCCCGTAATGGTAATGGCGATAATAATTGCTGTTATCCCAGGGTCCATGAAGCTAAGCATGAGGATAACAATTACAAGTGTTGGTATGCCATATAGAATCTCTACAATACGTTGCATAATATCATCCACACGACCACCATAGTAACCAGAGATCCCACCGTAGGCAACGCCGATAACCATGTCTATTAGAGCTGCCACGAAAGCGATGAATAAGGAAATTTGTGTACCTTCCCAAACACGGGAGAACATATCACGGCCTAAACCGTCTGTACCAAACCAATAATACGTATCTACTTTTTTCATTTCATATAAATCAACTTCTTTACCTGCTAGTGTACCAACACCATCCATTATTCCAAGTTTTTCAAAACCAGGAATCTTTGGTGGTAAATTTGCATGTGTAATTGTTTGTGTTTCCGCATCATGTGGACTAATCAGTGGGCCGACAAAGGCCATGATGATAATGAAAGCTAATATGAACATACTAACAATCGCAGCTTTATTTTTGCGAATTCGAAGCCAAGCGTCCTGCCAAAAACTCATACTCGGTTTTGTAATTCGCTCCGCATGACTAGCGTCAATTTTTATTCTTTCAAAAGAATCTGCAGGTGGTTTTTGTAAGTCTTGTTTCATTAATCTTTACCTCCTGACAAACGAATTCGTGGATCGATAATACCATAAAGCACATCCACTAAGAATATTACTACAATTAAGAATGCTGAGAAGAATAAGGTTGTTCCCATAATAATAGAGAAGTCATTCGCCATAATGGATTTAACAAATTGCTCACCGATACCAGGTATTGCAAAGATTTGTTCAATAACAAGAGAACCTGTTAATAATCCAGCTGCTAATGGTCCTAAAACTGTTACTAGTGGAATTAAAGCATTTCTAAAAGCATGCTTAAATGCCACTTCGAAACCATTGGCACCCTTAGATTTGGCTAAAGTAATATAATCTGAATTTAAAACTTCAACCATTTCCGTACGTATAAAACGAGAAGCTGTCGCAAGTGGCCCCATCGCTAATGCAATAGATGGAAGTACGCTGGACATCCAGCCATCTTTCCACAAAGCAACCGGGAATAGTTCCAACTTAACTGCAAACCAATATTGAAGGAATGTAGCAAAAACGAAAGATGGAATAGATATACCAATGATAGCCACGAATGTACTACCGTAATCCCAAATAGTATTTTGTCTTAACGCTGCAATCATACCTAATAATATACCTAATGTTACACCAAGCACTAAACCTTGTGTTCCAAGTATCATAGATGGTCCTAAACGATCTATGATTAAATCTGTTACGCTGGCATTCTTAAATTGAAATGAGTTACCTAAATCACCTTGTGCTAAATTCAACATATACTTTGCGTATTGTACTGGAATCGGTTGATCTAATCCATATTTCGCTTCGACTATCGCAAGTTGTGTAGGGGATAGTTTTGAAGCAGAGCTAATCGGGGATCCTGGAAGCGCCTTCATTAAGAAAAATGTAGCCGTCGCAATCAGGAAAAAAGTAATAAACATATAAATTACACGACGAGTAATGAATTTTGCCATCTTTGCACCTCCTACTGAAAATTGTTTTATAAGATTAATATACTACTAATATATATAAACAGATATTGTGTGTAGTTGTCAAAATATAATTATTTATATTAAATATTTTGTGAATTCTGATTCATTTAAAAAGAGAGTATAGGATCCTTTAGGAACCATATACTCTCTAACTATGAGATTTTAAAACTTGTTATTTTGCGTCTTTACCTTCAACATATGCCCATTTGTAGCTATAATCTCCACCGAATGGGTGAGCAACTATACCTTTAACATATGGTTTTTGAAGGAACATTAATCCACGTTGGTAAATTGGTCCAACTGCGAAATCTTGGTCAACAATAATGTTTTCAGCTTTAGCCATTGCTTCCCAACGTGCTGGGATATCTAGAGCTAAAGAACCATTAATGTCTGTTAATAATTTATCGTACTCAGGGTTTGAGTATGACATTTGGTTATTACCGCCATCAGTTTCCCATAAGCTTAAGAATGTGAAAGGATCTTGGTAATCTGGTCCCCATCCTGCAACTTGAATGTCGTAGTCTTGGTTAGTATCAAGATCTAAACGAACATTGAATGGAACTTCTTTAAGCGTAATAGATAATCCAGGTAAGTTACCTTCTAATTGAGCTTTAAAGTATTCATCCATTTTTTTAGAAAGTTCAGTGTCTCCACCTAGAATTTCTATAGAAAGTTCAGTAACACCTAGCTCAGATAAACCTTTTTCCCATGCAGTTTTTGCTTCGTCTGCATTGAATACAGCCATATCTCCGTTAACTTCACGGAAGTCATTACCTTCTTCGTCAAAAACGAAATTTGAAGGAATGAATGAATATGCTGCAGTAGAACCATTAGCTAATACTACAGTAGCTAAATCTTCTTTGTTGAAAGCTTTAGAAATTGCTTCACGAATATTTACGTTAGCAAGTGGAGTTTTTTCTCCAACACGTTCTTGATTATATTTAAAATAGAATACTGATGTTTCTTGTTCTTTTACTAATTCTGGGTCAGCAGCATATTGCATTGCATATTCTCCTGATAGTCCAGCACGATCTTTTTCACCATTAGAATATAGGTTAACTGCAGTAGCAGTTTCTTTCACTACATCATAGTTAATTTCAGTAAGTTTTACAGTTTCTTTATCCCAGTACTCTTCGTTTTTAAGTAGTTGCCAAGATAAACCTGTTCCGTCCCATTTAGCTAAAGTAAATGGTCCGTTGTATAAAAGTGCATCAGAGTTTTTCGCGTAGTTTTCACCTTGCGCTGTAACGAATGCTTCATTTTGTGGTAAGAATGTTCCGAATGACATAAGTGATAAGAAGTAAGGAATTGGTTTTTCAAGCGTTACTTCTAAAGTTTTTTCATCAACTGCTTTAACACCTAACTCAGTGTATTCCATTTCTGCATTGGAGATAGCAGTTGCATTTTTGATAACTCCAGACATCATGTATGGACCATATTCAGAAGCAGTATCTGGGTTCATAGCACGTTTCCAAGCATATTCAAAATCGTTTGCAGTTACTGGAGTACCATCAGACCAGTTAGAATCACGTAAAGTGAATGTATAAACTAATCCATCTTCAGAAACTTTTGGTTCACCATCAGAAATTGCTGGAACAGCAATGTTTTCTTGACTCAAACGGTATAAACCTTCGTTTACGTTGTTCAGTAGATCAAAACCAACTGCATCAGTTACTAGAGCTGAATCCATTGTTGGAATTTCTGCAGTCATGATTAGGTTAAGAACTTGATCCTCGTCAGCTGCTACTTCTGGTTCTTCTGTTGTGCCTTCTTTTTCGTCTGTGTCTGTAGTTGTTTCTTTAGCTTTATCGTCGCCACCACAAGCAGCTAGGAAAAGAGCAACAACTAACAGTAGGCTTAAAAGCCATACAATTTTGCTATTCTTCAAAAAAATAACCTCCTTAAATATTCAGAAAAATTCGCTACAAGGTTAATTATACATTTTCTTTTACACTTGTACAGGCTTTTTTCTTTTATTTTTACAATAGCGTGACAAAATCATTACATTGTCCTAACAATTGTGAATGTTTGGTAATATAAAGGAGTACTTTTGTCAAAAATATAATAACCAATCTTTGCATATTTTCTATGTCTATTTTATAATTTACAATTGATAGAGGTGAAATATGAAAAAAAGATTAATTTACTTTCTTAGTTGCCAAGTAGTCATTTTCGTACTTATGCTTACCGTTTATAAAAATTTCCAACTCGTCTCTTATATAAACATGTCCTTTTTCGTCGGTGGTACTATTACGTTTGTTGGTTTGATGACTTATGTCGTTGCAGGTGGTTTTTTCGACTTTTTTACCGAAAGTACACGAAAAGTATTCACCCCTAAGCATATGAAAAGTGAAGCCAAACAAATGCGTTTACCGTCCGAAGTATTTTCTTTTCCACATAAACCGATTATTGCATTAGGTCTTTCCAGTTTGTTTTGCATGTGTCTCGCTCTGTTCTTCTATTATAGTTATTAGGAATGCTTGATTTTTGTCTTTCTTCTATATATAATTATCAAAACTATATAATTGAGCTTTGAGGAAGAAAAGTACATTTACTGGTGTATGTAAAGAGAGTCTGTGGTTGGTGTAAACAGATCATGCGGTTAATGGAATGGGCTTCTGAGCAGTATATGTGAAAGTGAAGTAGCATATACCGTCTCCTTCACGTTACGAAGAAGAGTGGCTAATTATTTTTAGCAAGCTGGGTGGTACCACGGATTTAACATCATTCGTCCCTTTTATAGGGATGCATGATGTTTTTTATTTTCTCAAAAAAAGGAGAGATTTGAAAATGAAGAAAATTTTTTCAGGCGTACAACCGACAGGCATTATTACCTTAGGGAATTACATCGGTGCCTTCAGACAATTTACTGCATTACAAAATGACTTTAACTGTGTGTTTTGTATTGTAGACCAACATGCCATTACAATTGCACAGGACCCAAAAGAATTGAGCGATCATATACGTTCCTTAGCAGCGTTATATATTGCCGTAGGTATTGATCCGAAGAAATCTACACTTTTTATACAGTCAGAAGTTCCTGCTCATGCACAAGCTGGTTGGATTATGCAATGTATCTCCTATATCGGGGAATTAGAAAGAATGACCCAATTCAAAGATAAGTCTACTGGAAAAGACGCTGTTTCTGCTGCATTGTTAACATATCCACCATTAATGGCTGCAGATATACTTTTATATCAAACAGATATCGTACCGGTTGGTGATGATCAAACCCAGCATGTAGAATTGACACGAGACTTAGCGGAACGATTTAACAAACGCTACGGCAAAGTATTAACAATTCCTGAAATCCAATTACCTAAAAATGGTGCTCGCATTAAATCATTACAAGACCCATTAAAGAAAATGAGTAAGTCTGATTCCAATGCAAAAGCTACTATACGTCTTTTGGATAGTCCAAAAGAAATTGAAAAGAAAATAAAAAGCTCTGTTACAGATTCAGAAGGCATCGTAGCTTTTGATCCAGTTAATAAACCTGGAGTTTCCAATTTATTAACGATTGAATCTGCTTTAACAGACGTTTCCATTCCAACACTTGTACAAAAATACGAAGGAAAAGGATATGGAGACTTCAAAGCTTCAGTTGCACAGGTTATTATCGAGCATCTTAAACCTATTCAAGAAAGATATGAGCAGTTGCTAAATTCCACCGAACTGGATGAAATTCTAGATTTAGGTGCATTGAAAGCTCAGGCCATTGCAAATAATACATTGTCTAAGATGGAAGCCGCAATGGGCCTCGGGAGAAGACGACCACGGTAATAGATAATAAGGAGACGCATAAGAGGAGAAAGTCAGTTGACTCCAGCATATAGAAAAGTACCGATTTCCATGAATGTCCTAGCGTTAAGAAATTCAAATATAGAACTAAGTGGGAGCAGCTAATTACTGCAATTCCATAACTGATTAAAAATATTAATAATCTTATTAGTATCACATCCTTATAAGACCATATGAAAAACCGCCCCTAAACTTTCGTTTAAGAGCGGTTTTTTTAAAATATTATTTAACTGGTGTATCTGCCACTAGCTCGACATCTATTAAATCGAAGTCTGTTTCGTAGTTGAAATCAAAGTTTTTCACACGGTCATTAATTGGGCGTAACTCGTAACGGAATTGCATAGGAATTACAGCAGAAACTTCTTGCATATATTCTTGCCATTCACGGAACTTATCAGAACGGAACTTAGAATCAAGTGCTTTTGGAGAATCGATGTCAGTTAACAATCCTTCAAGTTTTTCAGACGTATAACGACTGAAGTTATAAGCTGCTGTTTTAGAGTATAATCCAGCTGGAGATGGGTTTGTACCTGTACCCCATGCGCCCATAAAGATATCAATTTCTGGATCATCTGCTTGTACTTTATCATAGAATGTGTTGAATTCGATTAGACGACCTGTAGCTAATTGTACGTCTAGGCCAACCTCACCCCAATTTTGTAGGTAATAAGAGATTACTTGTTCTTGTGTTTCATCAGCTGACATTGCAGCTAGTTTTATCGTAAGTTTCTCTCCATTTGGATCTTCACGTAAACCATCGCCATCTGTATCTTTATATCCAGCTTCATCTAATAGGGAAATTGCTTTTTCAGGATCATAGTTATATCCCTCAATAGATGCATCATGGAATGATTTAAATACTGGTGGGATTAGAGAGTTAGCACGTTCGCGCAAATCGAAGTAGAATACTTCATTAACTTGCTCGATGTCTAAAGCATATCCCATTGCTTGACGCAATGTTTTGTTACCCATTTTTGCATCTGCTTCATTTGTAGTTGAAAGACCTGCTTCAGTGTCATATTTACCTAATTTAAATCCTACATACGAGTAGTATAATTCTTGACGACCAAGAAGTGTAATATTTTCAAGATCTTTTACATTTTCATATGCGCTCGTTGGGAATGATAGAGCCATATCGTACTCACCAGTTTCTAATGCTTTAGCTGCTGATGCACTTGGAACAGTTTTAATAATTACGCCATCAAGTTTCGATTGGCCTTTCCAGTAGTTCTCATTACGTGCAAATTGTACTGACTCACCTGGAACGATTTTCTCGAATTTGAATGCCCCTAAAGTAACTGGGTTTACACGTACTGCATCATTTTCAAGTAATTCAGCAACAGGAATATCTTTAACGATATGACTTGGTTCAGCATAGCCCCAAAGTCCATCTCCACCAGAGTATATTGCAGGTGATACTTTGTTAAACGAAATTTCTAAAGTAGTTTCATCCACTTTTTTCAAGCCAGAAATTGTATCTGCTTTTCCATCATGGTATTCTACAGCACCAATGATATTTTGGAAATCAGAATCATAACGAACTCCAGCATAATCTGGGTGACCGATAATCAGGTAAGGTTGGATTAAGTCCTCAATTTTAAGAGGTTCTCCATCTGACCATTTTACCCCTTCTTTAATTTTAATTGTTGCTTTATTATTATCTCCATCCACTGTTAATGAAGCAATACCTTTATCATTTAGAAGGAAATCTCCATCCGTAGTAAAAAGTGAGTTACTAGCAAATTGCATTATCTCATCATCATAAGCGTCTTCATATAGTACATAAGAGAAAATACCTTGGAATGGAGAATCATTTACTAGTGCAACTTGTAAAGTTCCTCCTTTGATAGCTTCTCCTTCATTTTCAAGTACTACAGAGAACAAATCATCTGAAGCTGGTTGTTCTGCTTCTTCCTCTGCACCCTCTTCTGCATCTTCTTCTGTACCTTCTTCTGTCTTATCCGGCTCATCAGCAGGCTTTGCAGAATCATCATCTGAATTACACGCGGCAAGAACTAGCATAAGTGTTAACAGTAATGCTAATAAAGCTAAAAGCTTTTTATTCATAACCTTTTCCTCCTTTTTATCTCTTTTTATATATCAAACGCTCTTGCGTCTAATAACCATTTTAACCAAGACGTTGACGTGCATCGGCAGATCGTCGAATGGCCTGACCAACATAATTGATCCCTAACATAAGTAATAATATTAAAAGTGATGCCGGCAACCAGTTCCACCAAGCATTTTCCATAATATATGGATCATTTGCGTAGCTTACAAGTGTCCCTAAACTTGGAGTTGAAGGGGGTAAACCGAAACCTAGATAAGATAGCCCTGTTTCTAGCCCTACATTTCCAGCAAAGTTCAAAGTCATTTCTACAATTAAAATAGAACTTAAATTCGGCATCATCTCTTTGAAAATAATAGTGAAGTTCCTTGTTCCTAATGTTTTCGAAGCACTAATATAATCTCTCCTACTTTCGGAAAGTGCTTTACTTCTAATAAGCCTTGCTGTACCAACCCACAGAAATAAACTCATAATCATGATAAACTCGATTATCGAATATTTAGGAATAATCGATACAAAAACGATAATAATCATTAACGATGGAATCGTTATGAAGAAATCAATGATTCGCATGAAGATGTTATCAATCCATCCTCCAAAGTAACCAGTTACCAATCCAATCGCGACACCAATAATACTCGTTATTACTGTAACTGCAATTGCGATGTTCAATGAATTTCGCGCACCAATAATTAGTTGACCTAAAATATCACGGCCACCTTTATCGGCACCTAACCAAAACTTATCTCCAGGTGCTGCCAGTTTGTCTCTTAAACTAATGCGCATTAACTGAGTTTGGTCGATTTGAGTCGCCCAAATATAAATACCGCCAATTACAATGATTAATGATATTAAAGAAAACATAGCTAATTTGTCTTTCATAAATTCTCTCGCTATTACTTGAAATCCAGTAGGCGGAGAGCTTATTTTCAACTCTTTTGTTGGTTCAATAGCTTCAGTATTTTTCATTATTCGGACTCTCCTTATCCATTATTTTTGTTAGTCAATCCTAATTCGAGGGTCAACAATGCTCATGATGATATCGGATAATAGACTTCCTAATAATGTTAAGAATCCAAAAAGCATAACTAGTGCTGTAATTACACTATAATCTCGTCCATTTACTGACTGAATGAACAATTGTCCCATACCCGGATAACCAAAAATGGTTTCAATGAAGATTGATCCGCCTAAAAGACCGGTAATCGTGAAACCTAGAAATGCTGCAATCGGTAACAATGAGTTACGGAATATATGTCGAGAGTATACTTTATTGATCGGAATACCTTTACTCTTAGCAGTCCGAACATAATCCATCGATTTTGAATCGATAACTTCTGTCCGTAAATATTGAATAACTCCGGTAGTTGCAAGTAAAGCATACGTAATCGCTGGCAATAAAATATGATAAAACTTACTCCAGAGGTAACCAGCTGTGCCAGAGTCGTATTTGATATCTACCGTCCCACTTGTTGGGAACCAACCGAGTTCGTATCCGAAGAAGAACAGATTGATTAATCCTAAAACGAATGTTGGTATTGCATATACGATAAAGCTATAAAATACGATTGATTTATCTAAGAAAGAATCTTGGAATCTACCAGCTAATACTCCTAATGGAATGGCGATTAAATATAATAAAAAGGTACTTAGTAAAGCCAACCATAATGTATTCAACGCACGGTCTCCAATTAAATTGGAAACGGGGACGTTAAATGTGTAACTACGTCCGAAATCCCCTTGAAAGGCGTTTCCAATCCAATTCACATATTGCACATACCATGGATCATAGAAACCCGCTTTGATACGAAGTTCTTCTATTCTAGCTGGATCTGTTTCTGGAGTAATGAGTCCAGTAAAAGGATCACCCGGCATAAACTTCGCCATTATGAATATTAATAAACTCAGTACGAATAATTGCGGAATCATGACAAGAACACGTCTAATAATTGTTTTCCACATATTATATGCCCCCTTTGTTCTGAGCACTCGTTGCTACTTGATGCGTTTCGGAGACAGGTTGTAAATCAAAAACTCTTCCATTTTCATCATAATAGTTATGGTGATTTGTTAGATAATCTACTTCTACTGCTCTTCTAATTTTCTTTCGTTCTTCTCTATCATTCGGATTGACTTCCGGTATTGCTGAAAGTAATCTCTTAGTATATATATGTTGAGGGTTCGTATAAATATCTTTCCGATTACCGGATTCTACAAACCGTCCTTTGTACATAATCGAAATATTATCACACATATGTTTAACAACTCCAAGATCATGGGAAATAAATAAGTAACTTAACCCATACTCTTCCTGGATATCTTTTAAGAAGTTTAAAACTTGTGCTTGAACCGATAAATCGAGTGCAGAAACTGGTTCATCTGCAATAATTAGTTTAGGGTTACTAGCAATCGCTCTGGCAATACCGATACGTTGCTTTTGACCACCTGAAAATTCATGCGGGTATTTTAATCTTGCTTCTTCACTCATACCAACTATCGCAAGCAATTCATTGATTCTTTTTCTTTCCTCACCAGGTGACAGTTTTAAGAAGTTTCGAATTGGTTCTGCGATTATATCCTGCACTCGCTTACGAGGGTTAAGACTCGAATGCGCATCCTGGAAGATCATTTGGATGTCTCGATTATAGGCCGTATTTCGACCTCTCACTTTGTTTGTAACATCCTCACCTTCATAAATGATGCTTCCAGAAGTAATTTTTTCTAATCCAATAATAGATTTTCCAGTTGTGGATTTCCCGCAACCTGACTCACCTACTAGCCCATAGGCTTTTCCTTTTTCGAATTCTAGACTTATTCCGTCTACAGCGTGAACGTTGTCAACCACTGTATTGAAAAATCCTCCTCGAATTGGATAATGCACTTTTAGGTCTTTAATCTGCATGAAACTCATAGTAAATTACCTCCTTTTTCACTTTCGAAGTGAAAATGTTGCCAACAAGTACATCTAACTAGATGACCTGGAGATACTTCATGCAAAGTTGGGTTTTCTTCATGCACATCTGCTGGAATCCACGGTATACGATCTGCGAATCTGCATCCTACTCTAGGTAATTTTACTAACGAAGGAACCATCCCTTGTATTACTTGGAGTTTTTCGTTTTCACTATTTATTTGTGGAATAGAATTTAATAAAGAACGTGTGTATGGATGTCTTGGGTTTGCAAATAACTTTTCCACTGGAGCCTCTTCAATAATTTGACCAGCATACATAATTGCAACGCGGTCTGCTGTTTCTGCTACCACACCTAAGTCATGGGTGATTAATAGGATACCTGCTCCTGTTTCATTTTGAAGTTCTTTCAACAAATCAAGAATCTGCGCTTGAATAGTAACATCTAGTGCTGTTGTCGGCTCATCTGCAATAATAATATTTGGTTTACATGAAATTGCGATCGCAATAATAACACGCTGTCTCATCCCACCCGAAAGTTGGTGTGGAAACTGTCTAGCAATTCGTTCTGGATTGGGTATCCCGACTTGTTTTAACAGTTCTAAAACACGGTTTTTTCTCTCTTCTTTTGTCATTTTAGTATGATATATAAGACCTTCTTCAATCTGCTCCCCAATTCTCATTAACGGGTTTAAGGCTGATAGTGGATCTTGGAAAATCATCCCTATTTCTTCGCCGCGAACATGATTTAGCTTATCCTCTTCCAGTAGTGCAAGGTTTTGTCCCTTATAAAGAATTTCACCTTTAACCCTTGTCTTATTACGATCGTACAATCCTATTATCGAAGTTGCTAAAGTAGATTTTCCACAGCCTGACTCACCTACGACTGCCAGTATTTCATTTTTTCTTAAGCTTAGGGATACACCATCCACCGCATCATAATATGTATCTTTTATGCGAAACCCTGTATGTAAGTCTTTTATCGTTAAAAGCTGATCTAAGTTGTTCAACGTATTACTCCCTTCAGTCATCGCTCATCAAATTATTTATTTAGAAGCATACTAGATTTCGAATTTTTATATTTTTCTGTGTATTGTTACCTTATTGTTAAATTCTATTACAGTTCTATTACAATCGCAATATCATTTTTTAATTTTTCACTTAATTTAATCTGTTTTGAAAGTTAGAATATGTTATGAGCCCAGTAGTATCAAGACATTCCGATCTCAAAAGTTAAATAAATATATTTTTTTAATATATTAATATTTCAATGAATTTCAACAAAATATATCAAGTAATTATCATTCAACTCTCTAAAACACTACTATTTCAGCACTTTAAAGCACTAAAATTTAACATAAAAAATAAGCATTCCCAAATTTAGTTGGAAATGCTTAAAGAGAAAAGCTCTATATTTTTTTGAATAAAATACTTGCATTGTGTCCACCAAAGCCTAATGAATTACTCATAGCGAATTCGATATCTGCTTTTCTTGCAGCATTCGGCACATAATCCAAATCACATTCTGGATCAGGTGTCTCTAAATTCATCGTCGGCGGTAAGATTCCTTCTTTTAATGCTAATACGGTAAATATTGCTTCCACTCCACCCGCTGCTCCTAAAAGATGACCAGTCATAGACTTTGTAGAACTCATTGCCAGTTTGTATGCATGTTCTCCAAATACACTTTTCACTGCCATTGTTTCAAAATGATCATTATATGGTGTGCTTGTTCCATGTGCATTAATATAATCGACTTGCTCAGGCGAAATGCTGGCATCATCTAGTGCTTGTTTCATCGCACGAGCAGCACCCTCTCCACCTGGAGCAGGAGCAGTTATATGATGCGCATCTCCTGTGGAGCCGTATCCGATAATTTCCGCATAAATCTTTGCACCACGCGCTATCGCATGTTCATACTCTTCTAAAATAATAATCCCTGCACCTTCACCAATAACAAATCCATCTCGATTTGCATCGAATGGTCGAGATGCTTTTTCAGGTTCTGTATTTAACGTAAGTGCAGTATTCGATACAAATCCCGCTACAGACATATTAGTAATTGGGGATTCTGCTCCACCTGTAATCATAACATCTGCATCCCCACGTTCTATTACCTTAAATGCATCTCCAATAGAGTTTGTACCAGAAGCACAAGCTGTTACTGAACAAGAATTAATTGCTTTGGCCCCAAAGTGAATAGACACTTGACCTGCTGCCATATCTGGAATCATCATTGGAACAAAAAATGGACTTACTCGGCGTGCCCCTTTTTCTAAAAAGATACGGAATTGAGCCTCAAACGTTTCCATTCCACCTATACCAGAGCCAATCCATACTCCTGTACGAAGGCCCACTTCTTCTGTAATGGTAAGATTTGCATCTGCCACAGCCATAATAGAAGCAGCCAATGCATAATGGGTAAAGCGGTCCATTTTACGTGCATCTTTTCTTTCAATATACTTTTCTATATCAAAATCTTTTACTTCAGCTGCAACCTTAGCTGCAAATTGTGTTGCATCAAGTCTCGTCAGCATGCCTACACCGGATTTACCTTCTTTTATCCCTGACCACGTTGTTTCAATATCATTACCTAATGGTGTAACTGCACCTAAACCTGTTACTACTACCCTGCGTTTCTTCATGAATTATTCACCCTTCCAAATTGTTCGATTATTTTCCCCATTTTAATGCAATTGCACCCCAAGTCAAACCTCCACCAAAACCAACCATTACAATGACATCATCATCTTTTACTTTACCATTTTTCACTTCTTCTTTTAAAGATAAAGGGATGGAAGCAGAGGATGTATTACCGAACTTATGAATGGTTTTAGACATTTTCTCAGGCGTTAACCCTAGCCTTTCTCTTGATGATTCCATTATACGAATATTAGCTTGGTGTGGAACTAGCATATCAATATCTTCTTTATTTAATCCAGCTTTTTCGATTACATTAATGGCCGATTCACCCATTTGTCTTACAGCAAATTTAAACACTTCTCGTCCGTTCATATGAAGATGTGGCCCTTCTTGCGATAAATGCTTACCGCCGCTTCCATCAGCACCAAGTTCGAAGGATAAAATTCCACGGCCTTCAGAAACTTTACTTATAACTGCAGCACCAGCACCATCACCAAACAAAACTGCTGTATTTCTATCTTCCCAATTTGTGATTTTAGATAGTTTTTCTACTCCCACAACAAGCACATGAGAGTATGCATTCGATTCAACAAATTGCTTTGCTGTAACTAATCCATAGATAAATCCTGCACATGCTGCGGATAAATCCATTGCAGCCGCATTTGTTGCACCAAGTTGTTCCTGTAGCATAGTTGAAACACTTGGGAATGGGCGGTCTGGAGTTACTGTCGCCACTATTATTAAGCCAATTTGATCGGCGTTAATTCCTGCATCTTTTATTGCTTCTCTTGCGGCTTTCACCGCCATATGGGAGGTATCTTCATCTGCTCCTGCAATTCTACGTTCCTCTATACCAGTCATCGTTCTAATCCATTCGTCAGATGTATCCATTCTTTTCTCAAGGTCTTCATTTGTCAAAATATGTTCAGGTGTATACGTACCTAAACCAATTATTCCTGCATTCATGAATGTTCCTCTTTTCTTATAATCTATTATTAGTACCTGGTATTAATAATAACGAATATATGTACATTTTTCAACAACAGAGTTTGTTTTACCAAATATTCTTTTGTAATATGCTATGCTATGTTATGATAAATACAGAAAAAATAACGCCTGAGGTGAAATTACATGCACTATATAATGACATTATTTTGGTCAGTACTTTTAGTTTCTATGTTAAATTACGTAGTGAGCTCTGTTCAAAACGTTGATTTTGTATTCAGTCATGGTATTATCATGTCCATTCCTGTTGCAATTATGGTTATGATCATTGCTGCAATTATTCCGAACGAACCAGTTGCTAAAACACAACACTAATAAAACAGCCTTCCCAATTGGGAGGCTGTTTTTGTGTGCTGTCTAGTTTATCATTTCCATTTATCCGAAAGACATCGTCGGCTATACGAGAGAGCTTCCAATTTAAAAAAACATTTACTTTTATTATGATAAACCGGGCAAAAGACACACGCGTGGTCCTTTTCGATCAAAACCTGTTTCTATCGTTATCGAAGGCTTTTGGACAGACGTTTTACTATATGATTATCGAGTGAATTTATTAGAGATGTTGGTTGTGACGTTGTCACAACCAACATCTCTTTTTTCCCGATAATCTTATGGCATTTGTCTATCCGTTGCCCTACTACAACTCTTAGAAACAGGTAAGTGCGTTTTTGTATAACTAGAGATAAAATACTTTCCTATTCAAAAAAAGGCTAGATGAGGACAGTCTAAGTGCGCGACATCGTGGTGCTCCTGCGCAAAGCGCGTCGCAAAATAAAAAAACATTTCGCAACGACTGCCTGACCCGCATCGTGCGGGCCCGATGATGAAATTTCGTTCGCTATTTCGCTTCTTTATTTAGTAAATACTTACAATTGCTTTTTATTTCCACTAGTAAAAAAAGAAATCTACTTTCCTCATCCCTCCTAACAGAAGAGTATCTCTAATTCAAAAGACGGTTTTTTCCCTATTTTAACTTTGACCAATCTTATCATCTAAGCGATAAGCTATGCTAAATCTTATAGTGAAGTACTACACACTAATTGATTGTAGTGAAGGTGGCGACTCCGGCGGGATGAGTGAGACAGATGAGATATCACATCGACGCGTTAGCGACGGTGATAGCTCATCGCTCACCCCGCGGATGCCAACAGGATGTTGGTCACAAAGGCGTTGAGGCCCACAGGAGGTGGGTTATGCAATCGTTGCCGCAGGACGCGGCGAACTTAGATTGCCTTCCTTTTGAGAGGTGGCGCTCTTAGCCTTTGTATCCCACCTGATACGGAAATCAGTAGTATTATTCATTCTTTCAAGCTTCATGAACCCAGTGTACACGGCACATTTATATATACTTTCTTCATCTTTTAAGATAAAAACCATAGATATACCACAATTCATATGTGGATTTATCTATGGTTTTTATTTGTGGAAGCTGGATTAGCTTTCAGTCAAGATTTTTAGTTCATCTTGTTCCATTTTAGCGACTAACTTGCTGCCTGGTAAAACGGTGCCGCCGATTAGTAGTTTGGCAACTGCTGTTTCTAAATATCGCTGGATGTAGCGTCTTAGTGGTCTCGCACCAAAAGCAGCATCCGTACCTTCCTCAACTATCCATTGGATTACTGAATTATCCACTTGCAACTCAATCTCTTGTGCATGTAATCGTTGTTGAAGTTGTTTCACGTATTTTTCTGTAATCTTAACAAAGTGATGCGTGGTCAATGAGTGGAACATAATAATGTCATCTAAACGATTCAATAATTCTGGCTTAAAATGCTCTCGTAATGCAGCCATGACAAGGCTTTCTTCTTCCTCAGAGACTACTCCAGTCGTATTGGCTAAATACTGTGATCCAATATTTGACGTTAGGATAACAATCGTGTTCGTAAAGTTAACGATTCTACCTTGGCTATCTGTAATTCGACCATCATCCATCAATTGCAATAATATATTGGCAACATCAGGGTGTGCCTTTTCTATTTCATCCAACAATACAACGGAGTATGGATTTCTGCGAACAGCCTCCGTTAATTGACCACCTTCCTCATACCCGATATATCCTGGAGGTGCGCCAACCAACCGAGAAACACTGTGCTTCTCCATATATTCAGACATATCGATACGAATAAAATGCTCCTCCGAATCAAATAAATTTGCTGCTAATGATTTAGCTAATTCCGTTTTTCCTACGCCGGTAGGTCCTAAAAATAAGAAAGAACCGATTGGTTTATGCGGATCTTTAATACCTGCCCTTGCACGCCAAACCGCTTCTGTAACTAACTGAACTGCTTGGTCTTGTCCAACTACACGCTCTGCTAAAGTTTCGTTTAAGCGTAACAGTTTTTCTCTTTCCCCCTCGACGAGTTTAGTTACAGGAATACCGGTCCATCTCGATACGATGGAAGCAATCTCTTCTCCTGTTACTTCTTCACGCAATAGACGAGTTTCTGAATCATCATTGATTTGGTTCTCATACACTTGGAGCTCTTTTTCTAGCATTGGAATTTTGCCGTGACGAAGCTCAGCTGCTTTGTTTAAGTCGTATTGGTTTTCAGCTTCTTCTAATTCTCGACGATAGCGATCCAATTCTTCCCGTTTTTGTTGAATTACTTGAATGGCATCTTTTTCATGTTGCCATTTTGTTCGCATTTCACTTGTAGATGCCTCTAATTCTGTTAAGTCACTTCTCAACTGCTCCAATCTTTTTTGGCTGGCAGCGTCTTTCTCTTTCATTAATGCTTGTTCTTCAATTTGAAGTTGCATTATTTTTCTTGTAACTTCATCGAGCTCTTGGGGCATGGAATCGATCTCTGTTCGTATCATTGCACAAGCTTCATCGACTAGATCAATTGCTTTGTCTGGCAAAAATCGTTCTGTAATATAGCGATTCGATAGCTCGGCTGCTGCAACGATTGCTCGGTCATGAATTCGCACACCATGATGTAGCTCGAAGCGTTCCTTTAGTCCACGTAAAATAGATACCGTATCTTCAACAGATGGCTCTCGTACCATCACTTGTTGAAAACGTCTTTCTAAAGCTGCATCTTTCTCGATATACATTCGGTACTCATCGAGTGTAGTGGCACCAATACAATGCAGCTCTCCGCGTGCAAGCATTGGCTTCAACATATTTCCAGCATCCATTGCACCATCCGATTTCCCTGCACCAACAATTGTGTGAATTTCGTCGATAAATAAAATAATTTGTCCTTCACTATCTTTCACTTGCTTTAAAACAGCTTGAAGACGCTCTTCAAATTCTCCACGATATTTTGCTCCGGCGATTAAGGAGCTCATATCCAACTCATAAATTTCTTTTTCCTTCAAACCTTCTGGTACATCCTTACGTACAATACGTTGTGCCAGCCCTTCTACTATGGCCGTTTTCCCTACCCCTGGTTCTCCAATCAGTATCGGGTTGTTTTTTGTTTTTCTAGAGAGAATACGAATAACATCTCTAATCTCCTGATCACGTCCAATAACCGGATCCATTTTCCCTTCCTTGACCACAGTTACTAGGTTTCTACCGTACGTTTCTAAGGGACTTTTTTCATCTTGTTGTTTCATTTGCATATGCAAACCTCTCCTTATGAAATAGTTTGACCTTCTTTGACTAATATAAGTATACGTCCTTATTCATCACTTTGTAAAGAAATATGGCTACTAATTTCACGCTGAACCATCTTCAAAATATGCTATTATAAAAGAAAGTGCTCATACACGAAAACGAGTGTGAATAACGGAAAGGAAGTTATGATCATGATTGAACAAAGTTCCCATACACAAGGCATACACGCACTGTTTGAACAATTTGGATCTAACTTAAAAATAGACAAGGATCGCCCTGTTTTCTTAGAAGGTGTAGTTGCAGAATACGTCTACTTTATAAAGACTGGTACCGTTCGCATTAGTAAAGATACAGAAAGCGGCAAACTATTAACTTTACGAATTACAGGTAATGATACATTTATCGGAGAAACATCTATTTTTTGCGAAACAATCTATCATTCTGTCTCTGCTAATGCAATAGAATCCTCTCATTTATTAGTCTTACCACGTACCACGTTGGAAAAACACTTATCGGATTGTCCTTCACTCATGGTGGAATGGATTAAAATCATGCAATTGCATAATTTGAAAAATGAAACTCGCTTTAGAGATTTACTGCTTCATGGGAAAAAAGGTGCGTTATTTTCCACATTGATTCGTTTAACAAATACTTACGGGGTAAATAAGGAGGATGGTAGCATTCTCATAGATAATGCTATGACGAATCAGGAGCTGGCCAACTTTTGTGCCACCAGTAGAGAGGTCGTCAACAGAATTCTAAATGATTTAAAGAAAAAAGAGGTACTTTCGTTAGATAAAGGGATGATTACCATTCACGATTTACAATTTTTACGCACGGAAGTAGAGTGTGATAACTGTCCCTTGCATGTTTGTCGAGTTGACTAGCTTTATAGATTTTTGTTGGGTGAAACTTAATCATAATAAAAAGTCGAATCTTGGAAGATTCGACTTTTTATTTATCATGTTATTATCTTACGCCTAGTGCAATTTTAGCGTAGCGTGACATATTTTCTTTTGACCACGGTGGGTTGAAGACAATGTTTACATCTGTCTCTTTTACTTCAGGTAGTTCACCAAGAGCTGTTTTTACTTGGTCGACAATTTGTGGACCCATTGGGCATCCCATTGATGTTAAAGTCATCGTAACTTTTGCGATATCATCATCAGCTAATTGTACATCATATACTAAACCTAAATTGACAATATCAATGCCTAGTTCAGGGTCAATAACATTTTCTAGAGCGGCCATCATACTATCCTTCATGTCTTGTTCTGTATCTTGACTCATTTTGAAAACCTCCTCTATTTAATATATTTCAATCATAACAAAGTCATCAGTTTATGCCAAACGGTTTGCAAGCCATTCCATAGAAGCTAGCAGTCCTTTTCGAGATACTGCATGTCCTGCCGATTTTTCATTCATCAAGACTATATTCTTATTATTATGTTGTTTTCGAAGAGTGGCGATAAATTGGGCTGTTGGTTCGTATGGTACGACAGGATCCTTTTCTCCATGCCAGAAAAATAATGGTGTTTCAACAAGGTTATCTGGATGGTTCGATGCATCAAATTTAGATAGGGTGTAGAACATATTTTTTCGCTCTTCTTCATTTAACGGTACTTTAAATCCTTTTTGCTCAACGGAAGCAATTTGTGCTTTTGCAAGTTCGACATAACCAGGTGTTCCCATCAAAATTGCAGCAGCTTCAATCCACGGATAGACCGTCAAACAGCCTAAGGTAGTAATTCCACCCATGGATGTGCCAGCTAGACCGATTTTTTGATCAGATAAATAGCCCTGTTTTTCAAGTTCATGTTTTATAAGGCCAACTTCTTCTATGGAAGTTAAAATAATTTCCCAAAAGCGCAAACTTATTTCTACTTGATCTAGTTTTTCATCTCGTTCTCCATGTAAATGCGCATCTGGTAAAATGATTCGGCATCCTTGTTGAGCTAGCTGATAGGCATAATGTAAATTATGTTCTTTTCCACTTTCAAATCCATGTAAAAAGATGACAATTGGTGCATCCTTCTTCGTTTCTTCTTTATGAATATGTAATAACGGAATGTTTCCCCATGCCTCGGTAGTGACGATCATTCATATCCCGCCTTTCTTCTAATCATTATTCTACCAAAGTAATCCCATGACTTCAAAGAGATTGATTTAACATTTTGACGTTATTCATGGAACAAGATACACTTTAAAATATGATAGAAGGGAGTTTTTTTATGAAACCGCATTTAATCGTGTTAGATTTAGATGGAACTTTATTAACCGATGAAAAAGTAATTTCAGCAAAAACTAAAAACATACTGCAACAAGCAAAAAACGAAGGACATGAAGTGATGATTGCCACTGGTAGACCATATAGATCCAGTGAAATGTATTATAAAGAACTTGGTTTAACTACACCAATTGTTAACTTCAACGGGGCTTTTGTTCATCATCCAGGAATTTCTTCTTGGAAAACTGTACATACACCGATAGATTTAAGGGTTGTTAAACAAGTAGTTGAAGCTGTAGAAAGTTATTCGATCAAAAATATGCTTGCTGAAGTACTGGATGATGTGTATTTACATTATCATGATGAAAAAATACTTTCTGCATTTTCATTAGGGAATCCTCAGGTAACTACCGGGGATTTACGTAGTCTTTTGAAAACAGACCCAACTAGTTTACTTATTCATGCAGAAGAAGATTCAGTAGACTTGGTTCGTCAGCATCTTAGAGATGTACACGCAGAGGTAATTGATCATCGTCGTTGGGGTGCACCATGGGATGTCATTGAAATTGTACGCCATGGTTTAAATAAGGCAGTGGGATTATCACAAGTATCGGAGTTTTTAAACATTCCACAAGAACGAATTATTGCATTTGGTGATGAAGATAATGATTTAGAAATGATTGAGTATGCTGGTATTGGGGTCGCAATGGGAAATGCCATAAGCCCTCTTCAAAACATTGCCAATGAAGTAACTTTAACAAATAACAAGGATGGTATTGCAGAATTCTTAATAGAGAGATTAAACTTAACTAGATAATAGAGTGTAGGAGGATGGGAAATGAGAATATTTGCTGATAGTGCTTCCGATTTACCAAAAGCTTTTTTTGAAGTCAATAACGTTCTTTTAGCGCCACTGAGAGTTCATATTGATGAGGATGAATATGAGGATATTATTGGAATTGATTCTTCCGAAGTGTATGCAGCAATACGTGCAGGAAAGCATCCCAAAACTTCACAAGTATCACCGGAGTTATTCTTACGTTTGTTTGAGGATCTTGCGAAATCTGGAGAAGAAGGATTATATATCGCATTTTCGTCGGCTCTTTCTGGAACCTATAGTACAGCTATGATGATGCGCGAGCAATTAGTAGAAACGTACCCAGATTTAAAACTAACGATCATCGATTCACAATGTGCGTCGCTAGGAAGTGGTTTGGTATTAAAAGAAGCAGTAAGATTGCGTGATGAAGGTATGGACAATGCTCAACTTATTGAAAAAGTGCGTTTCCATGCAGAGCATATGGAGCATTTATTCACCGTAGAAGATTTGGACTACTTAGCACGTGGTGGCAGAGTTTCTAAAGCGAGTGCATTTGTTGGTGGATTACTAAATATTAAACCTTTGCTCCATATGGAAGATGGTAAGCTAGTGCCCATAGAGAAAATCCGGGGACGTAAAAAAGTGTTGAAACGAATGCTTGACCTCATGGAAGAGCGTGGAGAAAAGTTCGATGAGCAGATTGTCGCTATCAGTCATAGTGATGATGAAGCTACTGCTTTAGATTTAAAACAAATGATTGAAGAGAGATTTCAACCAAAAAGTATTGAAATTCATAGAATCGGTTCTACTATAGGAGCACATGTTGGTCCTGGAGCTTTATCATTGTTCTTTTTAAATAAATTATCTTTATAAAGTCTATAAGCAAAACCGAACAAAAAAACGGTCTGTCCTTTAGAGCTAAACTTGTTTCTACTGTTTTCGAAGTACTTTGGACAGACTTATTGCTATATAATTACCGTTTGATTTTTTAAAGATGCTGGTCGTGACTGAAGTCACGACCAGCATCTTTTTTTCTCGGTAATCTTATGGCTATTGACTGTCCGTCGCCCTTCTACAACTTTTAGAAACGGGTTAGTTCATTTTTTGGGTAACTAGAGAAAAGCTAAATTCCTATATAGAGAAGAAATGATGACAGTCTAAGTACACGACATCGTGGTGCTCCTGCGCAAAGCTCGTCGCAAAATAAAAAAACATTTCGCAACGACTGCCTGATCCGCATCGTGCGGGCCTGAAGATGCAATTTCGTTCGCTATTCCTCTTCTTTATTGGGTAAACACTTACTAATTCTCTTATTACCACTATATGAAAGAAGATCTCATTTCTTCCTCATTTATTCAATAGTCGATTTTATCCCTATATTAACTTTGTCTACTCTTATCGTCTTAGCGATAAGCTCTGCTAATCTTCTTATCGAGTACTACTCACTTAATTGATTGGAGTGAAAGGTGGCGACTCCAGCGGGATGAGTGAGACAGATGAGACATCACATCGACGCGGAGCGACGGTGATGGCTCATTGCTCACCCCGCGGAAAGCGTCCACCTGAAACGCAAATCAGTAGTATTATTCATTCTTTCAAGTCCCATGAATCCAGTGTACACCGTACATTTTTATATACTTTCTTATCTTTGAACAAAAGCTAGGAGCGCACCACGTGTGGCAACGCCTTCATGACCAACATCCTGCTGGCTGGAGGTGGTCCGGCCTCGCCTTCGGAAAGCGTCCACTTGAAACGGAAATCAGAGTACTAATTCATTTTTCCAATGTACTATTCCCAGTATTTATGTTTTATGGTATCTAATTCTTTATAAATAGCTGTCCACCATAAAAAAGGTGGACAGCTATTTTAGTTAATTTTTTTTTTCTCTTCGTCTACTCGGCGTTGTTTTCCTTTTCGCCAAACAATAACTAAAAATAACATAAACAATAAATAAGCGATGGCCATTGCCGCGATGTATGCGCCATTTAGCCCTGTTTCATCTTTAACTTGATACACTTCGACTATTTCTCTATCCAATACTAAACGGTAGGAACCATCATCGGTAGGACGAACTATATCCGATTCAAATAAACCACGTAGTTCTTTATCTTCGCCAATTTCTTCACTAGAAATATCTATTCTCTTTGTCTCACTTGTATTATTAACGACAACGATAAATGTTTCTTCATCAGAAGATCGTTTGTATACCGCATATCCATCTTTATTTTCTAACAATTCCATTTTACCAGTTCGCATCGCTTCTGACTTTGTTCGAATAGAAGCCATGTCTTTTAAAAATTCAATTACTTCTTCATCTACACGGAAATTCATGATTTGGTGGCTATCTTGTGGATTTTGACCATTCATTGCTATTTCCGTACCGTATGTCATATAAGGCACACCTGGTAATGTAAGTAAAGTACCAATCGCCATTTTAATACGTGTTGGTGGGAACATATTCTCTAAGGCACTATAATACGTAATTCTTTCCGTTAACAAGTGATCCACCATTAAAAGATTATCTTCACTTGTAGAAGAAACTGACTGAGAAGGTTGATCTGTATTTTTGAATGTGTCCCGGAAGTCTTGCATTAGCTGTTCTGAATAGTCGAGATCAAAATCTGCTTCTGACTCTTCTAGAGCAATGACATACATAGGATCGCGCACTTCTTTTACAGCAGCAATTAATTCATTAATGAATGAAGTTGGTGCTCCCTCTAACTCCGACAATTTAATTCCATCAATTTTGTAGGTTTCTGCAAAATTTACAATTGTATCTATTAGAGCTTGTTGTACATCAGGGTTAGTTAAATCCAGTTGAATTTGAGCATCTTCTTTGGAGAGTATCCAATCACTTTTCTCGTTATCGCTAGCCCAAATATGGTTTTCACTATAATTATTTAGAGGAAATTCAACCATGATTTTTAAATCTTTTTCGTGTGATTTGTCTAATAACTGATTAAATTCTTCGGTTGTACCAAAGTGTTTTTCCAATTCATCAAAATTTAAAATTCGCTTCCCTTCATAGGATTCTGTTGCAAACACAGGTCCTATCGAGATAATAGTGAAGCCCATATCACTAATATGTGTCATTTTCTCCAAAACACCAAGAAAATCCCCACCCGCGAATGCATTTGGATCTTTTGGGTTGACGTCATAATCGTTCGTTCCTAATTTATTGAAGTAACGATCTACATATAGATCATAAATACTTTCGTTATGTATAGAGTTATTCGTTTCTGCATTGCTTACTTGAGTTGTTGTTAGGCAAAGGCTACTCATCAGCAATCCAGATATAATCCATTTTGTAAACTTCAAGGTAAATCCTCCTTTGACGCATATACATCTCATTTTATCAAAGCTATGTTTTAATCGCTATCGTTTCGTAAAATATCTATTATATTTCGTCCAAACTGTGACAAGATTCATCTGGTCAGTTATCTAGAAGGGCTTACTTGCTCTTCCTCGGTAGATACTTGCTCTTGGCTGCTGTTTACTTGCGCACAGTCGCCATTTACTTGCGCTCACCACATGTTTACTTGCTCTGTGGTATATTTATCCATTTATCTGGCAAACTCCGAGTAGAATTACTACAATTCTAGGGCTTACTTGCTCTTCCATGGCAGATACTTGCTCTTGGTCGCTGTTTACTTGCGGTCATGGTGAATTTACTTGCGCACAGTCGCCATTTACTTGCGCTCACCCCATGTTTACTTGCTCTGTGGTATATTTATCCATTTATCTGGCAAACTCCGAGTAGAATTACTACAATTCTAGGGCTTACTTGCTCTTCCACGGCAGATACTTGCTCTTGGTCGCTGTTTACTTGCGCTCATGGTGAATTTCCTCGCTTTGTGGTGCATTTTTACATTTATTCAGAAAACTCCGAGTTCCATTTTGGTTTACTTGCCTAAGCTTTATTCCTTTCCAAAACAAAAGCCCCGATCATTTCGGTGGCTTTTGGGTTTTATGGAATTCTTGAAGGATATGTGATTGGAGTTCACCTGAAGAATCGGTATTGTTTTTTTGTAGGTTGGCAATGATCAATGATGTGGCTATAAAAGCTATCATTAAGACAATGACTAATATGAGCAATGTTAGTCCCACTTGTTACTCCCCCTCCCTTGTTATCTTTCAAGATAGCATAATTTGGATGAATTGAAAAGAAGCTCCCACTAAGTGGAAGCTTCCCAAAACTTAAGCTAAGAAATTGATACCCAATGGTAATTTGAACCCTAGGAAAAGTGCGATAAAGAAGAAAACAAATACTAACACTAAGAAAGTTGTGTACGGTTTTCCTTTTGCCTTTTTCACTAAAGTCATTTCCATCATACCAATTACTAATATCCCTGCTAGGAATTTTAATCCGTAAAGCATTCCTTCACCGAAGTCCATGCCCTTGATGAACAAAGCAACCCCAGAAATGATGATTAGGATGTAGAACAAACGTAAAATCATATGAACTACTTTCGGTTTTGCAATCGCTAATGCTACAAAAAATAGGATTAGTGCGACTACCCAAGTGGTAATGTGTAAATCTGTTCTTGCTAGGAAATCCATTTTTTCCACCTCAATTATACTTGTAGTTTACTACTATCCTATTTAGTGTAACATGTTACTCAAATTTGTTCACTAATGTACCTATTCCTTCAATAGATATTTTGACAATATCTCCTGACTTCAAGAAGCGAGGTGGATTGAATCCTTTCCCTACACCTGCAGGGGTTCCTGTCAAAATAACATCACCTGGTTCTAGGATGATTGACTTGGAAATTTTAGCGATAATTTGTTCAACAGAGTACAACATATCCGAAGTTTTCCCATTTTGGCGAATTTCATCATTTACTTTTGTTACAACTGCAAGGTCCTGTGGATTCGGCAATTCATCTTTGGTTACTAAGTAAGGTCCCATTGGACAAGAGCCTTCTAGACTTTTTCCTAAGAAAAATTGCTGATGCTTCGTTTGTAAATCACGAGCAGTTAAGTCATTGGCAATCGTGTATCCAAAAATATAATCATATGCTAATTTTTCTGGTATGTTTTTTCCTTGTTTCCCAATTACAATCGCTAACTCGCCTTCATAATCATATGAATTTGTTATATCTGTATGCAATGAAAGAGTTTGCTCATCTGCCGCAATGGAAGTTGGTGATTTGGTAAATACAACAAAATCACTTGCTGTTCCACCCATTTCTTTTGCATGTTCCACATAATTTTTTCCTACTGCCATAATATTCTTTGGAGTACGTGGAATTGGTGAAAGCCACTCAATTTCTGTAAAAGATCGTTTAAAGTCATTTGGATTTTCAGCCTTTAACGCTGCTTCAACTAGTTTGCGAATTTGTTCGACAAAATCCACGCCTAAACGCACACCTTCGACAATGGTAGCTGGAAATTCGGGTAATACTTGGAGCGTCTCTTGAATGTGTAGAACATCCCATACTGCCTCTTCTTTTTTGACTTTTGGTCCGAAGTAAGTTTTGTCATGTAAACGGTATGATAACAGTTTCATCTAATGGACACTCCCTTAATAGTTTTGAATCTATCTCTTAGTCTATTACAAATTAGCTTTCTTTTCATCTATTTTCGACTAACTATTCGAATAAGTCAGTTTTTTCCACAATAACTCCACTGGACCTTGCTTAAATTTCATAAACCAAATCTCCGCGAAAACTATTTGTAATGCGTAAATACCCACAGCCATCCATGTACCTGTACTTATATCAATTTTTCCATATAACCCGAATCCGTAGGAATAAAAAATGGTAGTTGCAATAATCGATTGCATTAAATAGATGGTCATGGACATTCTACCGACTTTCGAAATGGGAGAGAGTATTTTTGCTGCGATCGGAATCGAACAAACCATAGCAATGATACCTGCATAAGCAATTGCCTGAAGTGGTCCTCCAAAAGTATCTTGGACATACATCGTTAATGCATTTGCTTCCTTTATATAAGGAATCCACTTAATGGATGTACCCACGCCGAATGCAATTATAATAGTAACCATCCAAAAAACTTTTAACTCTTTCACTCTTTCGATAAGCTTCCATTTTGCGGCTGCAGCACCTAATAGCAAAAATGGAACTATAGTAAATAACATTATTAGGAGCATGGAACCGTATCCGCTCATATAAACCCAATCGCTTAATCTTTGCCAGAAGATATCCATCCATGACCCTTGACCGTAAGCAAGAATAGATGCTTCGATTTCCTGTATAGCAGTATAAATAATCATTGAATCTGCATCTAGTTTCGATCCTAAGTAAAATAAGCCACTAAGTAAACCATTTGGTATTAAAAATAAGGAAACACTAATGACAAACAACCAAATTGGTTTTAATCTGATCATGAGTAATAAAACAAATCCCGCTAAGGCATACGTTATCAATATATCCCCAGCCCATATAAGAAAAGCATGAATACATCCGATTACTAGTAAAACGGATAGTCGTCGAACAGCGAACTTGGTAAACGGACGTCCGTTTGCTTCAGACTTCATAAATTGCATAGCCAAACCGTATCCAAATAACATGGAGAATAATGGATACACGCTTCCCTGCACAAAAATATCAATCATTTTAAACGTCTCATAATCACTTGGATTTTGATACCAAGTATATGGATTAACATAAATATATGGAGTATGGAAAAATAGCATATTCACGACAAATATCCCTAAAAGGGCGAACCCTCTCATGACATCTATCGAGATGATTCGTTCATTTACTCCTGTTGGTTTGATTAGCAAGCTTTCTCCCCCTAAAATGATACGGTTCTATTTACATCAAATAAGTATAGTACTTTTTCTTTTATCTCTACTTGTAATATCGCCTCAATTGCCTGCGTATAAAGGGACAATTGAAGTTGGTAGCGTTTTTGCATTTCTTGCTGTAATAATGTTTCATCCTTTAATAGATGTTTCACTTTGTCCGTTTTATAGTCCAATAAAACCCAGCGTCCATCATCCTCTAAAAATAAGCAATCGACGACCCCTTGGATAATTTGTTTGTCGCCATTATCGTCCTCTAGCGCATACGTAAAAGGAAATTCTCGCATAACGTCTTTTGCATTTCGTAGACGTACAGCAATTTCTGAATGGAAGAGCGGAACCATTTTGCTAGGATCTATGGCAGCCTGTTCCGCTTTCGTTAAAATTTCACGTTCGGCAAGTCTTTCTGCAAAAAGCAGAACCTGCTCCTCATTTTTTTCTTCCTGCAGATCAACGTTTTGCATAAAGGCATGGACCGCGGTACCTGCTTCTGCACCCGTCAATTTCGTTTCTTGTTGAAGGAAGAAAGGACGCTTTGCAATCTTTTTCAGACTAGTAGGACCAGACATTTGAAAATAGTCATCGTCCGAGCGTTCCATCAGCTGCTGAATTTTCTTCATCTCGCTAACTGATTGTTTGGAACGTTTATGTGTAGTCATTTCATAGGCGTATGGTGTGTCGAAACGATCCTGAACTTCCTTTAAATAGAGACTTTTTGCAGGATCTATTAGTTGTTCCAATACAATAGCTTCTTTTTCGTCCTCTTGTACAATATGTTTTAAGTCATCTACACATGTAGCAACAATTTTCCATTTGGATTCACTATCCACTATATTTGCTTCATTTACACCTGATAGCTGGCTGAAATTTGTATGTCTCGCTAAAGCTGGTCCAATCCAGTCTAAATAGCCTTTTGCTTTCGCACGCATATAGCCAGGCAACATTTCATCACTCAAAACGTTTTGGGCATCCTCCCATTTTTCCAACGTTTTTGCTAAATCTTTTATAGATCCGATGAGGAATAAATGCTCTTTGGCACGTGTCATCGCCACATATAAGACACGCATTTCCTCCGCCTTCAACTCCATTTGTTTTTTCTCTTTCATAGACAAAAATGGCAGTGATGTATAAGAGATTCGCTTGTCAGGGTCAATTGCTTTTACCGCAAGCCCAAACGATTGGTCAAATAAGTATGATTCATTAAAATCCATTTGGTTAAAAGGTCTACCCATTCCAGCTATGAACACAACCGGAAATTCCAACCCTTTGGAAGAGTGAATCGTCATTAAACGAACGACATTTTCCTTTTCCCCTATTGCGCGTGCTGCTCCTAAATCATCCCCTCGATTACGCATACGATCGATAAAACGCAAAAAGCGGAACAGTCCCCGGAAGGAAGTTTTCTCATAATCGATTGCGCGGTCGTGAAGGATGCGTAAGTTTGCTTGTCTTTGTTTCCCATTTGGCATAGCACCTACTATTTCGTAGTAATGTGTATCCAAGTATATTTGCCATATTAAATCTGCTAGTGAGCCCCTTCTACTTAAATCACGCCAATCTTCATATTGAAGTAAGAATCTTTGTAGTTTCTCAGCGGTGTCTGGCGATAAACCCGCCCCTCCACTTGACACAAATGTTTTCATCGCATCGTAGAAAGGTTCCTTTGGAGCAGATAATCGGATAAGTGCTAGCTCTGACTCTGTTAGTCCAACAAATGGTGACCTGAGAACGGATGCAAGTGATATATCCTGATACGGATTATCTATTGTACGAAGCGTATGTAGCATTATTAGGACTTCAATTGCGTCAAAATAACCCTTCGAAAGCTCTGCGTACAAAGGAATTCCAGCTTCTTTAAATTGCTCTGTAACTTCCGCCGACCAAGTCATCGAGCGCATTAATATGACCATGTCACTGTATTCGACAGGCCGATGAACTTTTTTCCATGGATCATAGACAGTTGCTTCGGACTGAATCATTTCATTTATTTTCGAAATAATATAACGTGCTTCGGCTTGTGATTTTTTAAGTTCCTCTTCTGCCATTACTTCAACCGTTTCTTCATCATCCTCATTCGGTTCCGCGCTGCTATCTTCTATTTCATATAATAGAGCAAGCTCGACAGGTGTTTCGGTTTCTTCATATGGAGCTCCAGGTTTTAAGGAAGCTGCCTCATCGTATTCTATTTCCCCTACTTGTTTGCCCATAATTTGACTAAAAATATAATTCGTTGCATGCAGCACTTCTTTTCTACTGCGGAAGTTGGCATTTAAATCTATTTTAATACCAGAATCAATTGGAAGATCATGGAACGCCAAATATTTCCCTAAGAATAACATTGGTTCTGCTAATCGGAATCGATAGATGGACTGTTTGACATCCCCTACCATAAACATATTGCCTGTGTTTTCATTTCCACTTTTCACAAATTGTAAGATGGTCTCTTGTAGTAAATTAGTGTCCTGATATTCGTCCACTAGTACTTCTTTAAAACGCTCCTTATATTCCTTTGCTATATCTGAAGGTATTAGCTCCCCATTTTCATCCTGCTCGGATAGTATATCTAATGCGTAATGTTCTAAGTCTGAAAAGTCGACAAGACCCTTTTCATTTTTTGCTGCAGTATAACGCTCTCCATAAGCTATCGTAAGTTCCACTAGTTTTTGAAGCTGTGGTGCCATTAATCGCATTTCCTCAAGCAATCTTTCTGGTGTTCGAGTGAAATAATTATCCTTTAAGTCATTGACGATTTTCTTCACTTTTGTCCGTTTGTTTGTCGCTTGATTTTTTAATCCTTCATCGCAAGAGTCTTTTTTTATCGCTGCTGCTCTTCCCCATTTAATGCCTTGGAAGTAATGAAAAACACTTTGCCACGAGCTATTCTTCATCAAATCTACTGCCTCTTGAATCATTTGCTGATCAATCATCACAGTTTCTGCAAGAGGAGCCGGTCCATTTGGTTTATTTGCGAGTCTACGAATCTCTTCGGTTACAGCGATTGCCTCTTCTAAATGATGGATGATTGCAAGCTTCAATGGGTCGATAAATGAAAGCTCATCTATCGTCATATCTTCCGGTAGATTATATGCTTCCGGAATTGCCAGCAACCACTTCGCAGGCTCTGGATGTACGCGCGAATAGGAATAAAGTTTTTCAATCATCACTTCAATCGATTGATCGTCACGATCGGAGGTGAAACTATCCGATAATCGATACATCGTCTCTGGATTGTCGACATGATAGGCTGCTTCTAGGACTTCAGCTAACATATCATCACGCATGATTGCCGCTTCGGTTTCGTTTGCAATACGGAAACCTGGGTCTATCGTTAGCATATATGCATATTGCCGTACAATATTTAAACAAAATGAATGTAGTGTTGAGATTTGTGCTTTATTTAACAGACTTAGTTGTTTTCGTAAATGATTCGATGTCGGATCGTTCGCTATAGCTTTCTCTAGTGCCTCTCCCATACGGTGGCGCATTTCTGCAGCGGAAGCATTGGTAAAGGTAACGACCAATAACTCATCAACATTGATCGGGTGTTCCTTAGCAATAACTTTTTGAATGAGACGATCGATAAGGACAGCCGTTTTACCAGAACCTGCAGCAGCGGAAACGAGCACATCTGAACCCGTTGCCCAGATTGCCGTCCATTGTGCAGGTGTCCATGTTAGTTCTTCTGGCATATTAGGAATGTTCATTTGAACTCATCTCCTCTCGAATTTTTTCTGCTACTATTTCTGGCTGCTCCACTTTCAATGCACGTACTTGTTGAGCGGGATCCCCGGGATCAAATTGGCAAACACTACGATATGAGCAATACGTACATGGCATTTTGTCTTTTATTTTATAAGGTAGCACGCGCGTATCTCCAGCATTCATGGCGTTCCCTGCTTGCTCATGCTTTTTACGTACAAAGGATTGCAGCAATCTCATTTGCTCCGGCTCTACTACTTTTGAGGATGATTTGGACAGGTTTCCGTCTTTATTCATACGTACTGGAATAACTTTCGAAAATCCTGAAATCTGATCGTCCATTTCCATAATAACTTCTGGGTCATCGAGTAATAGACCATTCATTTTATAGGATTTATAAACGGCATCCTCCAGTTCTGCATCTTCCATTTCTTTTTGCGACTGAATAAAAGGATTATGCATATGCACATATAAAACGCCTGCTGGATTAGCACCCTCATGTAGCCATATTTCGGCATTTTCTACAGCTACGTCTAAATAAGTTAACATTTGTAGGGAAATACCATGGTATACCTCATTCAAATCAATCCCTTTTTTAGATGATTTATAATCGACAATCCGAACAAACATATTGCCGTTAATATTGGCTGCATCTACACGGTCGATTCGACCACGTAATTGCATTTTCCGACTACGCTTCAAGGGAATTTCTAATGCTGGCAATGCCTCTCCAGGTCCGAATCCAGCTTCAATAGCTATCGGAACAAAGCTTGAACCTTTTGAATGCTGACTTAAAGCTATTAACGTATTTGCCACAATCTGCTCCAATTTACGTTGGATATATCGGTAGCGATTTGTACTTAATAATAATTGGTGAACAAAAACTGGCACAATATAGTCGACTGCTTGTCTAGCAAGCTGGTAGCATTGTTGGCGAGTTAACTGGGACCATTGTATATCTAAACGCTTCGTCTCATCCGCAATCCATTTCAACGCCGCATGGAATAAGTCTCCCATTTGCGGTGCTTCTAATTTATACTCTGCACGTTCTTCTAGCTTTAGGCCATAAGATGCGTAATGTGCAAATGGACAGCTATAATATTTCTCTACACGAGACACGCTAGAAATCATTGTTTCCCCGTATAGTGCAGCAGTCATTTCTTCATTTAATATCTCGGTTTTATTGCCATGCGTTAAGGGCTTCGAAATTCTCTTCAATAATTTGGACCAATATGGGTCCTCTAAATAATACTCGTAAACGGACTGCCACACCGCAGATAATTCCCCTGTTTCCAGCGCTCCTCGAAGCTGCATAATCACATACGGCAATGTAGGCCGTGGGTGGCTGATGGAAGTCAAATCTAATCCATCTGTTAGCATATCGCTCGGATCCATTACAGCAACTTCAACAGGCAAATCACTTACCATTTGATGCATTTTTTTAATATACATGGAAGGTAACAGTGCTTTCCCCTCGTTATCAGCCATCGGATACGATACGTATAAGTAATGGGATGCAGTGACGAATGCTTTATAAATTAAATAATTTTCGTCCATCAACCGCATTTTGGACGTTGGTGCAAGTTCAAATCCAATTTGTGTGAACCATTCGCGCTCTGAATCCGTTAGCAACCCCTCATGATCCATCCGTTTTGGATAAGCTCCATCATTTACTCCAAGCACAAATGCGGCCTTAATATTCGTTAAACGAACGATATCCACATTCCCAACAATCACTTGATCAAGCGTAGGTGGAATGCCTGAAAATGCAAGCTGGTCGTAGCCTTCTTCTAAAATCTTTCCTACTTCTTCCAAAGACATTTCCTTTTCGCCAAACATCAGTACAAACTGGTCGATTACATTTACCCACTCGTTCCATACTTGTTCATGCTCGGAAGCTAAAAGTAACTGACCGTTTTCTTCTTCGGCTTGTTTCAAGCTTTGTAGTTTTTCATATACGTTTAGCTTTTCTATAAAAGTATAAATAGCTATTGCATAGTCTTTTGCCGTTATACTTTGCTTCAACTGATCGGAAAGGACTTTCATTGGTTCGACGATCAAGTCTCTTATTGTGTGGATATCAGCTTGAATACTTTTTTCTTCATCGGTTTGCACTTTCGAATAAAATTCTAAGCCACGATATTTTTTATACACCCAGCGTCTTTCATCGAGCCATCTATCTCCGTAGATTCCGAATGCTAAGACAAAATTCTCTAAACGATCCGCACGCTCTCTCCATGTTTTTTTAGGGGCATCTAACGGAAAAAATAAATCCGTCTTCACCGCACGAAAAACAGGTTCATATTTCCAATCTGTTCGAATAATCTCTAAAATGGTCCGACTAAGCTCGATTAACGGGTGATGTAACATTGGTTTCTTTTTACTAATGAAAACCGGAATATCATACTGCGGAAAAATAGTCTCGATTAATCCTTCGTATACGTCTGCATCTCTATGCAAAATAGCCATTTCGTTATAACGAACACTTTTCTGTTGCATGAGTGTACGTATTTGTCTTGCTACAGCATGCATTTCTGCACGACGATTGGCAGCTTCCGTTATACGAATATTCCCCTCTGACTTCGTTTGCAGGTGAGGAAGCTGATCTAGATTAGCCTCAATATGAGCAATTTCTTGGGACATAAATCGTTTTTGTTCATGTCGATGGACAGTTTCTTCTATTTCCACTTGTTCGATTTGTGCTATTTCTAATAATCTTACACATGTATTTGCAGGTTGATAGAACAACGATTGGTCCTCTGTAGCATCTTGCAATGATTCCATTGGAAGGGCGATTGTAATGCGCTTTACTTGCTTCATTAATTGCTCAATAATCTCTATTTCTCTCGGCGTAAACGAAGTGAATCCATCGATGTATATATCTGTTTTGGCAAGTAGTGAAGAGTCTTTTATTTTCGTTGCTAATAAGGTTAAGTAGCCTTCTCCGTCAATATAACTAACCCCTAGTTTTTGCTCTATTTTTTCAAGCATCAGCATAATATCGGAGGATTTATCTATAAGTATTTTGGGAGCATTCACCTTTTCTAAATTGCTTAGGGCATTGGCCATTGTAGAGTAATCCATACAGTATCTACTAAACTCTTTGAGTAATACTTCGATTTGGTCGGTGAATCCTCTTTTAGTTGCCGCTCGTTTAAACAGCGTAAATTCGTCTTTGTGGTTTTCCAGCAGGCTACGAATAAGCATACGGTAACCGAAGCCGCTTATTTCTTCTTTGGCAATTCCACCAGTTTCTTGGAGGACACGCCACGCAAGTCGTTTAAATGTCGTTACCTGTGCTCTAATTAGTCCAGGAAGCCCCGATTCTGCTGCAAGGTCGTATTCACTGGAAAAGGACATTTGGTCAGGTACTATGTAGAATATCGGGTCTCCAAGAGGAGCTTTATGTAGTTCTGTAATTATTTCTTGATGGATAAAGGTTGTTTTTCCAGAGCCTGATCGGCCACTCACTATTCGTAACGACAATTGGTTTGATCTCCTTTCGATTGAAGAAATTTAAATCATATAAGTTCAAAATTAATAGAAGTGAATAAACGCTGTGATTTTCGTTTCAGGCGGGGAACAAAGGCTAAGTGCGCCACGTCTCAAAAGGAAGGCAATCTAAGTTCGCCGCGTCCTGCGGCAACGATTGCATGACCCACCTCCTGTGGGCCTCAATGCCTTTGTGACCAACATCGTTGTTGGCCTCCGCGGGCGAGGAAGTCCCGCCAACGATCTTTTCAGCGGTTACTTGCAGAAGACCGTTATTTACTTGCGTTCAAACGGTTGTTACTTGCGCTTGCTGTTCGTTTACTTGCGCTCGATGCTGATTTACTTGCGGAACGGAAGATTTATCCAATAATATTTAGTTTTCTAGTTTAGAAAGTCATTTTTGTTTCATCAGTGGTACAAGGATGTTCGCCTTCTAAGCCGCAGGAGCACATAGCGACACGTCCTGAAGGCTCATGCGTAGCGTGCGGCAGCGTACATCTGTGTAGAAAGGTCCTCTATGGAAAAACCCCTACCAGTTACTTGCGGAAGACCGTTATTTACTTGCGTTCAAACGGTTGTTACTTGCGCTCGATGTTGATTTACTTGCGGAACGGTTAATTTTTCCATTATGAATGATTGCTTTATTAAACGCTAACTAGTAATAAGTCTAATAGTATCAAAAAAACCGAATAGTCTCCTGTCTCTATTGTACAAAACATACTACAGAGAGGGAAATTATTCGGAATAGAATTCGATCGTTGCCTTGGATATTGGCCAATAGCGCGCCTGCACCTCACCGACAATTGCTTCCATATCTACAAAGTAAAAATATCGACTATCCATACTAGAAATACGATTATCTCCTAATACAAATAGCTTATTTGGCGGAACCCGTTTACTTCCGGTTAGTTCCTCTAATTCAAAATCTTCCGTGAAGTTGTCATTTGGATTTTCGTACGCACTATAAGATTGTAGATATGGCTCTTCTACTTTTTTATTGTTAATAAATAACTCATCGTTTTCGTAGCTAATCTTATCCCCTGGTATACCAATTACGCGCTTCACATAATCTTCCCGCTGCTCTCCATGGAAAATGACAATATCCATTCGTTCAATTTTAGAAAGCTTTTGAACAATTACCTTATCTTTGTTATGTAATGTGGGCATCATTGACTGTCCAACTACTTCATAATTTGTCACAAGGAACGTTCTGACTAACATCACGATCAAGATTCCAATTACTATGGCTATTAACCATTCGAACATTTCTTTTTTTACATTATTCAAGACTTTCTCCTCTTTTGTTTTTTCTTTCGCTGCTGATTGTTCTAAAATCTGCATCCACTTTTTTGTTAATCTTTTTTTCAATTGCTTTACCAACAAACCATAGAATAGCTATTAGTAAAATAACAATAGCAGTTCTAATTGGTTGAGTAATCAGTGCTTTGATGTCAGATCCAATAAAACTAATAACGAAAATCATAATGAGCTTGCCTAATGCAATTGTCCAGAAGTATGTGTTTTTCTTCATATCTGAAAGACCTGCAACAATATTGACTAGGGCAGAAGGTGTGAATGGGAAACAAACGAGTAAAAAGAGTGGACCAAATCCATTTCTCTCTACCCAATTAATTAGTTTTTGAACTTTCACATGCCTTGTAATAAAACCTAATGCACGAGCTCGTCCATATTTTCGGATGACTAAAAATACCGCATAGGAGCCGGCAACCGACCCTATCCAGGTTAATAGAAAACCAAACAGTAAACCATATGCATTGACGTTGGCTACTATAAAAACTACTAATGGTAAAAATGGGAGAAAGGCCTCTAAAAAGGGCAGTAGGATACCTATTAATGGTCCTAGTGCACGATAATCCTGTGTTAAATTTGTTAATGTTTCTATTGAAACCCATTCCGGCATTTGGCTCTCCTCCAAATATGTATATTTATACTATTCCCAATATTTCTCTACATAAAACTATCTTCTTATAGTATAATTTGTTCATTATGTGTTTAGGTGGTGAACGTTTTGTGAATAATAATTCATTTATCTCGGGATTGAAAGCCGGGATCAGTATAGCAATTGGTTACTTTCCGGTTGCGCTGACATTTGGCTTGCTCGCTAAAACGACTGGACTGTCGATTTGGGAAGCTACGGCTATGAGTATTTTCGTTTATGCAGGAGCAGCTCAATATATGTCCCTCACTCTCATTGCAAAAGGTGTTGACCCTATTTTAATCGTTTTAAATACATTTGTCGTTAATATTCGTCACTTCTTAATGACCGCTGCGCTCAATGAAAAGATGCAGAGCGAAAAAAGGTGGATCAAAGGGATCTATGCTTTTGGGATTACAGATGAGAGTTTTTCGGTTCTAGCTACCCAAAAAGAAAGTAAAATAGCGACACCCTTTGCCTTTGGAGTTGCCTTAATTGCCTATAGCAGTTGGGTCGTTTTTACTGCAGTTGGTCATGTCATTGGCGCAAATCTCCCAGCATTTTTACAAGCAGCGATGTCAATTGCTTTATATGCAATGTTTGTCGGCTTGCTAGTGCCATCTATGCGGGGAAATCGTAAAGTAGTGATGCTTGCACTTGTTGCAGCTGTCATTAACGGGTTCTTTTATTGGACTGGACTATTATCGACTGGATGGTCCATTTTAGTCGCTACATTGGCATCATCTATTTTTATCGAAATCATTTACGCAAAACACGAGAAAAATTTACCGAAGGGGGCTTAACTAAATGGGGACGTGGTATTGGTGGACATTACTTGGAATGGCTCTTGCCACATATATTCCAAGGGCATTTCCTCTTACCTTTTTAGAAGGGAAAGAATTGCCTCCGGTAGTATCGGGTGTATTACGTAATATTCCTTATGCAGTGTTAGGTGCTTTAATCTTCCCAGCTATTTTATATGTACAACAGGATCATCTTCTTTTTGGTTTAATAGGAACGGTTGTTGCATTTAGTTTAGCTTTTTTATTTTCTAATGTGATGGTTGTTGTACTAGGTACAATTGGAGTTTTAGCCGTATATAGCTTGATATTTTAGTCGCACATAAATTTTATAAGATAAACTTGCCAAAAGAAATTCACGGCATATTAAGGTCAAAATCTGTTTCTATCGTTTTCGAAGAGCTTTGGACAGACGTTTTGCTATATGATTACCGAGTGAATTTTTAGGGATGCTGGTTGATTGTGACGTTCGTCACAATCAACCAGCATCCCTTTTTTTGGTAATCTAATGGCGTTTGTCCCGCATTAACGGGCAGTAGAGAACTGCCTGTTAAAGCCCGAATGGTTCAACTAACAATCAGTGGGGGATAAAGCCCCACTGATTGAAGTGTCACTTTTTCTATCCGTCCCGCCTCTACAACTCTTAGAAACAGGTTAGTGCATTTCTGGCTAACTAGAGAAAAGATACTTTCTTATTGATAGAGGAAGCTCACGAAGATGAAATTTCGTTCGCTATCTCGCTTCTTTATTTAGTAACCACAAACTATTTCTCTTTATTTCCACTAGATTAAAGAAAATCTACTTTCTTCCTCTTTCCTTACAAAACAGTATCCCTACTTAAAAAGACAATTTTATCCCTTCATTAACTTGAACTACTCTTATCATATAAGCTAGAGGCAATGCAATATCTCCTAGTTGAGTACTACTCATTTAATTGATTGGAGTGCAAGGTGGCGACTCCTGTGGGAACAGCAAATGTTTTCTGCACCAATAGCGAAGCGACAGGTGCACGAGCTGATAGTCCCGCAGGAAAGACGTTGGTCAAACTATATTTGACCAACGTCTTTGCGACGAGTAACCGCAGGAGCATATGTTTTAGTAGTGACGAGGAGATTGAAGCCGTGCCCACGGAGGCCAACAGGATGTTGGTCATGCAATCGTTGTCGCATTGCCGCAGTACGCGGCGAACTTAGATTGCCTTCCTTTTTAGACGTGGCGCCCTTAGGCTTTGTTCTCCACCTGAAACGGAAATCAGTAGTATTAATCATTTTTAAAAGTCCTGTAAAACCTGTGTTCATACTGTATTTTTATATAATTGCTTATCTTTTAAAAAAGCAAAAAATCCGCCCTCTTTTGTTAAAGAGGCGGATTTTTTTTATTCTGACTTGTTTTCATATGGGTACTATACCAGAAACCTAATGTAAGTGATGCAGCGTCGATCACATAAATCCACCATCGATGTGTGTAGCCTGCGTAGACCGATGTGGTGAATAATGCGACGGTCAATATTAACGCGACATAATGATTGAATGTGATACGTGTAAATAATACGACGAGTAATGCCGGAGCAAAAATAGCCAATATTATTTGGGTTGTGAGTGATAGTGCTTCCATAGTTTCTCCTATCTAACTAAGATTAGACCTAGTCGATAATGATCATGTCTAAATAATATGTGCTGACGAAGACGTAATTCCCCATTTGAATCCAACACTTCTAGCCGACAATGAGCTGCATTTATTTGAACTGCTTCATATAATTCTTGTTCGTTTTCCACTTTCTGTCCGTTCACTTTTACAATACGCTCTCCGATTACTAAATTCATTTTCTCAGCTGGAGAACCGGCCAAGACACCTGCAATCATGACACCATTCGATTGAGGGGAGACAGCATAATTCCCTGTTTTTTCTTGTTGGTATTTCAGGATTGTAATAAGAAATCTTGCTACTACACCGACTAGCAGAGCAATCGCACTAACTAGTGGCGCAAAGTAACCGATAGCCGCAATTATCGTAATAACAATTCCTAGTTGCCAAACAATTTTTCCATATCCTTCGAAAAAATGAATAGGTAGAGAATGTTGAGATTTTTGTTGGAAACCAATTACAAATGGAAATAAAACTAAAGAAAAAGCAGTTTCGCCAAGAGAAAACTGTGGCCAATACGGTAAATAGGAAGGAATAACATCCCCCGGAATTACTAGTAGTATAGGCAATAACCATAATTTTTTCACATGATAAACAATTGCTTCGATACCTCTATGAGTAGTGACTAGTTTTGGAGAGGCCTGAGCAGCCCCATGTTTTTGTATAAGTACGCCCTCCACGATGAGTAACAGTCCAGCTATTACAGCAACTGATACAATCCCATCCCGAAGAACATCTAATCCAGAAACAGTCCAAGAAAATACGTCTAAACTCCAGTTATATGTATACATAGCATAGGCTGCTGCAGTACCTAATGCAATTGTATAAACAGCAGAACCAAACTGATACGTAAATAATAGTATAAATAATAGCATCCACACGCTATATATTAATAACCATGAATTAGGAATAACTAATCCGATAGCTACACTAATAACTGATAAAATAAGTGCCCAAACAATTCCATCTAACAAGAATCCCTTAGCTTCAGTCCATCCCCATAGAAGTCTAGTGCGAAACTGTCTTCTTTCTCTTTTCACGCGAACATATCCGATCAATATCGAGAAGAGAAGCGTAATATATATTGCTGGATGAAGGAAAAAACGCCCAATTCCTTTAACCAATTCGATTAATACTTCTTGCACCATACGCATCCCCCTCACTTACAACTCTACTTCCTATTATTGTAACAAACGTAGAGGGCTTTGCGTATAGGATTTTCGTATTTACTTTGTTATTTCATATCATGAAGCAAATAACCAATTCCCATTTGGAACTGTTTATCGTTTTCTCTGCTAGCTTTATAATCGAGAATAGTTTTTGTTATTGACTTAAAGAGTACATCATCAATCTCGGTAAACTCCTCTAAGCTTTTCTCTTTTCGATACTTTTCAATAACATCCTGCGTATCTTCATCAAAGTATCCATCCTGGCGACTTACATTATATCCTAGAGCTCCTAATACTTGTTGAACATACTTTACCTCTTCTCCAAAGTCGCCAACATGAAATTGTCCTTTATAATATTTTAAATCCATTGTATATAATTCATCCGGCTCGACCTGTAAATCTGCTTGAATTCCTTTATGATGGATCCACTCTTGTTTCGGAGTAAGCCATTTATGTGTAGAAATTTTTAGCTTTCCTCCATTCTGAAGTGGATGTGTCTCCTGAACTGTTCCCTTCCCAAAACTTGTTTCACCGACAATCATCGCGCGCTTATTATCCTTTAGTGCCCCAGCTAGTACTTCACTTGCAGAAGCACTACCACCATTTTGTAACAATACAACAGGAAGCTTGTTTAAATATTGATTGTCTTTTGTCTCGGTATTTAGCATTTCCAAGACACCTTTTGCATCTTGCATATAAGCGAACGTGGTGCCATTCGGCAATAAAGTACCGATAATTGTAGAAACACTATATAAATAGCCGCCTGGATTTCCTCTTACATCAATGACAAGACCATCTACTCCTCGTTCCACTAAGGCTTTCGATTGTTTCTCCCACTCTTCTCCAGTCTTCTCTCCAAATAACGAGATACTCATTATACCGACTGAATAATCATCAACTTCGTAAACATCACTAGTTACCGTATGCATGGCAATCGTGTCACGTTTCATATGTAATTCAACATGGCGGTTCTCACTAGCTCGATATACAGTCATTTTTACACTCGACCCTTTTTTACCACTTAATAACTTCATTAACTCTGTCATTGACTTTCCTTCTACTCTTTCTTCATTCACCCGAACAATTTCATCCTGAGATTTTAAGCCTGCTTTAAAGGCTGGTGAATCTTTTAAAGGTGCCACTACAACAAATTTTCCTTCGGAGAGCATAATCTCCGCCCCAATTCCAACCCGTTCTTCCGCAAGTGATGCCTCTTGGTTTGCAGCTTCTTCTTTTGTTAAATACGTACTATGTGGATCTTCTAGTGCATCTGCCATTCCACGAATTGCACCTTCTACGAGCAGATCTTCATTTTTAGAGAATACTGCCTCTTTTTTGATTAATTGAAACGCTTCATCAATGACTTGACTATTGCTCACGTTTTTTTGTTCTGTAGCTGAAGGTTTCATCAACCACATATACCCAATACCTAAAATAACAACGACTAACAATCCATAAAGAAAAAACCGACTTTTGCGCAAGTTATACCTCCTACTTTTCCACTAATATATGTGTGGAAAGAGGAATTTAATACTTGCCCAAAAATCGATTCTTATTTTAAGTTGTTTACATATTCTGTTAACATTTGCTCATCCATTGGTCCAACAATCTTATTTTGAATGGTTCCTGTCGTATCAATCATATAAGTAGTAGGTATCGTAATCGCTTGATACATATCCCCAACTACACCTTCTTCATCTAAAGGAATCGGGAAACTGAGTGCATAATCTTCTTGAAACGCTTGCACTTTCTCCAACCCGACATCAGAACTTGTTAAATTGACAGCTAAAATTTCTACATTTTCTTTTTCTGCCATATCTTCATAATAGTTTTGCATATGTGGCATTTCCGCTTTACAAGGACCACACCAGGTAGCCCACAAATTTAAAACGACTTTTTTTCCTTTATAATCAGCGAGCGTAACTTCCTCACCATCTAATGTAGTTAACGTAAAATTAGGCGCTGCATTTCCTTGACCTAAGCCTTCATTCGCCGGATTCATTGCCAAATCTGTGCCCATTTGCTCTCCTGCAAATGCTTCTTGTTCATCAATATTACCTCTTACAAAGGATGTGGTTGCGATTGCAACTAATGCAGCTATAACTATAAGCCCCAAAATTTTCTTCTTCATATGATACCTCCTACTGATACGATCATATTTCACTGCCCTTATTATATGTTATTTACTGCGTTAAATACGAATTAATTGATTTGTAAATATGGCGATGCAGTGAATGGAATGAAAGAATTCTACGTGTCTACGTTAATGAAACGTCGAAGAGACACTATAATAATCGTTCAATAAATAGTTAAACTTTCCATTCCGCAAGTAAATCTACACCGAGCGCAAGTAACCAGTGAAAAGGTAGAAATTTCTATACCGATGAGCGCTTGCCTCACGCTATGCATGAGCCTTCAAGGATGATCGCTAGCGCTCCTTCATTCCTTTTGAAGTCTCATTCCTCGCACTCATGCGGCTTGGAAGGCGCACACCCTAGTTACCGCTAATAACAAAGAATTAAAGTTCTAAATTTACGAATAATTTTGAAGTAGTTTATAAAATCCAATCAATTAATGGATAAATTTTCCACCAAGCAAGTGAATTTACACCGAACGCAAGTAAAATCACTATGACCGTTGGTAAATAATGATCGTCCGCCAGTAACATCCTTTTGAACGCGAGTAAATAATGATTGTCCGATAGTAACTGGCAAAACGGAATAAATTGCTTTATAGAGGCCTTTTCTAGAATGCTATTTACTAGTACTTTAAAGGTCTTAATGTTTCTTTCTTATATAATCTATTTCAATCATCGTTTTTATAGTCTTACTCCGCTCAATCTTATCGTTAATACCTACGCACTTATTGATTGAAGTGTAACGCGGCGACTCCAGCGGGAACAGCGAGAAAGTCGAGACCCCACAGGGAGTATATATATTAATATGAAGAATGACTCCCCGAATCCTGTGTCAACGAATTAAAAATCATCATATTGCCCCGAGGAGGCTCGGCCTCGCCCGCGGAAAGCGTCCGCGTGTAACGGAAATCATAGTATTACTATTACTTCTCACTTTAATTACACCTTTTAATTCATCGTTTTTATAATACTCACTCTGCTCAATCTTATCGTTAATACCTACTCACTTATTGATTGAAGTGCAATGCGGGGGCTCCAACGGGAACAGCACGAGCTGAAAGCCCCGCAGGAACGCAGTGACGAGGAGATTGAAGCCGTGCCCGCGGAAAGCGTCCGCATGAAACAGAAATCATAGCCTCATCTGGTTTATTGATCAAAAAAAACGCTTCTCCACGAATGGAAAAGCGTTGAATAAAAGTTATAAAGAAATATATCTCAATGGGTTAACAGAGTTTGTGGCCATACCTTCCCAGTTTCCTACATGAATCTCAAAATGTAAATGAGGACCAGTAGAATTACCAGTAGTACCAATAGCTCCGATAATCTGTCCTTTTGAGACTACTTGTCCAACACTCACTTTAATACTGCTTAAATGCGCATATAAAGAAGTGAAAATCTGGCCATCTATAGAATGTGTCACCATGATTGCATTTCCATATGTACTAAGCGGAGAAGCATAAGAAATAACTCCATCGGCAGCTGAAACTACTGATGTACCAGTACTGTTTGCGATATCAATACCATAATGGGTTTTTGTTCCACCATGAATTGGATGAGTTCTCGAACCGTATCCAGAAGTGAATCGTCCAGATGCAGGTTTTGTCCAAGAACCAGCAGAAACATTAGGAATGGCTGAAGAAGAACCACCATTTGAATTTGAATTTGCACTTGCACTTGCTGCTTGCTGACGTTTTCTTTCTTCTGCTGCTTTACGTTTCTTTTCTTCTGCTGCTTTTCTTGCAACTTCAGCTTGTCTTTTTTGTTCAGCTACAATTTTATTTTGCGTTTCTTGGCTTAAGTTTAGAATTTCATCATATTCCGTTTCTAATACTTCTTTTTCTACATGTAATTTTGCTTGCTCGACTTCTAATTGATCTACCAAATCGCCTTTAGAAGCTTTTTGCCCATCTAGAGAAGCCTTTAAATTTACAAGTTCACTTTTACTATCTTCCTGCTGTTGCAGTTTTTTCTCCAAACTTGCTTGTTGCTCTTCTAATTGTTTTTTATCATCTGCTTGTTCTTTTAATATGGTACGATCTGCATCCATTAACGTATTGACTGCAGAAAAGCGGTCGATAAAATCGATGAAGCTATTTGCTCCTAGCAGGACATCTATATAACTAACAGAACCTCCACTTACTTGAACAGCGCGGATACGTTCTTTTAATAGTTCATCTCGTTCTTCAATTTTTCTTTCTAGCTCTTTAATAGAAGCATTTAATTTTTCAATTTCAGTTGTCGTTAATTTTATTTGATCTAACACTTCAGAAATCTGTGCTTCCGTATTAATAATTTTAGTATCTAACTCTTTAATTTGCGCCATAATTTGATCGATTTTCGATACATTTAGATCAATCTTACCTTCTGTTTCTTTAATAGTTGAGTCAATAGTATTTTTTTGTTGATTTAATTGTTTCTGTTCATTTTTCAAATCATCTAGAGTATTTGCAAGCGCATTTGGAGTTGTTATTAAAAGTGCTCCAGTTGTAGCTATAGCCATAATTCGTAGCATCCATTTAGACTGTTTTCTCAAAATTTCTTGCTCCCTTCAATTTACAAATCTAAACACGTAGAAATTTGCGGACTGACATGAAACTTCCCCAAATGCCTATTAATACACCCATTAATAAAATCAAGCCGTTTACTTGATATATAAAGGGTGAAAAATCGAGCAGTTCAAATAATTTTCCTTGTTGTAATCTTGGAGCTAGCAAATTATAGACATTATAGTAGAGTACTGTCACTAACGTAATAGGAACAATTGAGCCTAAAATTCCAAGCCACATACCTTCTAAGATGAACGGAATACGAATAAACCAATTCGTTGCTCCGACTAGTTTCATAATTTCAATATCTCTTCTTCTTGCAATAATTGTAATACGAATCGTGTTAGAAATTAGGAACATTGCTGTAAATAACAATGCTAAAATCAATACTAATCCAACGTTTCGACCCGTGTTCAAGAAAGAGAATAGTCTTTCTATCTTACCTTCTCCATACCTTACTTCAAACGTATTATCGAGACGTTCTAATTTCTTTGCCACTGCTTCCGTTTCTTGGGGATTGACAGCTTTAGCATAAAATACATTATGTAATGGATTTTGTTGTTCAAATAATTGTAAATCATCTCCAAAATCAACTACTAATTTATTTAATTCGTCGCCTTTTGGAGAAAATGTAACTTCTGCTACTCCTGCTGTATCTTTAATCTGTTGTTCTAAGTTTGTAATAGAAGCTTCATCCGCTGTTAATTCGACAAAGACTTTAATCTCTACGTCTTTCTCCAAATCATCTGCGATTTTGTTTAAGTTCATCATGATCATAACGAACACACCAACAAGTAACAATGTAACAGTTACTGCACTTACCGAAGCAAATGTCATCCATCCATTTCGACTGATGCTCTTTATACTCTCTCTGAAATGTCTTCCTAATGTTCTACCCTTCATAACCGTAATCGCCTCCGTATTCGTCTCGAGTGATTAATCCACCCTCAACAGCAATAACACGGTGTCTAATAGTATTAACAATTTCTCTATTATGAGTTGCCATAATAATTGTTGTTCCTCGAGCATTAATTTCTTCAAATATATTCATAATTTCCCATGAGGTTTCTGGGTCTAAGTTTCCTGTAGGCTCATCTGCTATAACAAGTTTTGGTGTATTTACAATGGATCTGGCAATTGACACACGTTGTTGTTCTCCGCCTGAAAGCTCCGTTGGGAACATTCTTGCTTTGCCTTTCAACCCTACCAGTTCTAAAACATCCATAACTTTTTGTCGTATTACTTTTGGTGTTTCTTCTATAACTTCTAATGCAAACGCCACATTTTCATAAACACTCAAACGTGGTAATAATTTAAAATCTTGGAACACTACACCGATTTGGCGTCTTAGAAGTGGAACTTTACTATTTTTTAAAGTAGCTAAATTGATACCATTTATTAAAATATCTCCTGAGGTTGGGCGTTCTTCTCGATACATCATTTTGATGAATGTCGTTTTCCCTGCTCCACTTGGTCCAACTACATAGACAAAGTCACCTTGTTCAATCTTTACATCAATACCGTTTGCGGCAACAATACCATTTGGGTATTTTTTGTAGACATTTATCATTTCTATCATTAATAAACCACCTATTTAGATTCGTCATAAAATGCAACACGCCTATTATAACATTAGAAGCGCTTTCGTTTGTTACAAACATATTTCAATTTATAGGTAAAATTAGGAATAAATCTTTAATACAAATCTATGTTTTAGCCTAACTAGTAAATTTCACTCACATACCATTTACCTACTCCCCCTATACATTCTACATGAAGCGAGGAGATTCCTTCTTTTATTCACTTGAATTGTCATATTTAGCAATAAAAAAAATCAGCTACTCAATAAGAGCAGCTGATCTCATAAAATGGGGTTACTGTGCTAAAATTATTTCTTTTCCGCTAACCACTTAGCAACCGCTTGAGCGTCTTCTCCAGTAATAATATTACCAGGCATTGCGCCTTGACCGTTTTCAATAACATTTAATATTTCATCTTGTGATAAGCGTGCGCCAACATTTTTTAGAGCTGGAGCGTTACCTTGCCCTTCTAAATTTTGACCATGACACATAATACATTTTCCGTTAACGACCTGTTCTGCGTCAACTGAAGCTGTTTCAGTTGTAGTTTCAGTGTCAGTGGATACATCTTTATCCTTATCAGCATTATCATTGCCGCCACATGCAGCTAGTACTAAACCTGCTCCAAATATTAAAGCTAATAGTTTCTTGTTCATGTTAAAACCTCCATTTTTCGAATTTTGTATGCATAACTATTATACCAAATTTAGGACCTTTTAAAACCTTCTCCCAATACCTCATAGGCATCCGAAACTATGACAAAAGCAGCAGGGTCAATAGTCTTGATGATATGTTTCAGCTTTGTGAACTCTGTTTGATATGCCACTACCATTAAAATTGGCCGTTCCACATTCGTATACCCACCATAAGCTGGAAGTTTTGTTACACCGCGGTCTATCTCGGTATATATAGCATCCCTAATTTCATCTTGTTTATTCGTTATAATATAAATCATTTTGGATTGACTAAATCCTAGTTGCACAAGATCAATTGTTTTTGTCGTAACAAATAAAGCGATTAGCGCATAAAGAGCCTTTTCAATGTCGAAAACGACTGCAGCGCTTAGCACTATTAATCCGTCTAAAAAAAACACACTTCTCCCAAGAGAAAATCCTGTATACTTCGTAATTATTTGTGCCGCTAAATCGGTTCCACCTGTGGATGCGCCACCTCTAAAAACAATACCTAAGCCTAAACCTACAGAAATTCCGCCAAATAAAGCTCCTAGCAATGGATTCATCGTCCACGGTTCCCAGTTAGCTGACACTAGTACTACTGCTGGTAACACTAGTGTACCTACGAAGGATTTAATGCCAAATTTTGCACCTAAAAAGATTAGTCCTGCTATAAATAAGGGAATATTAAAAGCATATTGCACGAGTCCTGGCTCCCAACCGAAGACGCCTTTTAAAATGGTACTAATTCCGCTTACTCCACCAGAAGCTATTTGGTTTGGTAATAAAAAGACATTAAATGCAATCGCAATGATGGCTGCTCCAATTATTACATATACATAATCCTTCGCATTTTTTATAAAAGGATGTGGTTCTTTATATTGTTTTCGAATATTGTTAGTTTCCATTTGATATCCTCTTTCATCTGAATACTTGTGTTTGCCTGCACTAGTATAACAAGTGAAAAGTAATTTGTGAACTTCATCCAGATAGCGCGTTGACGAGGTGAAGTGATTGAAAGGAGGGTTTTGGTTTGTTATATATGTTTTCTCTAAAGATTAGAAGTTATACATACGGCTGAGGAGAAAAGCTTAATATGTGCTTTAAGATTAAAACCTGTTTCTTTCGTTTTCGAAGGGCTTTGGACAGACTTATTGCTATATAATTACTGGTTCATTTTTTAAAGATGCTGGTCGTGACTGAAATCACGACCAGCATCTCTTTTTTTCGGTAATCTTATGGCTATTGACTGTCCGTCGCCCTTCTATAACTCTAATAAACAGGTTAGTGCATTTTTGGATAACTAGAGAAAAGTTCCTATCCTATTCATAGAGGAAGCTCACGAAGATACAATTTCGTTCGCTATCTCGCTTCTTTATTTAGTAAACACTTACTATTTCTCTTTATTTCCACTCGTCTAAAAGAAAATCTACTTTTTTCATCCTCATTTCAGCATAGTTGACGAATTTATCATTATATTTACTATGACTACTTTTATCTGCTTAGCGATAGGCTATGCAAAATCTTCTTGTTGAGTACTACTCGGTTATTTGATTGTAGTGAAAGGTGGCGACTCCGGCAGGATCAGTGAGACAGATGAAACATCACATCGACGCGCAAGCGACGGTGATGGTTCATCGCTCACCCTGCAGAGGCCAACAGGATGTTGGTCACGAAGGCGTTGAGGCCCACAGGAGGTGGGTTATGCAATCGTTGCCGCAGGACGCGGCGAACTTAGATTGCCTTCCTTTTGAGATGTGGCGCTCTAGGCCTTTGTATCCCACGCCTGAAACGGAAATCAATAGTATTACCGGTTTCTAATCTTTTAATAATCTCTTAAAAAAGAGCATGTCCTAGGACACGCTCTTTAAGTAGTAGTTAGTTATTGTTAATACTTTGGGCTTCTTTGTATGTTTCGTCGATATATTTTGCAATTGTTTGTTGATCTTCTGTTATTTGAACGAGTGTTGCGTTGAATTCTTCTACAATTGCTGTGCTTTCTTCAATAATTGCAGCAAATTCATTCGTACTTGTATTAATGGATTCTGTATTATTGGAAATGATATCTACGTCCTGCATAAATTTAGCTAACTCGGTTTGTAATTTCTTCATCGTTTCATGAAGGTTATTAAATGATTTATTCGATTTATCAGCTGTAGCTACTTGAACATAAATTTGGTTTACTCCATTTTCTAGCTTATTTAGAGCTTCTTGATTATATTTATTTAATTCATTTAAATTATTATCTATCTTTTCAAGAGACTGATCAGTTACACCTGCAAGTTTTCGGATTTCTTCAGCTACAACAGCAAATCCTTTTCCTAGTTCTCCGGCTCTTGCAGCTTCTATAGAGGCATTCAAAGCTAGAAGATTAGTTTGTGCTGTAATTTGGCGAATATCACTAGCAAAGTTATTTGTTTCATTAATTTTTTCAGAAAGTCCATTGAAGGTTTTATTTAGTTCCACAAAAAAGACTGTAAACTCATCGATTTCGCTTTTCATCTTTTCCATCACCGTGGAACCATCGGATGCATTCTGTTCTGCTAATTCTGCTTGTTTAACGATTTCATGCAAATGTCCTGCCATTTCTTTCACTGAATAAGAAGTTACCTCTGTATTTTTCACAATTTCAACTACATGGTCTGCTTGTTTTTGGGAACCAATACTAACTTCACCTACAGCAACAAGCATTTCTGCCTGTGCATTATTCATATTAAATGTATTCGTACGAATTTGCTCCAAATTAGTCGTAATGACAGATACAGCAGTTTCTAATTTTTGGTGTAGAAATGTATCTTCATCTGATTTTTCTTTAGCAGCTTCTATAAGATTTTCCACATCCATGAATAACTTTTTACTCTGTCTTACTTGTAAAAATATTCCGAGTGCCATAATGAACTGGATAAAGAAAATATTCACAGTTCGTCCCTCAAATATACCAGAATCATCCCACATCACATTCAAAATCATAGCTACCACACATTAAATGTAACCGTATACAAAAATACTTTGTTTAGAATGTAAGCTACTTAAAATTAGGAGGAAAAGTGCTAAAACGATTGTAGCAATACTTACTTCATTGAAGTAACTCATACTTATCGCTGTTATCGCTCCTGCGAGTACGACAAAATAAGGAAATATACGTGCCGTTTGTATGGATTTTCTGGCGATGAAATACAAAATAATCGAGATTACAAAAGGTATTCCAATTGAAATAATGACTACCGTTGCCTGTTGAATAATAATTTGTACTAGTAATCCAAGTCCTGCTGCTAATGCGTAAGCTAAAAATAATATGAAGTTTTTTCTCTTTAAATCTTCGTTCTTTAACTCATTCATATTCATTTTCATTTTCATTTTCCCCTATCTATAATATTCTGAAAAATTAAAAAACCAATGTTATAAAATTATAACATTGGTTTACAAAAGGTCTATTAATTTATTTTCGATCGTAGATAAGCGTGAATAAATGGATCGATTTCACCATCTACAACTGCATGAACATTACCACTTTCTTCATTTGTACGATGATCTTTTACCATGGAATATGGATGGAATACATATGATCGTATTTGACTTCCCCATCCAATTTCTTTTTGTTCACCACGAATTTCCAATAATTGTGCTTCTTGTTCTTCAATTTTAAGCTGATAAAGTTTAGATTTTAATAATTTCATCGCGTGTTCACGGTTTTTAATCTGTGAACGCTCCGATTGACAAGTAACAACCGTATTTGTAGGTAAATGTGTAATACGGACAGCTGAGTCAGTTGTATTAATATGTTGTCCACCAGCACCGGTTGCACGATACGTATCAACTTTCAAATCCTCTGTCCGAATATCTATTTCAATTTCATCGTTAAACTCTGGCATTACTTCACAAGAAACAAAGGAAGTATGTCGGCGTCCAGATGAGTCAAAAGGAGAAATACGAACAAGACGATGGACACCTTTTTCGGCTTTTAAATAGCCATATGCATTATGACCTTTGATGAGTAAGGTTACCGATTTAATACCAGCTTCATCTCCAGGTAAATAATCAATCGTTTCTACTTTAAAGCCACGTTTATCTGCCCAACGTTGGTACATTCTTAACAAGATAGAACCCCAGTCTTGAGACTCCGTACCACCAGCACCTGGGTGCAATTCTAAAATGGCATTATGCTTATCGTATTCTTCACTCAATAGCATTTGCAATTCAAAATCACTAAGCTTGTTGGTAAACACCTTTAACTCATTACCAAGGTCTTCTTGTAATTCTTCATCTGGCATTTCTTTGATCAATTCCAAAGTCATTTCTAAATCTTCTTGTGAAGATTCAAGACCACGATACTCTTCTACGATTGCTTTTAGTGCATTGGTTTCATTTATAACTTTTTGAGCTCCTTGTGCATCATTCCAAAAATCTGGAAATGTCATTAGCTCTTCTAACTCTTGAATACGAATCTCTTTGTTTTCTAAGTCAAAGAGACCCCCTAAAGTCTTTTAACTTTCCTGAAGTTCTATCTAATTCATTACGTACGGTTGCTATTTCGATCATTTGTATTCCTCCGACTTTCTTTTGTCTCTCTCGTTCTGCGCCTGTACTCTATTTGTTAACTTACTACACCGTGGCAGTTTTTGAATTTTTCGCCGCTGCCGCATGGACATGGGTCGTTACGTCCGACGGAAACTTCTTTGCGCACTGGTTTTTTCTTTACTGGGCCGCCTTCTTCTTTTGGATTTACAGCTTGCCCTTTTGCTACTTCTTCGCGTTCTAGGTTATTGCGAATTTCTGCTTTCATCGCATATTTCGCAACGTCTTCCTGGATAGCATCAACCATTGCTTCGAACATGGCAAATCCTTCACTTTGGTATTCGCGAAGTGGATCGGTTTGCCCGTAAGCACGCAAATGGATTCCTTGGCGAAGTTGATCCATTGCATCGATATGATCGATCCATTTGGAGTCAATAGAACGAAGTAATACTACTTTTTCGAATTCACGCATACGTTCAGCAGTCATTTCTTCTTCCTTCGCATTGTAGAAGTTAATTACTTCTTCTTTCATTTTTTCGATCATTTCTTCAGGAGTTAAAATTTCTAGATCCGATTGTTTTATTACCCCTTCAGGCAATAAATTCGCTTGAACGTAGTCTTCAATACCTTTCAAAATCCACTCAGCCTTATTCTCAGAGCTTGTATGGGAAGAAACTAAACGTTCTATTGCGCCGAATAACATGGACTCTACAAGTGCACGCATATTCTCTGTTTCTAATACTTCGTTACGTTCTTTATAAATGATTTCACGTTGTTGGCGTAGAACATCATCATATTGTAATAAACGCTTACGTGAATCGAAGTTATTCCCTTCGACACGTTTTTGCGCTGATTCTACTGCACGGGATACCATCTTGGATTGAATAGGTTGCGAGTCATCCATACCAAGTTTCGACATCATCGCACGCATATTATCAGAGCCGAACCTTCGCATTAATTCATCTTCCATCGATAGATAGAATTGTGTAACCCCAGGATCTCCTTGACGACCCGAACGACCACGTAATTGGTTATCTATACGACGTGATTCATGGCGCTCTGTACCAATAACTGCTAAACCACCGACATCAACGACACCGTCACCTAATTTAATATCTGTCCCACGACCAGCCATATTCGTTGCGATAGTGACAGATCCTATGTTTCCAGCAGTCGCAATAATTTCTGCCTCATGTTCATGGTTTTTGGCATTTAATACATTATGCTTAATACCATGTTTAGTTAACAATTTAGAAATAATTTCAGATGTTTCAATAGCTACAGTACCAATTAGAACAGGTTGACCATTTTTATTGCGTTCAGCAATATCAGCAGCTGCTGCTTCGTATTTACCATTCATTGAAGCATAGATTAAATCTGCACGGTCATCCCTTACAATGGAGCGGTTTGTTGGAATCGCAATAACATTCATATTGTATATATTACGGAATTCTTCCTCTTCCGTTTTTGCTGTTCCAGTCATACCGGACAGCTTATCGTACATACGGAAAAAGTTTTGGAACGTAATTGTCGCCATCGTCATCGATTCATTTTGGACTTCTAATCCTTCTTTTGCTTCAATTGCTTGATGAAGACCATCACTATACCGGCGGCCTTTCATTAGACGACCAGTGAACGAATCGACAATAACAACGTCGCCCTCTTGAACGACATAGTCAACATCTAGGTGCATAGAAGCATGTGCTTTCAATGATTGGTTGACTGCATGATTTAAACGAACATGAGTCAAATCAAATAAATTATCTATATTGAAAGCTTTTTCAACTTTTTCAACACCATTATCCGTTAGCGTTACACCTTTTGTCGATTCCTCATAAGAATAATCTAGTTCTTTTGTTAAAGTACGCACAAATGCATTTGCTTGTTTATAAAGAAGTGCTGCTTTGTTTGCTTGTCCGGAAATGATTAATGGCGTTCTAGCTTCATCTATTAAGATGGAGTCAACTTCATCGATTACTGCATAGTGAAGTGGACGTTGAACTTTATCTTCCTTGTACAAGACCATATTATCTCGTAAATAATCAAACCCAAGCTCATTGTTCGTGGAATACGTAACATCCGACGCATAAGCTTCCCGCTTTTCTTCTTTAGACATTGAATTTAAGTTCAATCCAACACTTAGTCCAAGGAAATTATATAATTGTCCCATCTCAGCAGCATCACGGCTTGATAAGTACTCATTAACTGTCACAACATGTGCACCGAGTCCAGTAATTGCATTCAAATAGATAGACATGGTAGAGGTTAGCGTTTTACCTTCTCCTGTTTTCATCTCTGCAATATTACCTTCGTGAAGAGCAGCTGCCCCCATAATTTGAACACGGAACGGGAACATTCCAAGAACACGTTTAGATCCTTCACGTGCTACTGCAAATGTCTCTGGCAATAAACTTTCTAAGCTTTCTCCTTTTGTATAACGGTCACGAAATTCATCTGTTTTCGAGCGTAGTTCATCATCAGTTAATGCTTCCATTTTACTTTCTAATGCTTCTACTTTGTCCGCTACTTTTTCTAATCTTTTTAGATCACGTTTATTCAAATCGAACACTTTGTTTAATACACCAAGCATCTATTTTCACTTCCCATTTAGTCTTACTCTACATTTTACCATTCGTTCGAAAGGCACGCAAATAAGGCACACTGATTAATTTGAAAAGCAGGGCAAAAAAACTCTCGGTCCGTAAAGGTCAAAACCTGTTTCTATCGTTTTCGAATGGCTTTGGACAGACGTTTTGCTATATGATTACCGAGTGAATTTTTTGTGATATTGGTTGTGACATCCGTCAAAACCAATATCACTTTTTTCCTGTAATCTTATGACATTTATCTGTCCGCCACCCTTCTGCAACTACTAGAAATAGGTTAGTGCATTTTTTGATAACTAGAGAAAAGATATTATCCTATTTATAGTAGTGTTGACAGTCTAAGTGCGCGACATCTTGGTGCTCCTGCGCAAAGCTCGTCGCAAAATAAAAAAACATTTCGCAACGACTGCCTGACCCGCATCGTGCGGGCCTGAAGATGCAATTTCGTTCGCTATTTCGCTTCTTTATTTGGCAGACACTTAACCACTAGTAAAAAAGGAAAACTACTATCTTCATCCTTCATTACACAATTTCATTCCCAAATTCAACAGACGGTTTTATCCCTGCATTAACTCGGACTACACTTCTAATATAAGCGAGAGTCTATGCAATATTTCCTAGTTGAGCCTTCGTGACCAACATCCTGTTGGCTTGGGGAGGCTGAAGCCAAGCCCGCGGAAAGCGTCCGCCTGAAGTGAAAATCAATAGTATTATTCATTCTTCTAAGTTCCATTAACTCAATGTTCAAGCTTTATTTTTATGCTTTCTTATCTTTTAAGAAAAAACTCTCCTCATAATTATGAGGAGAGTTGGATATTTGCATTTAGTTGTTTAGTTTGTTTCGATTAAGCCGTATTTTCCGTCCTTACGTTTGTAAACAATATGAGTGCCATTAGATTCAGCATCTGTGAAGATGAAGAAATTATGACCAAGCATGTTCATTTGTAACACTGCTTCTTCTTGATCCATCGGTTTTAGGTCAAATTGTTTTGTACGAACGATATTATATTCATCTTCTTCTGATTGTTCAGTAACAGCTCCTGGTGGATCGATTGTTGCAAAAAATGACGCAACACCTTCACGCTCACGGAACTTACGATTAACTTTTGTTTTATACTTTCTAATTTGACGCTCTAGTTTATCAACGATTAAATCGACTGCAGCATACATATCAGCATTACGTTCTTCTGCTCTAAGTGTTAAATTTTTCATAGGAATTGTTACTTCCACTTTAGTGTGTTTATCGTTATACACTTTTAAGTTCACGTTTGCAGTGGCTTGAATTTCTTCGTTGAAGTAACGGTCTACTTTCTCAATCTTGCCCTCAACGTATTCACGTATTGCAGGAGTTACCTCAATATTTTCTCCACGAATGTTAAAGTTTAACATGTAAACTCCTCCTTTAATTTGACTCTATATATATACTTCAACACAACCTTTAAAATATCCTTCTTATTTTAAAGATTTTATTTATTTTTTGTCGAAACTTGTAATAATATTTACTTATTTAGCTCCATTTCTTTGCGTCTACGATTTTTCAGCTCTCCAATTATCATTTTTTCACTCTCACCGTCCCCAACTAACTTAACGCCATATTCATGTCCGTATGCATTTCGGCGGGACCATACAAATTCCCCAACCATAGAAATTGGATTTGTATCTAATGTGAAATTCAATTCTACGTGATGTAATTGATCGATGGATATAAATAATTCACTGAACATCTTAATGCCATTTGGGCTAATGTCTATAATTTTACATGCCCCTTTTTTTGATAATTCCACTTCAGCATCGCCTTGATGTTGTTTGATCAGTCGAAATGTTGCATCACAAGGTTCTCCGAATGAATAACGAAAATACTCATTACGATTGTACTTCAAATCGTTTCCCCCTTTCGTTAGTGTAACTGTTACCTTTTTTTCCATTATGCCGAATTAACCAAGAATTATCAAACGATTTGAGAATTCTTATAAATTTCTTGAATATAAAAAATGTTCTATCGTAAACTATACGATAGAACAGATACTTATATGTTTTATTTGTTTAATGCTACTGTTACATCCGCAATTCGTTTAGCGCCTACATAGCGGTCTCCCCAATAATAAGGATCACTTAATTTATCGATTTTTACACCTTTGGAAGAAGATGAATGAATAAATTTGCCATCCCCTATAAATATACCAACATGAGAAACGCCTTTTCCTGATGTATTGAAAAATACTAAATCTCCAGAAACTAAATCACTTTTATCAACTTTAGATCCTGAAGCGTGCATTCCAGAAGATGTTCTTGGAAGGCTAACTCCTAAATCATTGTATACATAACTTACAAATCCTGAACAATCAAACCCAGCCTTCGTTGTCCCACCACCACGATATTTAATTCCAATCAAATCTTTGGCTGTGGCAACTAATTCCGTTGAATTTACAGAAGAACTTGCTTCGGTATTTGCGGCGAATGAAGTCGTTACTAATAGTATAGATAATAGGATTACAGCCATGACTTTTTGCGACATAGATTTTAAATTCATCGTGTTCCCCCAAGGTCAAAAATTTTCTGATAATTTCTCTAAACTCATCTTACCATTCTTTAAACCTATTTAATTTTACAGTTATGTAACAATTATATTACAAACGAAACTCAGTATTCTCAAGGGTTTAAACATAAAAAAGACTAACAAGTATAGAAAAAATACTCGTTAGGACTATTTTATATGACAAATCTAATGCTTGATTTCTCCAAAATAATCGCCTGTTCACTTACATTATTTATCAATTTGGACAGCTTCTCGATTGTTTGAACATTAGATAGAAGCATGTCTTCTGTATGTTCCATTTGCGCTGTGTTAGATTCAATTGATTCTATTAATGCAAAAATGAGTCTCTCAGAAGTGTTCTTTTCTTCTTCGATTGTTAGCATAGAATCTTTCATATGATCGTTTTGATTTTTAGAATCTCTTATATACGAAACTATTTTATCCATTTTATGATGCAGCATTTCAAACGTTTGAGCATTGTTTTTGGATGTTGATAGTCCTTCAGCAAAAACATTCGCCATCTGAGTCCCTTGTTGAGTAATAGAGTTAGAAATCTGATGAATTGTATGAGCAGTTCCAGATACTTCATCCGCAAGCTTCTTCACTTCTTCTGCTACCACTGCGAATCCTTTGCCATGTTCCCCAGATCGGGCAGCCTCTATTCCAGCATTCAGTGCCAATAAGTTTGTTTGCTTGGAGATGGTTTGAACGATTGTTGTCATGCGTGCAATTTCCTCTGTTCGGTCTTGGAGTAATTTTCTTTCTCGGTCCGCTTCTTTAAATAACGAGCGTAATTTTGCCGATTCCCCCGCAGCATTTTTCAATGCCAATGCACTTTCATCAGCCATTTGTACTGCAATAGTGGAATACTCATTCAGTTCTATTACCTTTTCTGTTACCTCACCAAAAGTACGAGAGAATTCCTCTAAAAAGGAACGAATACTGATCGATGCTTCTTTTTGCTCCAGCATGCTTCCACTAGTTTCTTGAATAGCAAGTTTCACGGTATTTGTGCTATCTACGGTTTTGCTGGAATATTCTTTTAGCTCTATGCTATTTCCACTTAATTTCTCCGCAGTTAGTTTAATCGTTTTTACGATACCTATCAGGTTGCCACGCATCTCATTCATCGCACGGGATACTTCTCCAATTTCATCGTTAGTTAAAATTTTTAACGGCTCACTATTTAAATTTCCTTGTGATATATCTTTTGCAAATAACACTACTTGGGCAAGTTGGTTTTTAACTTGTCGATTTGTTAATAACACTAAAGCAAGTGATAGTAAGCCCGCTATTAGAGATGCGCCGACTACAATAACTATTGTATTTTTCTGGCTCGCGGACATTTCCTCTATTAAAAGAATTCTTTTGTCAGATTCAAGTTGTCTAGTTTCTTCTAATATAAGCGTTAGGCTATCATATTTTTCATAGATTGTTTGAAGCTGTCTTCGTTTTGGGACATTTTCTTTATTGATCACTGATTTCTTTAAATTATTCTCATATGTAGTTTGTATGGATTGTATAGTTACTGAGAAAGTTTCCCAATCTACAGAGGGCATTTGCTTGCTAGCCTCAGTTAGTAGACTTGCTAGACTCTCTTTTGACAATTCGTACTCTTTGTCGAATTCATCTAAAGGGTCTCCTGCGAAATGAGAAATAGCAATGTATAAATTCGCTACCTCCGAACGCATAATATCTGCACTTTCGACATTTTGTGATGAAACTTCCATATCATCCGCTATTTCTTGATTGTGAATTACTTGAATGACTAATAAAACAGCCATTGCACCGAATAAGATAAAGGAACTAAAAATCGCTATTAAATACTTCATTCGCAGTGGAATAGTAGACCATTTTATCATAGGTATTCCGACCTCCCACAATGAAATATAGCATAATCCTCGAAAGAAATGAGTGTGTTTTCTGAAACTTTACATGAATTTTACAAAGACAAATCTGACAATTCGATGCAAGTTAAAAGTGACCTCTAACAATCGACCACGTTTCCTCATTATCTGCACAAAAAGGTTCCTTTAAAGTCGAATCTTGCCGATTATATTAGTTTGTCGAAAAGTGTCGGTCAGGAATGTGTAGAGAGTGACAAAATAATCAATACTGCAGGGGAAGGTCGAATTCGAACAGATTGTGTCACAGAGTTAGACCAAATAGTTGTTGAGAAAAAAGGAGCTAGCGGAAGGATTCGAAAAAAAGGGAGAAGACAAAAAAATGACTCCGATATGCTCGGAGTCATTGGTTTACTTTATAGTTAATTTAATTGTATTTTGTGAAGGATCTTTAACACTAAAAATACCGTTTTCTTCTAGAACTTCTGTTCCTAATGCTTTTAATTTAGTAATTTTAGCTTGTAGCTCTTCGTTTGTTGGATAAACTACAGAGAATGCTTTTAGCCCAACTACGTTTTCTGGTGTAGGAGGTGCTCCCACTCCAGCCCATGTATTTAAACCAATATGGTGATGGTATTTACCCGCTCCCATAAATAATGCGCCAGGGTAATTAGGCGTCATAACATCAAAACCTAATGCGATATAAAATGTTTTCGTTGCCTCTAGTTCCGAAACATGTAAATGAATATGTCCCATTACAGTCCCTGCTGGTAGTCCGTTCCATGGGGTGCTTGAACCTTCAGCAAGAATACTTTGTGCATCTATTTGAAGTGTAGCCATTTCAACAAATTCATTTTCCCATTTCCACTCAGTATCTGGACGGTCACTATAAATTTCGATTCCATTTCCGTCTGGATCATTTAAGTATAATGCTTCACTAACTAAATGATCTCCTGCTCCAACACGAATGTTAAGCTCAGCGAAATGTCTTAAAATAGCGCCTAAATCAGCACGTGTCGGTAATAATAATGCGTAGTGGTATAATCCTGCTGTTTTTTGTTGTGTCGGCATAATTTCTGCTGGTTGTTCAATAGAAAGTAATGCTGTTTTTCCATCGGCAGTTAGATAAATTTTGTCCGCTTGCTGTTCCAGTACTCTAAAGCCTATAATGTTCTCATAAAACTCAAGGGAACGTTGAAGATCAACTACTTTTAACTCTACTAGTTCTACAAATGTAATTGGTTTATTATGGTAGTTCATGTTAATTCCTCCAGTTAGATATATAGGTTACTTTTCGTAAGTAATTATATTTTAGTTACCGACGGAAGTCAAGCGATGAGTTTGGAATAAAGTTGGAGTAGTGTGAATCGCAAGGTCATGTGGCAGAATCGCAAGTTAGTCGATGAGAATCGCAAGTTCCGCGTATCAAATAGCAAGTTCAAAGGATAGAATCGCAATATAGGACGTGCAAATCGCAAGTTCGGTCTAGTACGGACTGATTTTTGTTTTGCCGTTGTGTATTTTAGTTATGCCCTATATGAATTTGGATAATCAGGAGAATTTTATTGCCTAGCATTTTAGTTAATGGAGATGTTTTCGTTATGCGCAACGTTTTTGGTTTGCGCAACTTAGCATGCCGGATGCGCAACAATTCCACCGGTACTCGCAACTTCTCGTTCTGTTCGCGCAACATTGGCGCTCGTTTGCGCTACGTTTTTGGTTTGCGCAACTTAGCATGCCGTATGTGCAACAATTCCACCGGTACTCGCAACTTCTCGGCCTGTTCGCGCAACTTTGGAGCTCGTTTGCGCAACGTTTTTGTTTTGCGCAACTTAGCATGCCGGATGCGCAACGTTTCTGTTTTGCGCAACTTAGCATGCTGTATGCGCAACAATTCCACCGGTACTCGCAACTTCAATATCCTATTCCCTCTTAACAACACCAAAACACCACTGTCCGCAATCAGATAGTGGTGTTCTAGAGTCTTTATTTAGCTAATGGCATATCTGTACATAGTTGTTGGCATTCGACTAGTTTACTTACATCGAAGTTGCCTCCGCTTACGATGATGCCGATATTTTGGGAGGAACCTGGAATGCGGTGATTCAATACTGCCGCTACAGCTGCGGCAGCTGCACCTTCGATAAGCGTTTTTTCGCGTTCGAGCGTGAAGAGAATAGCAGAGGCTATTTCTTGTTCGCTGACGGTGATTACATCGTCCACGAGTGCTTGAATAATTTTCATCGTTAAGTTGCCTGGTGTTTTCACGTTGATGCCTTCCGCAATTGTTTTGCCTTGAAATGGCAGCAGACCGTCTCCTTTTCCTTTATACGCAAAGGCAATTGCCGAGGCGTTGCTAGATTGGACGCCGATCACGCGGATATCAGGACGGATAGATTTGACTGCCAGGAGCGTTCCTGCGAGTAAACCTCCTCCGCCTGCTGGCACTACGATCGTGTCTAGCTCTGGACGTTGCTGAAGCATTTCCATCGCGACAGTTGCTTGCCCCTCGATAATCGTCATATCGTCAAAAGGATGGATGAATGTTGCTCCTGTTCGAAGTTGTTCCTCACGAGCAGCAATATATGCTTCATCAAAATTTTGTCCGATTAATTTGACAGTTGCGCCATACCCTTTCGTAGCATTTACTTTCGAAACGGGTGTTCCAAGTGGCATGAAAATTGTGACTGGCACATTTCGTGCTTTTCCTGCAAAAGCGACACCTTGTGCGTGATTCCCTGCAGAAGCAGCGATTAATCCTTTAGCACATTCTGCCTCGCTCAGTTGCGATACTTTATTCATAGCGCCTCTAATTTTAAACGACCCAGTTTTTTGTAGATTTTCTAATTTCAAAAACACATTTTTCTCGGTAATTTTATTGAATGTGGCTGATTTTTTACACGGTGTGCGATGCACGAACTCCGCTACTTTTTCAGATGCACGATATAAACCTACAGTGTCGTATGAATTCCCAACAAAACCATCTCCTAGTTAGCTTTTTTTTGAGCTCAAATTTGTTTATGCTTGAGCTACTTTATCTTCATAAGCTTTTATTTTATCCTCGTATTGGAAGGTTAATGAAATTTCGTCCCATCCATTTAGAAGCATATTCTTTTGGTAAGGATCAATGTCAAATGAATACACAACACCGTCCACACCTGTTACCGTTTGTGCTTCTAGATTAACTGCTACGTCATATACATCTTTGCTTAGCAATGATTCGACTTCGTCTACTGATAGCTTAATCGGTAAAATCCCATTTTTCATGCAGTTACTATAGAAGATATCCGCAAAGCTTGGTGCAATAACTACTCGGAAGCCATAATCCAAAATGGACCAAGGTGCATGCTCACGGGAGGAGCCACAGCCAAAATTGTCATGAGCTACTAAGATAGTAGAATCCTTATAGCGTTCATCGTTTAATACGAAGTCTTTAATCGGTTCATCATTTGCGTCGAAACGCCAGTGATAAAATAGGTATTTACCGAATCCAGTGCGTTCGATACGTTTTAGAAATTCTTTTGAGATTATTTGGTCTGTGTCGACATTCTTTTGATTTAAAGGTGTGATGACACTATTTATTTCATTAATTGGCTCCATTGGTTTTCCTCCTCCTTAAGCATTTACTAATCCAAACTTGCGAATGTCTACAATGTGACCCTCGATTGCGGCAGCTGCTGCCATTGCTGGGCTCATCAGATGCGTTCTGGAACCAGCACCTTGACGACCTTCAAAGTTTCGGTTGGAGGTCGATGCACAGTGCTCGCCTGCTGGAACGATGTCATCATTCATCGCTAGGCACATACTGCAACCTGATTCGCGCCATTCAAATCCTGCTTCTAGGAATACTTTGTCGATGCCTTCTTGCTCTGCTTGTTTTTTAACCGTTTGAGATCCTGGAACGACAATCGCTGTTACATTAGGATGTACTTTACGACCGGCAATAACAGTTGCTGCTGTACGAAGATCACTCAAACGCGCATTTGTACAAGAACCAATAAATACATTGGAGATGGCGATATCCTCTAACGGCATTCCCTGTTCTAGACCCATATAAGCAAGTGCTTTTTCATGTGCTTGCTTATCGCTTGTTTCTGCGAAATCGTAAGTAAACGGCACGCTTTGCGATACACCAGAACCCATAGAAGGATTTGTACCCCATGTAACAAATGGTTCGATTTCATCTGTAGAAATTTCTACCGTTTTATCGTAAAGCGCACCCTCGTCAGTTGCTAAAGCTAACCAACGTGCGGCTTCTTTTTCAAAAGCTTCCCCTGAAGGTACATGCTCACGACCTCGAAGGAATTCAACAGTCGTTGCGTCTGGGCTGATCAAACCTGCACGAGCCCCTGCTTCGATCGACATATTACAAATCGTCATACGCTCTTCCATGGATAGCTTACGAATCGCTTCACCAGTATATTCCACAATGTAACCTGTACCCATATCGATACCAAACTTCGAAATAATGGCTAAAATAATATCCTTTGCAGCCACCCCATAGCCAAGCTCACCCTTTACTTTTATTTGCATCGTTTTAGGTTTTGCCTGCCATAGCGTTTGTGTAGAAAGAACATGCTCTACTTCACTCGTTCCGATACCAAAAGCAATAGCACCAAATGCACCATGTGTAGATGTGTGACTGTCTCCACATACAATTGTTTTACCAGGCTGCGTTAAGCCAAGCTCTGGTCCGATAATATGAACAATTCCTTGGTCCGGATGGTCCATATTGGCAAGTGGAACGCCAAATTCTTCACAGTTTTGTTGTAATGTAGAAATTTGCTTACGCGCGATAACGTCCTTGATCTGCTCTCTATTTCGAGTTGGTACGTTATGATCCATCGTTGCATAACAAAGATCTGGCCGACGAACCTTACGATTATTTAGCCGTAATCCTTCAAAAGCTTGCGGAGATGTCACCTCATGGATTAAGTGTAAATCGATATAGAGAAGGTCTGGTTTACCTTCTTCCTCGTACACAATATGTTCATCCCAAATTTTCTCAATAATCGTTTTTGCCATTTAGTTTCTCTCCTTTTGGTTAGACATAAGAAAACATAATACTATCTGATACAAATTCGGAGTCTAATTCTTCTAAAACTTTAGCCGTCCATTCTGTAGTAGAAAGCACTCGTTTCCCTTTTATTTCTAGGTCACTTGTGAAATTACCGTCATTCAATACATTGAATACCGCTTCTTCAATTGCTGCGGCTTCAGTTTCCATTTGGAAGGATTCACGTAGCATCATTGCTACGGAAAGAATCGTTGCTGCTGGATTTGCTTTGTTTTTACCAGCAATATCAGGAGCAGATCCATGGACTGGTTCATATAAGCCGAATCCGTCCTCACGCGTACTTGCAGATGGCAGCATTCCTAAGGAACCAGTAATTACGGAAGCCTCATCACTTAAAATATCACCAAACATATTTTCAGTGACAATTACGTCAAATGAATCTGGCTTCGTGATCAATTTCATCGCAGTCGAGTCAACAAGCATATGCTCTACCTCTACATCAGGATAGCCTTGTTTTTTCTCCTCGACGATTTGACGCCATAGTTTACTAGAGTCCAAAACATTCGCTTTATCGACAGAAGCAAGCTTACCACGACGGCTTCTTGCTAATTGGAAGGCAGTATCTACAATACGTTCAATTTCAACGCGTGTGTAAACCAAAGTATCCATTGCATAATCATTTGTTAACTTACGTGGCTCTGCAAAATAAAGTCCACCTGTCAATTCACGAACAATAACTAAATCCACTGATTCTGCTATTTTCTTTTTCAGAGGAGAAGCTTCTAGTAATGCAGGAATTGCTTTTACTGGACGGATATTCGCAAACAATCCAAAATGCTTACGAATAGCTAGCAACCCTTTTTCGGGGCGCAAATGAGATGGATTTTGATCCCATTTCGGCCCACCTACTGCGCCTAAAAGGATGGCATCACTTTGACTACATGCGTTAATTGTTTCTTCTGGAAGAGGGTTTTCACAAGCATCAATCGCTGCTCCACCAATCAATCCGTATTGCAAGTTAAACGTATGGTTATAACGTTTTGCGATTGCTTGAAGCACTTTTACAGCTGCCTCTGTTACTTCTGGACCGATTCCATCTCCCGGTAATACCGTTATCGTTTTTTCCATCTCATTCACTCCCATTTTTTTGTTCTTGATTCTATTAAATAATGCTATTGATTTCCGTTCCAGGCGAACGCTTTCCGCGGGCACGGCTTCAATCTCCTCGTCACTACGTTCCTGCGGGGCTTTCAGCTCGTGCTGTTCCCGCTGGAGTCGCCGCCTTTCACTACAATCACTTAATTATTGCCCTATTACGGCTTGTTCTCTTATTTGTACATTTACTAATTGACGATTGATGGCGTTGATGTATGCTCTTGCAGATGCTTTTAATACATCCTGAGATGCGTTACGACCAGATGTTGTTTTGCCATTGAAGGTTAAGTTGATAACTGCCTCACCAAGTGCATCGCGGCCCTTAGATACAGATGAAACACGGTAGTCTAAAATGCGAACTTCGCCATTCACTATTTTTTCCAATGTGTTGAAAATCGCTTCTACTGCACCTGAACCTGCGCACGTTTCCATTACACTTTCACCAGATGGTACTTTTACAGTAATCGTAGATGCTGGAATATTGTTTTCATAGTGGACGATTAATTCCTCTAATTCATACACTTCCACTTCTCCACTCATCACTTGTTGATCAGTCAATAAAACAAATAAGTCCTCTTCTGCAATTTCTTTCTTACGATCTGCTAATTTTTTGAATGCTACAAATGCAGCATTTAGCTTTTCATCACTTAATTGGAAGCCCATCTCCGCTGCTCTTGAGAAGAATGCATGGCGGCCAGAATGTTTTCCAAGCACAAGCTCAGTTACCACATCGCCTATTAAATCAGGTGTAATAATTTCATATGTTTCCGGATTTTTCAGCATGCCATCCTGATGAATACCAGATTCATGTGCAAATGCATTTCTTCCTACAACCGCTTTATTTGGCTGAATAACAACACCTGTCAACTGACTTACTAGCTGACTAGTACGTTTCGTTTCTTTTAATATTATCCCGGAATCTGCTTGGTAATAATCACTGCGAATATGTAATGCAACAGCTACTTCCTCCAGTGCTGCATTACCCGCTCGTTCACCGATACCATTGATCGTACCTTCTACTTGCGTCGCTCCATTTTCGATAGCTGCTAATGTATTTGCAACAGCCATTCCTAAGTCATCATGACAATGAGCTGATAATTTCACTTTTTCGATACCTGTTACGTTCTCACTTAAGTATTTGAATAAAGCACCGTATTCAATAGGAGTTGCATAGCCTACCGTATCTGGGACATTGATCGTTGTTGCGCCTGCTTTAATCACTTCATTCATAATGCGTACAAGGAAATCCTTGTCTGAGCGAGTTGCATCCTCTGCTGACCATTGTACAAGAGGAAAATATTTTTTGGCTAGCTTCACAGATTCAACAGCAATTTCAATTACTTGCTCTGGTGTTTTATTTAACTTATATTGCATATGAATTGGAGATGTTGCTATAAATGTGTGCAAATGCGGTTGTACGCCACCTTTTAGCGCTTCCCATGAAGTTTCAATATCACTTTTGATCGAGCGAGCTAGACCAGTAACGATTGAATTTTTCACTGTATCTGCAATTAGTTTAACTGCTTCAAAGTCCCCGGGGGATGAAGCAGGAAACCCTGCTTCAATAACGGAAACACCATATTTTTCAAGTTGACGAGCAATTTCTAGCTTTTCTTTCGTATTTAGATTAATACCAGCTGATTGTTCGCCATCACGTAACGTTGTGTCAAAAATTTCAATTTTGCGCACTAGTCACCACTTCTTTCTTGACTTTTTTCCCTTCATTGATGAAAGGCATCATTTCACGTAATTTTGTTCCAACTGCTTCGATTTGGTGCTCAGATTCTGCTTGTTTAATAGCATTATATTTTGGACGACCTGTTTCGTTTTCTTTAATCCATTCTTTTGCGAATGTACCATCTTGAATGTCCGTTAATACTTCTTTCATACGATCTTTTACAGATGCGTCAATGATACGTGGTCCTGAAACGAAATCTCCCCACTCTGCAGTGTCTGAGATAGAAGAACGCATTGTAGCCATTCCTCCTTCGTACATTAGGTCAACGATTAGTTTTAATTCGTGTAAAGTTTCAAAATAAGCAAGCTCGGGTTGGTAACCTGCTTCTACTAATGTTTCGAAACCAGCTTTTACGATAGCAGTTGTACTACCACAAAGTACTGCTTGCTCTCCGAATAGATCTGTTTCTGTTTCTTCTTTAAATGTTGTTTCTAAAACGCCTGCACGAGCAGCTCCGATACCTTTAGCATAAGCAAGTGCTAATTCTTTTGCCCCGCCAGTTGCGTCTTGATAAACAGCGAATAATCCAGGTACTCCTGCTCCTGCTTCGAATGTTCTACGCACTAAGTGACCAGGGCCTTTTGGTGCTACTAAGAATACATCCACATCTGCTGGAGGAACGATTTGGTCAAAGTGTACGTTGAAGCCATGTGCGAACACTAATGTTTTACCAGCTTTTAATGAGGGTTGAATTTCCGCTTCATAGACTGCTTTTTGTCTTTCATCTGGCAATAAGATCATGATAACGTCTGCTTTTTCAGCCGCTTCTTTTACCGAATATACATCTAATCCGTCAGCTTTTGCTTGGTCGAATGATTTACCTGCACGAATACCTACGATTACGTCAAATCCTGAATCCTTTAAGTTTTGTGCGTGAGCGTGACCTTGTGATCCGTACCCGATGATTGCGATTTTTTTGTCCTGTAAAAGTCCTTCGTTGATATCTCCGTTATAATACATTTTAGCCATTGTTATTTCCTCCTCGAATTTGGGTTTTTTTATATTATTTTAAAATGGATAACTGTGGTGTATTTACTTTTTGTGTCTCACGAACAAATGCAGTTACGCCTGTTCTTGTAAGCTCTTTAATGCCATAAGGTTTAATCAAATCAATAAATGCATCGATTTTTTCTGGGCTACCTGTTACTTGGAATGTGACAACATTTTTCCCTGTATCAATAATAGAAGCTCGGAAAGGTTCGATGATGCTATTTATTTCCGACCTTACAGCTGGTGGCGACACGACTTTCACGAGCGCCAGCTCTCTTACAACAATTTGTTTTTCTGTAATATCATTTACTTTCAGCACGTCTATTTGTTTTTGTAGCTGTTTTAAGAGTTGCTCAAGCTTTCGTTCATCCTCCACATTTACGACAAATGTCATTTTGGATATTTGAGGATTTTCTGTATGCCCTACTGTGATGCTTTCTATGTTGAACTGACGCTTCATGAGTAGGCCAGTAACACGATTGAGAACTCCACTTTGATTGATCACGGTCACTGTTATAATTCGTTTCATTCTGGCTTCACTCCAATCATTTCATGTAGCCCTGTACCTGGAACTACCATTGGATAGACACTTTCTTTTTGTACTACTCGGCAATCGATTAATACTGGTTCATCGGATTCTAATGCCTCTTTTAGTTGAACTTTTGCGTCCTCGAACGTTTCGATCTTATAGCCTTTAATGTCATAAGCTTCTGCTAGTTTCACGAAATCTGGTTGAACTGGAATAAGGGATTGTGAAAATCTTTCTCCGTGGAATGTCTCTTGCCATTGGCGAACCATTCCAAGTGCTTGGTTGTTTAAGATAATAACTTTTACCGGAATCCTTAACTCTTGTAATAGAGATAACTCCTGTAATGTCATTTGGAAGCCTGCATCTCCTACAATGGCAACTACCTTCGCATTAGGTTTTGCTAGCTGGGCACCAATTGCTGCTGGGAAACCAAACCCCATCGTTCCAAGTCCACCGGATGTTACCCAGTTATGTGGATGGTTAAATTTATAGTACTGCGCTGTCCACATTTGATGCTGTCCAACGTCTGTAGTGACAACGGCATCTCCGTTTGTATACTGATGTACTAGCTCTAGTACTTGCTGCGGTAGCAATCCACGTTCCACACTAGCTTGATAATGGAATGGATATTGCTCCATCGAAATATTCAAGCTTTCTAACCATGCTGCCGTGTTACCATTTGGTGTATCTAGTGCAATTAGTGCTTCTAAAGCTTCTTTTGCATCCGCTACGATTGGAATTTCTGTTGGAACATTTTTCCCGATTTCTGCTGGATCAATGTCGATATGAACTACTTTCGCGTTTGGTGCAAATAAGTTTAAATTACCTGTTAGTCGGTCATCAAATCTAGCACCAACATTTATGAGTAAATCGCATGTTTGGATTGCCATATTGGCTGTATACGTTCCATGCATGCCTGCCATTCCTAGGAAAAGTGGATGATTTCCTTCGATACCACCTAATCCTAGAAGCGTATTCGTTATTGGAATTTGATATTTTTCAGCAAATGTAGCTAGTTCATCAGATGCTCTTGCAAACAATACACCTGCACCGGCAAGGATCAACGGCTGCTTTGCATTAGAAATAGCTTGCGCTGCTTTTTGAATTTGTAAAAAGTTCGGTGTAGTCGTTGGCTGATACCCTGGAAGATTTACTTCCTGCTCATCTTCACTAGGCGTTACGAACAATCCGGTAGCCATATTTTTGGGAATATCTACGACAACTGGTCCTGGACGACCTGTAGAAGCAATATGAAAAGCTTCGTTAATGATTCTTGGGAAATCTGCTACATCTTTTACTTGGTAATTATGTTTTGTAATAGGCTGCGTAATACCGATAATATCCGCCTCTTGGAATGCATCTGTACCAATCACGGTTGTAGCCACCTGCCCTGTAAATACGACAAGTGGAATCGAATCCATCATCGCATCGGCAATGCCGGTAACTAAATTTGTTGCACCTGGTCCAGAAGTGGCAATTACTACGCCAACCTTCCCAGAAACACGCGCATAGCCTTCTGCTGCGTGAATAGCTCCTTGCTCATGTCTAGCAAGAATATGCTTAATCGGATTTTTGTAGAGTGCGTCATAAATAGGTAAAACCGCACCACCTGGATAACCAAATATTACTTCAACCTGATGCTTCTTCAGCGTTTCGATAAAAACATCTGCACCATTCAACTGCATAGGAGCCTGCGTGGTTATCGGCTCTTCATAAACTTGTTCAGTTTCCTCAACGGTTAACTTCATCATTAATTCCTCCTTTTTAATCAAATCGTCCAGTTTGCTTGAAAAACTTTACTTAACTTTCGCTTTAAATTACTAAAGTTAAATTTATAAAAAAGAAAAGAATTCCACCCCACACAAAGAAACCTTCGTTCTTTTGTATAGGGATGAAATTCTTTTCATGGTACCACCCTAGTTCGTAGCGCAACCGCTACCTCGCAGACAGCAGGCAATTGCCCACTATCCATTTATAACGAGAGTAGCTAAACTACACCCGGAAGTATCTAGAAGGTTTCCCGTTCAACACTTCACTCCGAGGGGATGTCGCTAAAGGTTGTATTGTCGGTTCCCACCACACCGACTCTCTGTTAATACAAGGTTCCTTTAACTTTTGCCTCATCAATGATTTATATATTTGGTTTTTAATCAAAATTCGTTCTTAGATCTTCATTACTGCACCAGTACTAGCTGATGTTACTAGTTTTGAATATCTTGCTAAATATCCTTTTTTAATCTTTGGTTCAAATGGTTGTAAGTTTGCTTGTCTGGAAGCTAATTCCTCATCGCTAACTTGTAATTCTATCGTTCTATTTGTTAAATCAATAGCGATCACATCATCATTTTGAACTAAAGCAATCGGACCACCATCTGCAGCTTCTGGAGAAATATGTCCAATGGAAATTCCTCTAGACGCTCCTGAGAAACGACCGTCTGTAATTAGTGCAACCTTAGTTCCTAATCCGCGACCTTGAATTGCAGATGTAGGAGCAAGCATTTCTGGCATCCCCGGTCCGCCTTTTGGACCTTCATAACGGATAACTACTACATGACCTGCTTGAACAATACCGGCATCAATAGCTTCTTGTGCAGCTTCCTGTGATTCAAACACAATCGCTTTACCAGTGAACTCTTTAATAGAAGGATCTACCGCACCTACTTTGATTACTCCGCCTTCAGGGGCAATATTTCCGAATAATACGGATAAGCCTCCTACAGGACTATATGGGTTTTCTTTTCGGCGTATGACTTGATCATTTTTTATTTCTGCATCTTTGACATTTTCATAGAGTGATTTACCAGTAATCGTTAATCGATCTGGATGAACCGCTCCAGGAATCTCACAAAGTTCTTTGATAACGGCACTAACTCCTCCCGCAAGATGTACATCATGCATAGAGTAATCAGATGCTGGCATAATTTTCGTTAAGTAAGGAATACGCTTAGCGACTTCATTGATCTCTCTTACGTTGTATTCAATTTCAGCTTCATGTGCAATTGCTAATGTGTGGAGAACAGTGTTTGTTGAACCACCCATTGCCATATCTAGCGCAAATGCATCATCGATTGTTTCTTTTGTGATTAAATCTCTCGGTTTCACATCTTCCTTAACCATACGGATTAGGTGATGCGCCGCTTCTTTAATGAGGCGATGACGTTCATCTGATGTTGCTACAATCGTTCCATTCCCTGGAGGTGTTACACCTAACATTTCCATTAACGAGTTCATGGAGTTCGCTGTGAACATTCCTGAACACGAACCACATGTTGGACATGCACTTTGTTCAATATCCAGTAGTTCTTCCGCTGTCATGTCACCCGCCTTAAATGATCCTACACCTTCAAACACAGAAGTCAGTGAAAGTTGTTTACCATCAGCTGAAGTACCAGCTTCCATCGGACCACCTGAAACAAACACAGATGGGACATTTGTTCTTACAGCTGCCATTAACATTCCTGGTGTGATTTTGTCACAGTTTGGTATGTAAAATACTCCGTCGAACCAATGCGCATTAATCACTGTTTCAGCACAATCTGCAATAAGCTCACGACTCGGAAGTGAATATCTCATCCCGATGTGCCCCATTGCAATTCCATCGTCTACACCAATCGTGTTGAACTCAAATGGAATTCCACCTGCTTCACGAATTGCATCTTTCACGACCTCCGCAAATTTGTTTAAATGCATATGGCCAGGAATAATATCAATATAGGAGTTACAAACACCGATAAACGGTTTATCTAAATCTTTCGTCTTGACCCCAGTTGCGTAAAGCAAACTTCTATGTGGGGCACGATCGACGCCTTTTTTTATCATGTCACTTCTCAATTTAATCGCTCCTATACTTTCCGCTTTTGCAGCGTTTAGCTTTGCAGCTTTTAACAATTAAGTGGTTGTGAATTTTCTCACAATATTTAATATATTGTTGATATCATATCGTCTTTAAAATGTCCCGTCAACACCCTTTTTACAATTATCAGTCATTTTTGAATATTCATTATGTTTGTAATCGCTTACATCTGCGATATATCGCATTTCGCAGAAAGAATAAATAATTGTGAACTTTTTGTTAAAATGACAGGAGTATGTAAGATATCTATGTTCCTGGGGAATTGTGAAGGATAATTTTGTATGGAAGTTTCTATTATAATAGGAGATTGTTGGATTATTTGGAGGCTGGCGGAATTAGAAGTGGGGTTTTGTGAATCGCAAGTTGTTTGTGGTAAATCGCAAGGTCTAGGTCGAGAATCGCAAGTTACGGGTTGATTTTGGACCTGTTAATGGAGAATCGCAAGTCAAATTGGACGAACCGCAAGATCCACTTAGAGAATCGCAAGTTAACATGTAAAAACCCTTTCTCCACGAAGAGAAAGGGTTTTCTATTACCATAAATTAGGTTTTGCAACCATAAACCATAGCATGAGTAGTAACAATATAATATATTTCCACACGGCTGACCTTAATTTCTTTATGAGTGTATCTAAATCAATCGCTCCTGCATGAAATTCTCGTATTTTAGGCTTAAATGCACTTGCGAGAAATGCAATTGAAACTACCATCACAACAATCGTCATAATCACCCACGAGGTTGTCCATGGCCAATTCCCCTGCCAAACAAGCAGAAGCCCCGATCCAACAAGAACATGACCAGCATGTTTAACAAGACGAATTGCCGCTTGAAACACTTCTAAAGCTGTATCTAACATTTCTTTATTTTTACCTTTCATCCTATCTAATAAAGGAAATAGAACAAAAAATGGACCAATCGATAATACTGCACTAATTACATGTATGAAAATAATGAATGTATACATTTCGAAACAACTCCCTACTGCAAGTATACTCGATTTTCGTAGGTAACTTTGTGACGAGTTCTAGAATATTAGAAGGTGATTGCAAGGGAAAATAAGGGCGCTCCCTAGTTGCATTTTATAATAAATAAAGTTTTCCCTGAAGGGAGTGGGAGAATTTTTGCGCAACATTTTTTGTTTTGTCGCAATATTGCGCACTATATTCGCAATCATGGGTCTTTTGCGCAACATTCTAGTTTATCGCAACGTTGTTTGCAGTTTGCACAACGTTTTTTGTTTTTGCGCAACATTTCGGGTCGTTCTCGCAACATCCTGACCCGTTTGCGAAACATTCCAGCCGATTCTCGCAACTTCAATCCATAGACATAGAAACTACCCCTATTCGCATATACGAATAGGAGTCGCTTCTTTCTTATATTTTAAAGTGACTAACATTATTTTGTAATACTTCTGCAAGATCTGCTAAAGATTGTGCATTTGCCGAAATTTCTTCATTTGCAGCAATTTGTTGCTGGGTAGCTGCACTTGTATCATTAGCACCGTCAGCAGCAAGTGTTGCAAGTCTCTGTACTTCTAAAGCCCCTTGAGATACGGACTCCGCCATCGCTTGAATTTGTTCAATAGCTGCAGAAACCGATTCCACTTTTAGACCAACATCTCCAACTGCTTCTTCAATGCCTTGGAATACTTTTAAGGATTCTGTCGTTTTGGCGATACCCGCTTCTACTTTCTCGCCTCCAGCTGTAATAGCATGAACAGCTTTACCTGAAGCACTTTGAATCAGTTGAACCATAGAGGCTATTTCCGTTGCAGAATTCTTAGATTGCTCAGCAAGCTTACGTACCTCATCTGCTACAACTGCAAAGCCTTTCCCATATTCACCAGCTCTTGCTGCTTCAATAGCTGCATTTAAGGCCAGTAAATTTGTCTGTTCGGAAATATCCGTTATTAAAGCAGTAACGGTTTGAATGTCATTGGAATGCTTAGCCATATTTTGCATGATTATCGTTGTATCTTTAAACGTATGATGAATGGTATCCATTTGTTTGGCAACATCTGATACAACATTAGAACCTGTATGGACTAGCTTTTGTACATCTGTTGCAGACTGTAACATTTCTTCATTGCTAACAGAAATTTGACCGATACCTTGCGATAACTCTGTCAATGACTGGACAGATGTATCCATATGGTGCACTTGCTGTTCACTCGATACCATTTGGGCTTCTGCAGATTTTGCAACCATCTGAGAAGAGGCTAAGCTTTCTTCCGAGCTAGCTGAAAGCTCCTCTGCATTAGCAGCAAGCTGCATAGAAGAATCCCGAACGCCAGAAACTATGCTAAGCAAATCTTTAGTCATCGTGTTAAAAGCAATTGCCATTTCGCCTACTTCATCCTTATTTTTAATAATTACTGGCTCTACAGTTAAATTGCCAGTTGCAATTTCTGAAAGACCTGCAGTAACAAGCTTAACAGGTTTTGAAATACTTTTGCTTATGAAATAAGCCAAAATAACTCCTAATATAACTCCTAATATAACTAAACTTATAAGGAAGATTTTAGCTACTTTCTCATATCTAGCAATCTCATCTCTGGTTTTATCCATGTCCTGTTGTAAAAACTGTTCAATACCCTCTAAAGTTTTGAGTGCATCTGTATTGGTAGTTTTTGCATTTGCAGTGAATTTATTGAGCGCTGTTGTATCTTTATCCATTTTCGCCTTAATAGCATCTGCATTAATAGCAGCCAACATATCATTTTTCTTTTCAATTACTGTGATCATATCTAATGTTTCTGGGGAAAATAATTTATTGCGTAGTTCAGCAGTTAACTCATTCGTCTTTTGCTGATTTTCCTCTACACTCTTTTTCGATTCATCTGTAGTAAATAGTAAATAATCCATCAATGCTCTTGACGTGTCTTTTTGAGAAATCTCAATATCTTTTACAAGATCTACTTTAACCACTCTATCATCCAATAAAAATTGATATTTTTTACTATTATCGCCCGATGACATAATCGACAACACCGAGACTACAACTAATATTACTAATATAGTGACAAAGCCTAGCCACATTTTTTTAGCGATTGTCCATTTCATAGTTTTTCTCCTTTAAGTTCTTCTTTATCTTAGAGTTAATGAATTAAATCGATTGAATGAAACAAAATGTTCTTTCCAATAAGAGGATTCTAAACTCGTTACTTCCACACCTTTTGACCCAGTATGGATAAACTTATTATCACCTATGTAAATTCCCATATGAGAGATTCCTTGTTTATATGTATTTTGGAAAAACACTAAATCGCCTACAACTGGTATCGTAACAGCAGAAGTTTGTGTAAAGTAACTCTCACTACTTTGTCTCGTAATATCTAAACCTGCTTGCGCATGTAAGAAATAAATAAATCCACTACAATCAAACCCGGAAATTGAATAACCACCAAATACGTAAGGAATCCCTTCTAGTCGCTTTGCAAAATCTACTATTAAAGGATACAAAGCTTGTCCTTTAGCAGATAGATTATTTGTTTGAACTAAACTAGGTGCTGTGATCAACGAAGCATCCTTAACTTGAACTGGTGTAACTACTGTCTCTTGTTTGGATGTATTAGTAACTTCTATAGGTTTCGCAACAACCACTTTTACTGGAGTTTTAGTTGCTACAGTCGGCTTTTTCACAACCAATTTTTGTTTTATATAAACGCTATCCTTCGTCAGCTGGTTCCATGAACGGAGATCGTTGACCGATACTTTATTGAGCTTGGCAATTTTTGATAGTGTATCTCCCTTTTTCACTTCATATAAGGTATTAGCACTAGCAGTCGATGCAAATGAAATTAGTAAAACTGTTACTATTAGCACTTTCTTTAACATAAAGACCCTCCTTCTAAATAACTACTATATTTATAATAACATTTCTACTAATCAAACACATTACATTTTGCAATTAATTTCCCAGGCAATATTAACTCGAAATTAAGATGAAAATATGAGAAAATATAAATATGAATGGATATTCACTCGCAAAAAGAAAGGATGACTATAAAATGAACGAAACATGGCAACTAATTGAAACGACGATGAACGAAAACCCAGCACCAATACAAAACGAAAATGTACGATATGAGTTTAATTTAACTGGAGATAATGTTTGTGTGAAACAGCTAATCTTAGCAAATGGAACTGCAGAAGTATCTGACGATACCACTACAAAAGCAGATTGTAAGTTAACTTTGAACTCGAAGGACTTTATGAAACTTCTTGCAGGGGATTTGAATAGCACTACTGCTTTTATGTTTGGTAAGTTGAAGGTTGATGGGAGTATTGGGCTAGCTTTGAAGTTGGAGGCATTGTTGAAGGAGTATAAGTTTTAGGATTTAAAAATAACCCAATGATTCTTTCACATTGGGTTAGATTTTATACTTGTGTATATACGACTAATTGTGGATGAATAGACTCATACCATTTTTTATATGCTGGGTATAGATGTTGTTGAACCACTTCTTGTTTTTCTTGAGACTTTTCAAATATACCATCTAACTTCTCAGCTGTATTAATAACTTCTTGGAAATTAAGAATGGGGTTTTTCACTTCCATATTGTCATGGTAAATATTCGTTAAATCATCGTTCACTTGAATAAGCTGAACAAAGGAAGAAAGAATATCACTCAACACAAGGTCCCCCTCTGTTTTCGAGTAATCTGTAAAACTTGCCACCACGTATTCAAATGCTTCCTCTATATTTTGAAGCATTGTTGTGTATTCTCGAACTAATTGTGCTTGTTCTTCTGTTAAATTTGTCATTGTATTAGCCCCAATTCATATGTAAATATAAACAAACCGGCAAAAGCATGAGCTAATGCCAGTTTGTTTATTTCTTTTTATCGTAAAAAGTACCGTCTCGGAACACTTGGTTATATGGATCCATATAAGCATGTAAGGATACTTTTTTCTTTTGCTGATCTGTAATATCAAATCGAATCGTTTGCGTAAAGTGTTCAAGTTTTTTAGTCATTATCTTTTCTAATGGAAGTAACTCCTGGCCAAATGCTAGTTCTGCATCTGTAAATGGAGCTTGTATAGTCGATTTAAGTGTTTCACGTTCATCCAACAACCTGTCCACTTGCACAATAACAGTATCCCTTTTATCCTCATCGTGAACATCTAAAATTGTAATTAACATTTCAGTAGTAGTTTTCCAGGAAATTAGACTATCACGAATCATATTTCACCTGGTGTTCCATATTGTTTTTGACGATTAATCTGAATCACTTGTTTCCATGTATCTCGGAATTCCAACGTTAATGCATAAACTTCTTCTATTTTTTCCATGTCATTATTAATATTCGCTTCCACTAAGCGATTAATCATAAATTCATATAAGCTTGCCATAGATCCAGAAACACTCTGGGACATATCAAGCGTCACCATGAACTCACGAAGGATATTCTGAGCTTTTTGGATATTTGTATTTTTTAATTCAATATTATTTGTTTCAATACCCTTTTTGGCTTGGTTTAAAAATTTCAAACAGCCATTATATAGCATTAACGTCAATTCACCAGGGGTAGATTGCGTCACACTATTTTGCTGATACGCTTGATACGGATTATTCACTGCCATTTACTACACCACACCTTTAATATATTTCTTCACTACTTATGATCCTGTGCTAAACATCCCTGACAGATAAGAAGACTGTGAATTTGCTTTTTGAATAGCTTGTTCCATCGCTGTAAACTGCTTCCAATAACGGCTTTCAAGAGATGCTAAACGATCTTCAAAACGGGTCATTTGATCTTCATAGCCAGCCAACAAACGTCCTAAAACAAATGTATTATTTACCGTTGTAGTTCCTGAACCGGCTTTGCTTGTAATTTTTGTTCTTGCCTCATCTAGTGCTGAAGTAAGTCGTCTTGCTATTCCCTTTTCAGAATCCTTTACACCATCAGCAGCAAATAACTCATAGACCTGGTTTGGATTTGCAGAAATTGCTTCTCTTAATTTTGTCTCATCTATTATCAGTTTACCATTTTCTAAATAATTACTTGAAGTGGAAATGCCCAGTTTACTTAATGCATTTGTACCGGATACACCGCCAACAACTGAACTCATTGCACTTCGCATTTTGTTTAAAACTCCTGAAATGATGCTGTCATTCTTCAGCGTTCCACTCATTGCTTTTTCTTCCCACTTTTTAATCTGATCTTCAGATAACGTTTCTTTTTCTGTGTCAGTAAGTGGTTGGTAGTCCTTATATTTGCTTTCTCGCAATTGTCCATTCAAGTCTTCGATTAACTTATTATATTCATCTACAAATTTAGTAACAGATTCTAATATTTTGTCTGTATCAGGAGTAGAACTAAATGTAATCTCTTCATTACTTACTTTTTGCAAAGTCACTTCAAATCCATTAATTTGAAAAGTATTAGTTTGTCTTTCCGTTTTTAATCCATTAAATATAAATTCAGCATTTTGTCCTAATGTACCTAATTTATTTCCGTTTGCATCTGTAGCCCCAGCGGAAATTGTATTATTTTCTGAAACTTTCAAAAAACTATGACTATCTGAGAATTCTATTTCATTTCCCCCAACTACATTACCAGAATTTTTAGCTGAGAATGCAATTTTACCGGAGAAAGAATCATAAAATGCAGTTACTCCAGAATTTTTGTTAATATCATCCAACACACTTTTCATTGTTGAATTTACGTCTATTTTTACTTTATAGCCATTATCCAACGTACCATCACTTTTGATAGCTTTTATAGTAAAATCTGATGGTACTGTTGTTAGAGTTAGATCAGATAACTTCTTATTCAAATCTGCATCATTAATTACTTTACTACTACTTTGCATACTTGCATTCGTGGCAAGCTTATCGATCTTAAGTTTTCCAGAAAAATCACTTACAGAGTTAATATTTTTTACAGAAACGTTTTCTGGTGCCGAGGATGTGACTGTTTTTTGTATAAATGTGGATTGTCTTAGCATACTATCGCTTGTTAAAGTTTTGAAATCATTTAAAGTACGATTGACAGTACGATAATCATCACGTTGCCATTCCGTATATTGTTTCTTTTGCGTTATTTTATCTAAAGGGATTCGATGAGCCTTCATTAACTCTTTAACCATCGATTCTGTATCCATTCCACTTGCTAAACCACCAATACGCATAAAAACACCAGCTTTCTAAATTTTTTTATCTATTAGCACTCCAATAAAATCTAACATCGAGGCATACATATCCATCAATTTCTTATTTGGAATTTCACGGACGACCTGTTCAGTCTCAGAATCCACTAACGTAACATAGTATTTTTCTAATTTTTCATGAAATTCATATCTCAATTTAGTACTTGTAGTTTCTAAAAATTCATTTAAACTCTCTGTCATTTTCTTCACTTTATCGGGTGTTAAGTTTTCTTTCGACGTTTCTTCACTTTTTTGTATGTCTTGCATTTCTGAAGGAGTCACTTTACTCTCTATGATAGTTTTTTTACCGATATTTTCCTGCTTATTAGAAAAGATAATAGCAGTATTAGTACCACTCTCAGCTATTCTATTTACCATGCCTACTTGCCTCCTTATATTAGAAGATCCTTACAGTTTATATCGGCAAAAATAAAACTTTTTTAAGGTATGCATTGAAAAAGATAATGTTAGAAAAAGTTTTATATTTGAAATATATTATAAATGAGAATATAGGCTCTAAAACCGAAGTGAGTTTAATCAAAAGGGACTAAGCTAAATATCATAGTAGAATTTGCAGGTAATTACTTGGGGATGTCTAAAATTATATTTCTGAATAATTTAATGTAAGTTTGTCCATAAGTATGCGAAAAGATGGTTTGGATATATATTTAAAACGAATAAAGTGGAACTAGAATTTCTGGACATAATCTACTTTTCCCATTTGCCCGAAAAAGATAAAGAGCAACCTCTCATCAAGGCTACTCCAAAATACTTCTATTATAATTTCAAGTCAATGTTTCCACCTAAATGTGGCTGAGCAGCTTGTTGAATCGCAGCTGCATCTGTCGTAGTCATTAGATTTTGAAGCGCATCACCTTGCTGTTCGGCACTGCCCATTGCTTGTTTCATAACTGACATCGACGCTTGTTGCATAACGTTCTGTTGGCTCATGACCATTGATAATAATGCAATATCCATACGAACACTACCCTTCTAGTTTTAGTGTACAACAGCCTGTAACTGTCTTTCAAGAGACTGAACTTCCTTTTCAAGTTATCCAGCTGATGATTAAATCTCGCAATTTCATTGGTAGTCATGTCATTTACAAGAGCGCACTCTGCTATTTCTTTCATTTCATACAGTTTGTCTTCTATTTCCTCTAAGATATTATCTTGTTCCTTACACCATTCAAGTTGTTCTTCAAGAAATCTTTTATGCTCTTGAGTCTCTTTATCCATACTACTCCTTTCTAAATAACAGAGTATGTATATCAAATTCTCACTACTTAGTTAACATACAAGTTAATTCAATCATCGTGAATGTTTATTCTCTCATGTTTGTTTTTGATACTGTGGACAAATATTTATTCCCATTTGAATATAGACTAGTTCGATTTAAAACAACTTATTTTACTAATTCAAGAATTTTCATTAGATTTTCTACATCATCTGTTAGTTTAATTAATTCTTCTTTGTAATCCTTAATATTAGTAAATAATAAATTAAATAATCTTCCATCATCTAATTCAATAAAGTCTTCAAAGTTATCCTTAGTAATAATACCTTCAATATATAAAGCTTTCAATATATGTCTAGGATTAAAACTTATCTTACCAAGAACCACATCACTTCTCGAAATTCGTCCAATTTTACTATGATATAAATCAAGCGCTAGACTACCTATTTCACCTCTAAAGAAATCCACTATAAAACATAATTCTTCTCTAGAATACTTGTTTTTTATTTCAAATTTTTCTTCAAATAATGATTGTAAAGTTTTCATAATCTTGTCCCTTCCTTTAAAATTATTTTTATTACTTAAAATTACAATTATTCTGCATTTTCATCTTCTACAAACTTTGAATTCGACGATTATTTACCACTCAATCTTATTGACTTGCTAGAATCTCAGTTCATATATATTCCTCTTAAATTTAGTACTTTCTCTTGCAACAATTCCAAATGTCAAATGTAAATCTAAAAAAAAAAGAGACCCTAGCAAAGCTAGAGTCCCTTTCATGTATTCTAAAATTATTGTAATAATTGAAGAACTGCTTGTGGTTTTTGGTTTGCTTGTGCAAGCATTGCTTGAGAAGCTTGAGATAAGATAGATTCTTTTGTTTGGTTCATCATTTCTTTCGCCATATCTACGTCACGAATACGAGATTCTGCTGCAGTTAGGTTTTCAGAAGATGTTCCTAAGTTGTTAACTGTGTGATCTAAACGGTTAGTATAAGCACCTAACTTAGAGCGTTCCGCAGAAACAGTTTCAATTGCTTTATTGATAGTAGTGATTGCATCACTTGCAGAAGACTGGCTATTTACTTTGATTCCAGATACTCCAAGTGCTGATGCTCTCATGTCGCCAATTGAGATATTCATCTCTTGGTCTTCATTCGCTCCGATTTGGAAGTTTAACGTTCCGTTTGAAGCAACAGTTATTGTGGAATCAGCAGTTACATCAAGTGCTCCAGATATTTCAAAAGAAAGACCTTTTGCATCGCCATCTTCAATAGTAATTGTGTTTCCTACTGCTGAATAGTTATTATAATTAGCTGTAGTACCTGCTGTAATTGTAGCATCAGTACCAGAACCAGTTGCTGCACCAACAAAGTTACCTGTTGCCCCAGCAATTGTAATTTCTGAAGCACTACCTACAGAATTACTAGTAAGTACCAACATATCAGTTGCATCTAAAGAAGCTTTTATTCCTAATCCTGCATCATTAATTGCTTTAATTACATTATCAGTTGATTCAGCATCCGCAAAAGAGAATGATGTTCCATTAATAGTAATTGCACTTGCAGCATTCAATGCTGTCCCAGTAGTTGCAACAGTAGCTGTTGCCGTTGCAGCTGTTGCCACTGTTGATGTATTAATTCCTATTGATGCACCAACCTTAGTGTCACCTGTACCGCCTAATACTTTAATTAAAGCAGCATCGCCAGTATCTGCATCAGTTGCAGTCGCAGATACATTAGCTCCACCATTGATTAATTTTTTTGTATTGAATTCAGTCGTGTTACCAATACGATCAATTTCAGAAGTTAACTGATCCATCTCTTTTTGGATTTCTCCACGGTCAACATCTGTGTTTGTATCATTACCAGATTGTACTGCTAATTCACGCATACGTTGTAGAATTGAATGAGTTTCGTTTAGTGCTCCCTCAGCAGTAGCGATTAAAGAGTTTGCATCTTGAGCATTCTTAGAAGCCATATCTAGACCACGTACTTGCGCACGCATTTTTTCAGAGATTGCAAGACCAGCTGCGTCATCTCCAGCTTTGTTAATACGAAGACCTGAAGATAATTTCTCCATTGATTTTGATTGGTTTGAGTTAGCAGTAGTCAATTGACGGTGTGTGTTAAGTGCTGCGATATTGTGATTAATTCTCATTATAAGTTCCTCCTTGGAATGTGTTGCTCACTTCCATGTGAGCAGTGTTTAGTTTAGTATGCATTCAAGAGAACTGAGCCGGCCGGACACAGTTTTTCTTGCTTACATACTTAGTATCGGAAAACTTAGAGATAGTTTAATAGCTTTTAAAATTTATTTTTGAAAAGATCTAAGTTTGTTATAACTGCTTCTGTATTAGAGGCAGAAACATCTTGTCTCAATTCCCCACGAATAATATCAATACTTCTTGGGGCATTTATAGCAACTTTTACTTGCTCCCCTTTTACTTCCGAAATAACTATTTCGATGTCTTCCCCAATCCAAATAGTATCTCCAACTTTTCTAGACAATACTAGCATTTGCTCACCCCTCTTTACTTTCGGATGAGATTAAGTGACGAATTGCATAGTCTTCATTGTTTAAAATTACTTGCTTCGCTTTTTTGTTAGACGTGTTTAAGATAATTGGTGCCTTTAAGTTTACGGTAGACTTTTCGATGGTTTCTTTTAATGATACGATGGCGAAAACTGCTACTTCTTTTTCGTCTTCTATTTGTAGTGCATGTATAGTTGCTTCTTCTATATCAAAGCTATAATGAGTGGTGATGTCATAAGGGTTTGTAATGATAAATGCCAATGCTGCCGTTTGAACCGATTGCAACACTTGAAATACGCTATTTTCTTCAATAGGAAGTAAAATAAATTCTTTTTCATCTTCAAAACCTGGTAAGCCATGTTGGAAGTTTAATATGTTTGATTGATCAATTTCTACTTCCCCAAAGTAAGCAGTTTGTATGTTCATCTTTATTCTCCTCACTATTTTTACACTTCCCAATCAATTTGTATGGAAGGCTTTTGTATTAAATCTATTTTAACATTTTCTGGTGTATAATTATGAATCGGTTTATTGATCTGAACGTCGATTTTAGGATCGTTCTTTTGAACTTGAATGTCTACGGTTGCTGGAGTATATGTAGTTTTTACTGAATCGCCACTTGGAATAAATTTAATTCCCATTTTTTTATTCTGTGGACCTGTCCTAGCATCAATAATAGAATAGATGGCATTTCCACCTTTTTCAATGCTCATGAGCTGCTCCCCTTCTCTTGCGCGACGAGCAACTCCAGCTAGCGCAGCTTGTTTTCCTTTTTCGGCGTAATTCCTTGTCATTTCCATCGAACTGATCATTCCAAGATCTCGCCTTGCTTGTGAAGAGTCAATATGCAATTGCCCTTCCGTTGTGTGAATGGATAGCTCAGCTGCTGGTTGTTGAATCTGCATATCTGCTAGCGGCTGTTGAATCTGCTGATTGGGCTGTTGAATTGTTAATCCTAATGCAGCTTTTGTTGTTTGAATTTGGATTTGGGGTATTTTCATTCGTCTCATCCTTTAAAGAAAGCGTATGAACATTTGTCCATACGCTTTTTATTATCTTATGAAATCTACTAAGGTCGCTTGAATAATTTTGGATCCGACGGAAAGTGCTGCCGTATGGATAGATTCTTGGGTAATCATTTCGGTAATAGCTTTCTCTAAGTCAATGTCTTCGTTTTCGGACATACGCTTTGTTGCGATAATTTCTTGAGACTCTAAACGATTCTCCATCATTTCGACACGATTTTGGCGTGCACCAATATCTGCACGTTTTTCTAAGACATTATTTTGCATATTGTTTATATCCGATAAATAGCCACTTATAACAGTACCTGCACTGCCATTACCTAGAGATGTTTCTATTTTTTCTAGCATTGCATCTATGTCACTAAATAATTGAATACCAGTTGTATTTACGTTAATCTGTACGCCGTCATAGACTTCAATTTTCACTTCTTTATTTAAGCCAGTTGCAATAGAAGTATCAGTAAATGTATTTCCATCATGAAGAGGAGTTAAAGTATTTGTACCTGAGAAAATATATTTATCTCCAACTTTTGTGTTTGATAAATCTTGTATTTGCTTACGAATTTGTGTTATCTCTACTTGAATTTTTTTACGGTCGTCAGATGTTTTTGAATCATTCGCAGCATCTGTGACTAATTCTTGTAATCTTTTAACAGCTTCTCCTACGTGGTCTAAAGCATCATCCGAACTATCTAACCAGTTGTTAACCTCACCTAGATTTCGTTGGTATTGCTCGACTTTATTTAAATCTGTACGATATCCTATCCCTTTAGTAGCTACTACGGGATCTTGTGATGGTCGAGTAATTTTTTTACCCGTATTAATTTGGTCCTGTAGTGTACTCATTTTGCCGTAGCTGTTGGATAAGTTACGTAGCATATTACTAGATAGCATAGATTGTGTTACGCGCATGTTAAAGTCCTCCTATTATAGTCCTACTCGGCCCATGCCGTTTATGATTTTGTCTAATGTTTCATCTACTACTGTGATCATACGGGCATTTGCGTTATATGCTTGTTGGAATGTAATCATATTTGTCATTTCTTCATCTAATGATACGGAGCTAATGGAAGCTCTGTTATTTGCAACAGTTAATTGGATGGTTGCCGAGTTCGTAGCAAGACGAGTTGCTTGCTCTCCTAAAACTCCCATTTGTCCAATCATCGATTGGTAGTATGTTTGGATAGTTGCTCCGCCTAATCCGCCAGTTGTTGTATCCCCAGGAAGTGGTTTAGCTTTAATGTTAGCAAGTAATAATGCATTTGCTCCATTACCTGGCTCAACAACAGGATTCCCATTTGCATCAATAGCGGGTTGTGAGTTAGATGCAGCAATTAATGAAGTATTATTTTCAAACTTGCTATCTACTATAATATTGCTCGCACTTATTTCTTGCCCTGTCACTTTACTAACAAAGAAATTTTGACCTAGAGCACCATTTATATCGGTACCTGTTGTATGAACATTATTAAATGCGGTTGCAAATGCATTTGCCAACTCATCTAGTTTTTTCAACATTTCTGGATAGAAGCCGGTTTCGTCTGCAGCCGCACCATAGCCGTGAGAGTTAATAAGAGAAAGGATTTGCCCCTTATTAGCTTCCATATCAGCATATTTAATTTCACCACCTAGAGCTTTGCCACTTCCAGTAACAGTGAAACTTGTGAAAGGTTGATAGCCCTCGGCGTTTGTCATTAGTGTTGGTGGAGTAGTATTTCCTGTGTTTGCAGTTAAAGTAGCAAAGTCTTTACCTGTTACAACATTAATAGAACCACCAGCAGTTTTAATAGAAATGTTCATAGAGCCTTCTGCAATTGCTAATGCGTTACCACCAGATTTTTCGTAAGAAACTTCTACAGGGAAATAATTCGAAAGTTCATCTAGCAATACATCGCGTACATCATATAAATCATTTGGCATATAGCCGTTTGGTTCAATTGCTTGAATTTCTTCATTAATCGCAGCGATTTGTTTCAAAATTGAGTTGATATCAGTAGTTGATACTAGAATTTCATTTTTTAAGTTTTCTTGAATATCGGTTAGTTGTTTATTGATATAGTTAAACGATTCTGCAACTGCTATCCCTTTTTGAACAACTACCTTACGGGTACTTGCATCATCAGGGCTTGTGCTTAAAATTTGAAGGGAGCTCCAGAACTGATCTAATGACTCATTTAATCCGAAATCAGATGGCTCTGAAAGAATATCTTCCATTTGAGAAACTGCATTTGAGCGAGTTTCCCAATAGCCAAGTTTCGTCGTTTCTTGACGGTACTGACGATCAACAAATTGGTCACGAATACGTTGTACCGATTGAGCTTGCACACCTGTTCCAAGATGACCTGGGATCTTGGGTGCATTTAGGCCAGTTCCTGGATATCCTAAAGTTGCTTCCATATTTACACGTTGGCGTGAGTATCCTATTGTATTTGCGTTAGAAATATTGTGTCCTGTTGTATATAGCGCTGATTGTTGTGTAGTAAGACCGCGTCTAGCTGTTTCTAATCCCATAAATGTGGAGCCCATGGGTTCGCCTCCTTATGCTTGTGAGTCGAAGTAGGTTTTGTCTTTTGATGGACCTTTTACTTCGGTTTTTGAGTAATTCATTTGATCTGGCTTTGGACGTAGCATATCTAGAGTCATGTTGACGAATTGCAGTGATTGGAATGTAAGTTTTTGGTTTAGGTCATTTTGGTTTTTTAATGTTTCTAACGTAAGTAGTAGATTATTACGTGCTATTGTTAGTTGAGCTTTTTCTTCGTCTGTGTTGGTATTTTCTAAGACAAGTGCAACAGTTGGGTTGTCAGTAGGAGCAATTCCTTTTGCTCGAAGGTAATCCGTTACCTCTAGTTGACGCTGTTGTTCAAGCTGTGAAATGCCTGCTACATGTGCCTGCTCGTCCTTGAGCAGTTGGTTTAGACTGTCCATGTCTCCAATTTTAATAGCTTCTGTTTTTTTGTATGCAACCTCTAGCAAGCTTTTGTGAAGCATTTCTAGTTTGCTGAGTGATTGCAATATGTTATCGATGGACATGTTTTAAGCTCCTTCTAATCAATAATGCCTCGGCATAATTGCGTCCAGATTTTGAATTGTGCAGAGCACAATTTACTCCTTTCAAAATCTGTGACATCCGCCGGAGGCATGTAACTTATTTCAGTTGGCGTTTGGGCGCCTACTGAAATAAGTTACATGCGGTAATAATTTAGAATGTTCGATGCTAGTTTCTTCGCATCTACTTTGTACGTTCCTGCATCGATGTCCGCTTTTATAGATGCAACTCGTTCCGCTTGTTCTACCTCTACGGATGATTTTGTTTGCATGCTTTTCGCAGCAGATGAAATTTCCAATTGATCTGCGGTTGTTTTAGTTGTATTTTGTACTTTTTCAGCTTGTTGTTGATTGCGTTTGTATGGATTTACCTGGTTTAAACCAACGTTTGTGATTTTCATAAAGTTTCGTCCTCTCCTTTTCTTACAAAGTGTCTATATCTTATTTCGGCATGAAATATGAAGTGTTTAGAGTAATTTGAACGATTTGTGTAGAATAGGTCTTGGGAATTAATGGGGTGAGTGGAATTGGAGGGTCTTTGAGTGGAACTGAGACTTGGTTGGGTGGAACTCGGGTGGTTGGGTGGAACTCAAGGATTTTTGTGTGCAACTCATTTTTGGATTATTGTTTTTCATTCCAAATAAAAACTCCCACACGAGGTGAGAGTTTACTTTCTCTTGTTATCAGCGTGGTAAGTAGCACTTTCTTGGCTAGCTACTTTGTCACGGAATTCTTTTGCTGCGTCGAATTGGCGTAGGCCAGATTGTAAGTCTCCTACACAATTTTTGCATAGTTTACCTTGTTGCGTTATTTTCCCACAGTTATCGCATGGATAGCCTAGGTTTGGGAACATTGCTGGTTGTAAACGGTTTTTGCGTACCCATTTGTGTAATAATGACTCTTCTACGCCGGTTACTTCTACAATTCGTTCTATAGTTGCTGCACGATTTTCTCGTTTGCGAAGGAATCGGTATACTGTTTCGTATAGTTTTTCTTCGTTCATAGCGCAGTTATTACATACTTCTCTCAATCCCGTATAGTTAAAAAACTCGTCGCAGGACGGACAATTTTTTAATTCACCCATTTTGTTACCTCCAGATATTATTCTCTCTTGTTTTATCGGTTGGTTAGCCTTTTATTAAAGTGATTGCGTCGACTCTTTTGGCTCCTGCGTCCTTTAAAATCTTCGCTGCATGGTGAATGGTAGCACCTGTTGTGTAAATATCGTCGAATAAAATGTAATTTGTTGCTTCGATTGTTTGGATTGTTTCGAAAAGATTGGTTGTTTTTAAACGTTCCTTTTTTGATTTCTTCCCTTGGGTTTCAGATTTTGTTTTAATGAGTAATTGTTGATAGGAGATTTGTGCCGCATTTAGCAGTTCGTCCACTTGTGCGAATGTGCGTAGTACTAATTTTTCTGGATGCATGGGGATTGGGACGACTATGCCTTCTTTCGTGTGAAATGCCTGTTGTAGCTTCCTGGCAAATACTTTGGCTAATGCAACGTCTTGGAGGAATTTGTATTGGTGTAAATATTCTCTCATGGCTTCGTTATAGGTGTATAAACAATAAACTGAGTCGACTGCTCCCTCATAGGGAGTTCCTAGAAAATCAGTGAAATCAATGGTCGACTGTGATATTTCAAACTTTTCTAAGCATCTTATGCAAGTAGACGAGTCTAATTCGTATAAAAAAATCTTCGTCCACGTTGCCATAGATTGATAAGGATTGCCGCAAATTAAACAGGTCATGAACGATTCCACCCTTCTATCGCATCCTGTGCTTTGTCCATTTCTCTGCTTATCCCATGGTGAAAGAACACGATATCTCCATTTGGATACTGTGCTGATCGACCGACTCGTCCACTTATTTGAATGAGCGCACTGGAAGTGAAGATTGGTTGCTCTGCTCCAACTATGGCTACATGAACATTTTCAATCGTTACTCCTCTTTCTAATATGGTCGTTGTTAGTAGACCAGGTATTTTCTTTTCGCGTAATTGCAAAACTAGTTCTTTTCTATCTGGATGCTCGGCATGTACTCTTGGTAGATCACCTGGAAAGTTTTCTAGCACTTCAATAGTAGGAAGAAAGATAAGAAAAGGAGTTTTGGAATCTATTTTTTCATTTATCCACTTTTGTAGTTTGTGAGGGATTTTTCCTTTATTTAATTGTCTAGCGTATCCCCATAGACTATCGAATCGCGGTACTGGAAGGTCGTGGCCGTGGTATCTTCTTGTGAGAATGGATCGGTTCGTTGTTTTTAATGATTCAGTAGGAGTGGCTGTTACATAATGAATGGCAGCATTCTGTTTGGCGGCTTTGGTGACTGCTTTTTGGAGTGTTTCGTCCGCATGATAGGGAAAAGCGTCTGCTTCATCGACAAACACGACGTCAAATGCTTGTTCAAATCGGTAGAGCTGATGGGTAGTGGCGAGTACTAATTCAGCGAAGCCATGCTGGTCGGGTGCGCTTCCGTATAGGGCGTGAATTGCTGTGTTTGGGAAGACTTTTTGAAAGCGAGGGAATAGTTCTAAAATAACGTCAGTTCTTGGCGCGGCAACGCAAACTCTTTTGCCTGCTTGTAAGCTTGCAAATATGGCGGGAAATAGTAGTTCAGTTTTTCCAGCTCCGCAAACTGCGTGGACAAGGTGGGATTGGTTTTGTTCGACACTAGACAGTAGTTCTTCACTTGCTTTTTGTTGAGGTGCTGTAAATTGGCCGCTCCATGCAAACACATGAACATTCGCGCCGCGAGCATGCTGCTTGTCCCAAAGGAGTAACTGCGAACAACTGCTCACTCGACCCATTCGGATACAGTGGCGGCAATACGTACAAACTTTGTTACAGCGTGCACAGTTGAATGTTTGAAATAAGGATGGCTTCATGTTGTGGCATCTGTTGCAGACGCGCTTGTTTGATTGCCAAAAAAGGTTGGATTTTGAGTATGTTGTGATGCCGGGTTTAAGGTGGATGTGGCCGGAGTCGATGTGGGCGTCAATGACTTCGCGTGGGAATGGGGTGTGTTCGCGAAGCCAGATGCGGCCTGTGAGAAATTGTTGTAGTTGTTCGTTCATGGGCAGTCTCCTCGTTAGTTATTATTAAACCAACCGAGACCCATAGATCCTTCCCCGAGATGCGTACCGATTACGGGACCGAAGTAGCTGATCGTGAAGTCTACGTTTGGCATGGTTGTTTGGAGTTCGTTTTTCCATGCGATTGCTTCGTTTTCGTTGTTTGCATGGATGATTGTTGCTTTTATGCTGTTGAATTGGTTCGAGTCATCTTGTAGCATGTCCGAAATCCGTTTCATCGCTTTTTTGCGTGTACGGACTTTTTCGAATGGAACGATGACTTTGTTTTCGAAGTGCAGAATTGGTTTAACTTGTAGTACAGAGCCAATGATGCGCTCGAGGCCGTTTAGTCTTCCTCCACGATGGAGATGGTCTAGATTGTCGACCATGAAGTATGCCCGCATTGAATTTTTCATGCTGTTTAGTTTTTGTATGATAGCATCTGGAGTAGAACCAGTTTCAGCCATTTCAGCGGCTTTTAGGACGTAAAAGCCTTGTGGCATGCATGAAAGTTCAGTATCGAACGTGCGCACGTTGGTGTCCCCTACTATTTCTCCTGCTTGTTCTGCTCCGGCAAGTGTACCGCTGATGCCACTGGATAAATGGATGGAGATTATTTCATCGTATTCTTTCGCTAGTTGTTCGTATGTTTCGATAAATGTTCCTAAGGAAGGCTGTGATGTCTTTGGAAGAGCTCCACCTTTACGGATTTTATCGTAGAATTCTGTGGTGTTAATGTCTATTTCTTCTTGATAGGTGTCATTTCCGATGACAACGCTTAGCGGCACCATATGAATATTCAGTTGGTCACGAATTTCTTTCGGGATATATGCGGTGCTGTCGGTTACGATTGCTGTCTTCATTTAATAAATCACACTCCTATCTGTAGTTTACGGAAGTTTTCGTACAAATGGAAGCATAAAAAAGACCCAAACATGATATTTATCATATATGTCTGGGGGATGCAATCTTATTTAGTTGTTTCACCTATATAGTAGACGCTGGAAACTAGCCATTTGCCGTCTTCTTTGACGAACACAGTTACTTGGCGACCCTTCTGATCAAGTTTAGCGCCTGTGTCCATTTGTTCAAAGGAAGTATGGATTGTGGAGAATACTTGTGCTTGCGATTTATCGTATTCGATTATGGTGATGTCTTCCGCTGTACGAATCGTATTGAAGTCCTTGAAGGTCTCTTCGATTTTCACTTTTTCAGCTTCATAGTTAAAGCCTTCTGGATTTTTGGAGATTGTTTTCATATAGCGTTCTGTATCTTCTGCGTTAAATGATTCCATATATTCCGTGAAGGAGTCGATTAATGCCGTTTTTTCTTTTTCTGGTACATTTGTCGCTTCTTCAATATTGCTACCTGACATTTCGAAGCCTATACTGGTTTCGCTTTTATTTTCCGCACCGTGATCAGTTGTGGTTTGTGTGTTCGTTGGAGCGATGTCAGCCGCAGAATTGGTGTTTTCGGCTGTGTCGTCATTACTATTGCAAGCTGCCAGCGTTAGTATGAGGGCTGCGAGTGTAATTGATTGAATTGTTTTCATTTATGTCTCCTCCTGCTGAAGGTTATTTTGTCATAATTAGGACGAAAACTCAATTATTATGTTCCCATCTGAAATAGGTAGAATATTCCGGTATTGGAATGTAAGATATAGGTAGAAAGGAGCTGAAGTAATGAGTGGACATTTTGCTTTGTTGAACAGGTTGCGTGATGGATCTGGGATGTTTGATTTTATCAGTGAAGAGATTCGGAAGATAGAAGCTGGAGTGCGTGGTGAGGACCGGCTGGTGGATAGGTTGAATGAGTTGCGTTTGAGTGGTGAGTTTCGTTTTTTTTCTGATGTTTGTTTGGAGCTTGGTGATTGGAAAGTGCAAATTGACTGTCTTGTTGTTACTGATCGATGTTGTATTGTGCTCGAGTCGAAAAACATTAGTGGACGCTTGTATTTTAATGAAGAGCTAGATGAATTTTATAAGGAGGAAAATGGTGTAGAGACCCCCATTTCTAATCCGTATTTTCAGTTGATGCGACATATTCGCTTCATGAAAGAGTTTCTACGCACGACCCTTCCCCAGATAAAAGTGACTGGTGCCGTCATCATGACCGCTAAGTCCTGCCGCATAATGCAAAAACCTACCCATTATCCCATTTTTAAATTAGAGAGCATGATTGAGCGAGTGACTCAGATGTACAATAGTGCTGGCGAGACGAGTTTTTCTGATGAAGAGTTAGATGTTGTTGAAAAGTTTTTGTTGGAAGGTAGGTCTGCTTTTGTGTATCCACCACTTTGTGAACATTATCGGATTTCTCCTGGGGAAATACGGCCGGGGGTGGAGTGTCCTGGTTGTGGGGTTTTGGGGATGCGGCGTGTATACACAACTTGGAATTGTAGAGCATGTGGGAAAAATGATCGCTATGCACATATATCCGCTGTGAGAGATTACTTTTGGATAATTGATAAGAAAATTACCAATAAAGAGTTTCGTAGATTCTGCATGATAGATTCTAAGTATGCTGCGTCTCGCATGTTAAATAGTATGGATTTGATAGCGCATGGGTCTGGTCCAAGTCGATACTTTAAGGAGAATAAGAAAAAGTGATGGATTGTAGGGACGTTATTGGGACGTGCAACGTTCGGGGCGGTTTGCGCAACTTCGGGGTGAGTTCTCGCAACATTGGTGGACGTTTGCGCAACATTCACTTCGTTTGGCGCAACTTTTTTGGGACGCGCAACGTTCGGGGCGGTTTGCGCAACTTCGGGGTGAGTTCTCGCAACATTGGTGGGCGTTTGCGCAACATTCACTTCGTTTGGCGCAACTTTTCTGGGATGCGCAACTTTCCAGGCAATTTGCACAACTTCGGGGTGGGTTCTCGCAACATTGGTGGGCATTTACGCAACATTCACTTCATTTGGCGCAACTTTTCTTGGACGCGCAACGTTTGTGGGTGGTTGCGCAACTTCGGGGTGAGTTCTCGCAACATTGGTGGACGTTTGCGCAACATTCACTTCGTTTGGCGCAACTTTTTTGGGACGCGCAACGTTCGGGGCGGTTTGCGCAACTTCGGGGTGAGTTCTCGCAACATTGGTGGGCGTTTGCGCAACATTCACTTCGTTTGGCGCAACTTTTCTCGGACGTGCAACGTTTGTGGGTGGTTGCACAACTTCGGGAGGGGTTCTCGCAACATTGGTGGTCTTTTGCGCAACGTTCACTTCGTTTGGCGCAACTTTTCTGGGATGCGCAACGTTTGTGGGTGGTTGCGCAACTTCGGAGGGGGTTTCACTTCGTTTGGCGCAGCTTTTCTTGGACGCGCAACATTTGTGGGCGGTTTGCGCAACTTCGGGATTAGTTCTCGCAACATTGGTGGACGTTTGCGCAACATTCACTTCGTTTGGCGCAACTTTTCTCGGACGCGCAACGTTTGTGAGTGGTTGCGCAACTTCGGGAGGAGTTCTCGCAACATTGGTGGGCGTTTGCGCAACGTTCACTTCGTTTGGCACAACTTTTCTTTTTCAGGACGTTATTTCTCTTGTAAAAATCCCACTCCAAAACACTGGAGTGGGATTGAATATGAATATTATCGAACTTCAACCCAACCGTTTTTGATGCCGGTTACTACGGCTTGGGTGCGGTCGTTTACGTTCATTTTTTGAAGGATGCTGGATACGTGATTTTTTACGGTTTTTTCGGAGATGAATAGTGTTTCTCCGATGGTGCGGTTACTTTGGCCATCTGTTAGTAATTGAAGTACTTCGCATTCACGTTTTGTTAGTAAATGGAATGGACGACGGATTTCTGTTTGATGGAAGTTTCCTTTGTTTTCGCGTTCACTTAGGCGACGGAATTCTGCAACTAGGTTCTTAGTAACTTTTGGATGTAAGTATGATCCGCCTTTTGCTACTACTTTGATAGCGGAGACGATAGCATTGGCATCCATTTCTTTTAGCATGTATCCAAGTGCCCCTGTTTTTAGTGCATGCGATACGTATGATTCATCGTCATGGATTGATAGGATAATTACTTTTGCATCTGGGAATTTTTCTAGTAATTCCCCTGTTGCTTCTACCCCATTTTTAGTAGGCATATTGATGTCCATTAATACTACGTCTGGTAGATGCTTTTCATAAAGGCTTAGGACGTCATGGCCGTCATCACCTTCTCCTATTACTTCGAAAGAGTCTTCAAAGTCTAAAATGCGTTTTACTCCTTCGCGGAATAGTTGGTGATCATCTATGATTATTATTTTTGTCATGTGTATTTCCTCCTATAATTCAAATGCCATATTTACTATACCTCATTTAATGGGATACTAAACAAAATGGTTGTTCCTTTGCCGGGGGATGAAATAACTTTCATCGTTCCCTCTAACAAATCCACTCGTTCTTTCATACCAATTAAACCAAAGGATTTTTCTTTTACTACTTCTGGATCAAATCCAGCTCCATTATCTTTGACGATAATATTTATCTTTTGTTTCAACCATTCTACTTTCACCCAAGCTTCTGTAAATTTTCCATGTTTAGTTCCATTTGTTAAACACTCTTGGACTATGCGGAAAATGGCTACTTCAAAATTGGTTTCTAACCTTTTCTCTACTCCAAATGCTTGGAAATTAATCTTACCTTTTGGGTTGTATTCTTCAATTGTTGTTATATACTTTCGAAGCGTTGGTATTAATCCTAAATCGTCTAATGCCATTGGTCGAAGGTCGTAAATGATACGACGGACCTCGGATAGAGCATTGCGAACCATCGTTTTTAGGTCAATAATCTCTTTCATCGCTTCTTCACCGCCACGCTGCTGATATGTAAGATTGATTAGATCTGTTCTGAGGAGTACATTCGCTAGCATTTGCGCGGGGCCATCATGAATTTCCCTTGAAAGTCTTTTACGTTCTTCTTCTTGTGCTTCTATGATTTTCAAGGTGAAATCTTGCTTAATTTTTGCATTTTCAAGTGCTTCTCCTACATTTTTCAAATCGGATGTTAAGTAATTCATGACTATGTTCACCTGATTGACCAGATGATCGGCACGTTCAATCATTTCTAACAAGCCCTGTAATCTGCGTTCTAAATCATCTCTTCTAAGTCTTAGTTGACGTTCTTCACTACGCTTGACGAGAAGATTTATTTGAATTTCATTTGCAGATTCGTATGCTTGGCGAACTTGTGGTTCATCGTATGCGTCAAAATTCTTAGAGACTTCTGCTAATCGATTTCTGGAAAACTTTGAATTCGATTCGAGCATATCCCCTTCAATAATAACCGCCTCGATATTTCCACGAATAATTTCTAACTCCACTTTCATTTCTTCAAAGCTTTGTCGACTTTGTTCGCTTATAATGAAAATATCCTTTTTCGAATGATCCATCACTTCGACCATCCGATCGAAAATAACATCTAACGATTGAGTTTCAATATTCCTATTCGTCATCTGTTTTTTCTCCTTTATGCGTCCAAATGAGTCCTCATTCACTAATGATGACAAGTCCTATTATAGCACTAAGTGACTAAAAATAAATTAAAATTACTTTACAACTATGTTTCAATTGAATCAGGGGGGGAAATATATCCATGAGAAAAGATTACCAGACTATCCAAAGCTACGGGGAGTGCGAAATCATCATTCAAAAATCACGTTTTATTACTTACGTGAACCGAGCAGAAACAGAAGTAGACGCACAAAATTTTATTAATAATATTAAAGAAAAGCATAAAAGTGCTAATCACAACTGCTCCGCATACATTATTGGGGAGCATGACAACATACAAAAGGCAAACGATGACGGCGAACCAAGTGGCACTGCGGGGGTACCAATGCTAGAAGTGCTTAAAAAGCAAGGTTTACAGGATACGGTTGTGGTCGTTACTCGTTATTTCGGCGGCATCAAGCTCGGTGGTGGTGGACTTATCCGGGCTTACGGGAAGGCTACAACCGAAGGAATTGACGCTGCGAAAGTAGTAGATCGTAAACTGCACCATCTCATGAAAGTTTCTATTGAGTACACCTGGCTTGGAAAAGTGGAAAATGAAGTACGCAATTCTGACTATCCTCTAAAAGAGATAAACTACGCAGATCTTGTCGAAGTGCTCGTATTTACAAAAGCAGATGAAGAGGCAGTCTTTACAAACTGGATGGCCGAAATGACGAATGGGCAAGCAAAAATCGAACTTGTTGAAAAAGAGTTTTTGGAATTTAGAGTGAATTGATTTATACTTTTACTATGAGGAGATGAATCTATGAAAAAACTTTCTATTGTAGTAATGTTATTTTTCGCATTAATCTCGGTTCCAACAATTTCTCAAGCAGCAGATTGCCCTTCCATCGCTTACTGGGATGGAGTAGAACTAAAATCCGGTCAAATCGGTCGAGTTTTGATTCAAAAATCAACAACTATTTATAAAAATGTAAATGGTAAATTTGAATTTTCTAGAACTGTTAAACCTGGCGAGAATTACAGAATATACGCGAAGAGATCGACCTACTATCATCTTGGTGGCGGATTAGTAATCTTAGATAATGCGGATGTTTTGTATCAAACACCATCTAAAAGTAAGGTAAATCAGTTAAATTGTGTAAAAACTGCTCTTTCTATTGGAGACAATAAAACGACTGCAACAGCAAAACTTGGTACTCAAAAAACAGCTCTTATAAACGAATTTGGTGCCTCTACTTCAATTTATCATAATAACTATAATAGCTTTTATGCTATAAGTTATTTGAGTAATAAAATAGCCTCCATTTATACGAAAGATAAAAGTTATCAAGTAAATGGCGTTTCAGTATCCAATACGATCGGACAGCTGGAGAATAAACTAGGTACTAAATATGAAACTACCGGAAATACATATCCAATCGAAATTATTACGTATAATTTGCCTGAATATGAAGCAAACTTTTTTATAGATGTGCATAATGATAATAAAATTGCAGCTATTTATTTAATAGATCATTTGCTAATTGATAAGAATCCGAATTTATATCCTAAAAAATCTATTACATTAGAAACTAGCTATGAGGCACTTTTATTCCAATTAACGAATGCAGAGCGTAAAGCACATGGAGTAGAAATTCTTCAAAGCTCGTCAAAGGTTGCTAATGTCGCACGAAATCATAGTGTAGACATGGGATTAAATGATTACTTTAACCATGATAATTTAAAAGGTGAGTCCCCATTTGATCGCCTTTCCAATAGCGGTGTACAGTTTAGAAATGGTGGAGAGAATATTGCAATGGGTTATACAAGTCCCTATTTTGCACATGAAGCACTGATGAATTCTTTAGGGCATCGTAAGAACATCATTAGTACAGCTTATACACAATTGGGCGTAGGTGTTTACTTTGCAGATTGGACCCATGGATCGATTCCGTATTATACTGAAAACTTTATAAAACCTTAAAAGTTGAGAGGCTGCCCAAATGTATGAGTTAGGGCAGCCTCTTTCGTTAGTAATCTTTTATTTGGTTTCAGTTGAAAGTTTATGAAAGATCTTAAAGGTTAAATTCTGTTTCTATCGTTTTCGAAGTGCTTTGGACAGACGTTTTACTATATGATTACCGAGTCGATTTTAGGGATACTGGTTGGTTATGACGTCCGTTACAACCAACCAGTATCCCTTTTTTCGATAATCTTATGGCGTTTGCCTATCGGTCGCCCTCCTACAACTCTTATAAACAGGTTAGTGCTTTTTTGGAAAACTAGAGAAAAGATACTTACCTATCCAAACAGGAAGCTCTCGAAGATGCAATTTCGTTCGCTTCTTCACTTCTTTATTTAGTGAACACTTACTATTTCTCTTTATATCCGCTCGATAAAAGAAATTCTACTTTTTTCATCCTTCCTAACAAGAATAGTATTCCTAATTCAACAGACGATTTTATCCCTATATTAACTTTGACTACTCTAATCATCTAAGCGATAAGCAATGCTCTATCTTATAGTGGAGTACTACTCACTTAATTGATTGGAGTGAAGGTGGCGACTCCAGTGGGAACAGCAAATGTTTTCTGCACCGATAGCGAAGCGACAGGTGCACGAGCTGAAAGCCCCGCAGGAACTTTCGAAAGGGACAAAGGCTAAGAGCGCCACATCGTGTGGCAACGCCTTCGTGACCAACATCCTGTTGGCCCGAGGGAGATTGAAGCCGTGCCCACGGAACGCGTCCACCTGAAACGGAAATCAGCGGTATTATTTAATTTCTCTTATTCTTATACTTTTACAAAATTCATACAAAAAGGCAACCACTAATGTGGTTGCCTTTTGTATTTTATTAGTATTTTTCTATTGTCGTGCCTTGGTAATAATGTTTTAGAATGCGGTCGTATGTCCAACCAGCTTCGGCACGTGCTTTAGCACCGTATTGACTCATACCGATTCGGTGACCATAGCCTTTACCGTTTACGGTTACTGTTTGGACACCTGTAACTCCTGTTGTGGAGATGATGCCTTCATTCGTTTGGACTTTCACAGAGCCACCTGGAATGGGCACTGTGCCTGTTGCTGTTTGAACGGACATTCCCTCAAGTGATGTTACTTCTGATGAACCATTTGCTCCTTGAATAGCTAGGTCAGTTCCTCCAGTTGGTTTTGTGAAGGAAATATCGAACCAGCTAGATTTTAAGGATGCATTGTTGGCATCTATAAATACATTTCTCATCACAGTTTCATTGCCAGTTATCGTTTTCTCTCCGGACGAAGTCACTGCAGTTACGGCAGTAACTTCTCCGTTAGATCCACCCTTTGTAAGTTTGATGTCTAACAAAGTATCAGTGGTGGAAAATCCGAATTTTTTTAATATATTGGAAGTTGGAATGCTCACTGTCCAGTTTTTATAAGGTGATTGCTCAATGGAATCATCTACAGATACAAAATGGGAAACCTGGGCACTATTCCATACCTCACCAATATTCGCTGTTCTACCACCACTAGTAGAAAAATAGTAGGCCTGAACTAGTTTGCCATTAGCTCTTAAAACTAGATCGTTTGTTGCTTCTACTGCAGCATTTGAATTTTTATGTTCAGATGAATAGCCTTTATACATTTGGTCTTTAGTAGTACTACTTAGAATACCAGCTTTACTCAATGTATAACTTCTTGCTGCAATTGTTTGGGCTTTTAAAGCTTCAATATGCCATGAAGCTGGTGATTCATTTGGAATTACGCCTTTTAAATAATTTTCTAAATCTAGTCGGTTGACGATTTGAACTGTCGCACCTGATTTAATAACATTAAAACTTCCTCGATATTCATTTCCATTTGAAGCCTTGCCAATTGGTAATGAAGAAACTTCAGCAAGTCGTCCACTAGTAGCGGGGACCCAGGATGAAGCTCCTAGTTCATCTGTAATAGAGTACCAAGTTTCACCATTTGCATTTGTGAATTCATCTACAAAGTTTGCCCCTTGGAAAGCTGTATATGATTTTACTGTTTCATAATCAGCAGTAGCCCCTTTTTTACCATCAACATCTGACGTAAATACGACTATCTTTTCATTGCCAGAAATGGCATGCAGGGCATAACCATTTGCTGAAAACATAGAAGATCCAGATTGATAAATAGAGACTTCCCCATTCACTTGAGAAAATGTAACCGGTGTATTTGGTAAAGCAAAGAACATTTCGTTTGTTGTTAAGTTTTGTAGCTTGTACACTCCTGATAGATTAAGAGAAGTAGTAGATGCATTGTGTACTTCTACTTGTATTTGTTTCGAATAACTTTCTTGTTTGTATGCAAAAGCGCTATTTGCGGAAACAAGACTAAGCACTGCTACTGATAAAATGGCTATTACTTTTTTCTTCAATTATTTCACCTCAGTCAGCGTACTTAGCACCCAACCTTTATTGCCTTTAGCAGTTTGGACATTATACCAAGTTTCACCATTTGCATTTTTGAAGGACCCTAAATAAGTTAATGAAGAGCCTTTAGCAACAGTTTCCAGTGATTTATAATTAGTAGTTGCCCCTTTGCGTACGTTTGTAGATTCTTTTGTTATGACTTTTGAAGGTACAAAGTCTACTGGTTTTGTCGTAGAAACATCACCTGAGAAAATCCACCCTTTTACAGTAGCTGAAACTTCTACTCGATACCAAATTCCATCGGCACCCTTGTGCTCACCAATAACGGATAAGCCTTTATTTGCAGCAATTGTTGCAAGAACTTTATAGTTTTTTGTTGCTCCAGAATGTACTTTTGCACTAGCCTTTGTATAAATTACAGCAGTTGTTTCTGTCGGGGGATTAGTAGTCGTTGGTGGCGTTACAACCACAGAGCTACCCTCCGCTACTGCTTTTTGTAATTGTTTAATGATTACATCTTGTTCTGCAACTTGTTTTTCTAAAGTTGTTACTTTCGTTTGAAGAGGGTTTAGCTGTGCTTGTACCCATTCAACCGATGCTAAAAGTAGATTTGAATCTGCTTTAGTGGAGGTCGGTGTAATAAAAGTTAATACCAAACTTAAACCAAGTACAGCTCCAACTGTTGCTAATAATTTCTTTTTCATATGATTATCTTCCTTCCATTATTGATTGAAATAGTTTTCTAATCCTTTACGAATTCCAATTGCTGCATTTTTACGGAAGGAAGTAGAAGCTAATTGTGCTTCTTCCGTAGGATTTGAAAGAAATGCAAGTTCGACTAATACAGAAGGAAGCTCATTCATACGATTTACATAGAAGTTTTGTGGCTTGATTCCTCGGTTATAAGTTCCAATTGCTTTGACTAAATCAGATTGAATACTCTTTGCAAGTGTCAAACTTCTAGGACCATTAAAGCTCACTGACGAATTATAGAAGGTTGTAGTTCCTTTCGAAGTAGAACTGAATGAATCGGCATGAATACTTATAAATGCATCATAGTCCGAAGCATTAGAGATACCTGTACGCTGCGAAAGCTCTAAGAACACATCTGTGCTTCTTGTAAGTGTCACAGTAGCTCCCGCCGCCTCTAACTCAGCTTTTAGGAAATTCGCAGTTGCAAGATTTACATCTTTTTCCTTCGTACCTTTTTTACCTATTGCACCAGGATCAGAAGCACCATGCCCAGCATCGATGATTATTTTCTTCCCTGCCAATCCTTTAGGAACTACTTTGATGGTTAATTCGTTATTATAATCACGAATTGTATATGTGTAATTAGGATCGAAAGTGACTAATAATACAGATGTTCCACCGGAAACTTTCTCTACTTTCATACTCTTCACTCCAGCAACATTCGATTTAATCTCGTTAATACTGGAGAGATTACCAAACACTCGTAACACATTTGCTGATGGTATCGAGTAGGTAATATCGAACTTAGATGGTTTAGACCAAACCATATAATTTTGCCCTTTTCTAACTTCTGTTCTACCGTTCGTCAGTGAAATTGGTGAAATTGGTGAAATTGACGCAGCATCTGAAAGTACAGAAGCCTGAATCCAACCACGTTTTTCATTTGGTGTTTCGATATTAAGCCACCCGTTTAATGAACGTAGTACACGTACCGGTGAACTTAAGTAAATAGTATCTACTTTCTTCGCTGTTGCACTTGCTCCACTATACACAGTAGATGTTTTTGTTCCATATTTAGTAGGGATATTTTCATTAATTTCGAAATCTGGAATCCAACCCTGTTTTCCATTAGCTTGAATGTTTATCCAAGTTGTCCCATCTGTTGAAACTATTTTACTTAGCACAGTAAACTTTGTACTTCTTGGTAAACCTACTAAAACTGATGAGTTATAGTTGCTATTTGCATATAGTAAAGCGTTAAAACGTTGAATTGTACCTGTTTCCCCATTACCTGGAGTGACAACTGGAGTCTCGTTCACTTTATCTACAATAGTTACAACAGATTGATGTAACCAAGCATCCCCACTACCTGAAACTACTTTATACCATTTTTCATTGCTAGCATCAGTAACATATTGTGCAGAAACAAATTGGTCATTTAACCTTGATTGAGTTACAACATCAAAAGTTGTTGCTGGACCTGATCGCATATTTGCTACCGAAACGGAAACCGACAAATGATTTTCTTCGGTAATTACCTCTACGTTTGGAGTTGGAGTTTCGGTTGGCGGATTTTCGGGTACAGTGGAAACACTATCAAATGCATCAGCAGCTATCCATCCTTTTTTTCCAACTGCATAAGTCACTTGATACCATTTTTCTTTGGAACCATTCGTAAACTCTTGGTGGATTGCTAGTTTTACTCCCTTGTTAATCGTTGCTACTGTTTTGTAACTCTTTGTTGCTCCCGAATGTACCGTCGAATTTTTGCTTACGACTTTGTTCGCTATCGAGCTATCTTCAAAAGCTGATGCAAGAATCCAACCTTTTTTTCCAGTGGCATATGTAACTTGAACCCATTTCTCATTGTAGCCATTTGTAAATTCTTGATGAACGGTCATTGTTGCTCCAGCTTTTGCTGTGAAAACTGTAGAGTAATTTTTGGTGGCTCCTGAATGAACGGTTGATGAATTGATAACCTTCATCATTGTAGCTGTTTCTCCAGCAGTTCCATTCAGTACAAATAAGTCAGAGGTTACCCAGCCTTTTTTGCCTTTATATTCTACATTAAACCAAATCTCATTTTGGGCATTAGTAAAAGCACCAATAATTTTCAAAGAAGTTCCTGCTGGAATAGACGCAATTAATTTATAAGAAGTTGTTGCACCACTTCTCATGTTAGAAGCATTTTTCCCTATATTCTGTGATGTTCCGACATAGGAATCTCCAGATTTTAAAGTGGACGCTTTAACTGCTTTTGCAGCGGTTTCTGCAGCATTATCATTTAATATAAATAAGTCAGAGGTTACCCAGCCTTTTTTGCCGTTATTTTCTACATTAAACCAAATCTCATTTTGAGCATTAGTAAATGCACTAATAATCTTTAAAGCGGTCCCTTCTGGAATAGTTGCAACTACATCATAAGAAGCCGTTGCACCTTTTCTCATTTCAGAAGCACGTTCCCCTATTTTCTGTGATGTTCCGACATAGGCATCTCCTGATTTTGAAGTGGACGCTTTAACTGCATTTGTAGCAGCTGTTAAATAGTCACTAATAATCCAACCTTCCGTCGAACTTAAGGAAACTTTGTACCAGACTTCACCTTTACTATTTTTCGCAAAGGCAAGTACACTTACCGACTGACCCGTATTTACTTGTATTACTTTATCGAACTCAGTACCCGCACCTGATCGTATATTGACATTATTTTCAGTAAGTAACGCTTTATTACCAACCAATTGTTGAATGTCGCCTAATACTATAGCAGAATTAGAAGCTGCATATACAGATGGTGCTTCATTGGCAACAAGGTTAAGTGGCAAAAGGACAGATGTTGCTAATACAGATGATGCGATGATTTTTTTCATTTGTTCCTCCTAGAACTTTTATTTCCTACATAATAAAACACAGAATTCCATAAAACATTCCAATACATGAAATTAAAACCTATGTACTATAAATTTAACATACATCACGGTTTATTAGCATAAGCTAAAAATACCCATTTGTATAACAATACTATTACAAATTTCGATATTTTGTAATGATATTGTAATATTTTGCGAATCTTAAGGATATTTTAATAATATTAAACTTATTAATAGCTTTCAACCCAAAATCGATATTTTAGAGTTACCAAATGGAATTTATCACCTTTAGTCTTCGATCCACCCATATCATCCTACTACTATATTATTCTCTAAGAAAAAGCAGGCATAAAGATTTCCTATCCTTTAAGTTCAAAACCCGTTTCTACCGTTTTCGAAGGGTTTGGGACAGAAGTTTTGCTTTATGATTGCCGCGTTAATTTTTAGGGATGCTGGTTGTTTGTGACGTTCGTCACAAACAACCAGCATCCCTTTTTTCGGTAATCTTATTGCGTTTAACTGTCCCTCGCTCTCCAGCAACTCTTATAAACAAGTTAGTGCGTTTTTGGCTAACTAGCGAAAAGAAACTACCCTATTCCTAGAAGAAAGATGATGACAGTCTAATTACGCGACATCGTGGTGCTCCTGCGCAAAATAAAAAACATTTCGCAACGACTGCCTGACCCGCATCGTGCGGGCCTCGAAGATGAAATTTCGTTCGCTATCTCGCTTCTTTATTTAATGAAGACTTACTATTTCTCTTTATTTCCACTAGATTAAAGAAAATCTACTTTCTTTATCTTTCCAAACAGAATAGTATCCCAAACTCAACAGACAATTTTATCACTAGATTAACTTTGACTACTCTTATCATCAAGGAATATGTAATGCTATATCTTATTGTTGAGTACTACTCACTTAATTGATCTTCGTTACAGGTGGCTACTCCGGCGGGATGAGTGAGACAGATGAGACATCACAGCGACGCGCAGCGATGGTGATAACTCATCGCTCACCCCGCGTGGCCAACAGGATGTTGGTCACGAAGGCGTTGAGGCCCGCATGAGGTGGGTTATGCAATCATTGCCGCAGGACGCGGCGAACTTAGATTGCCTTCCTTTTGAGAGGTGGTGCTTTTAGCCTTCGTTCCTTTGTCGCCACCAGAAACGAAAATCATTAGCAACTTTTTATTCTTTAAAGTTCTATAAACACCGAGTTTGCATCGTGATAATCCTACTACTTTATTATTCTCTATTGAAAAAAAAGAGTAAAACGAAGCGCCCGTGAAGGCGATTCATTTTACTCTCCTAAAGATAAATCATTTGCTGTTTTTGTTTCATTTAACTCACTTTGCGCATTTTGCCCAAAATCATCTAAATTTAACTTAAGCTGCTCTGAAACAGTATCGATAGAATCCTCATCTGGTATAAAATAATAGATTCCTCTGATCGTAGCATCCTCTCCAGTTATTTGTAACTGCTCAAATGGAGACGACTTTAAGTTCTGATACATTTTAATCAACCCAAAATACTCAGATGAAGGAATATTAGTTCTCACATTATTTCCTACATCCTTAATCATATCATCAATCTTTGTAATATTACCTAAGCTTGTGCCTTGATTGATAATCTCTTGAATTACTTGTTTCTGACGCAAATTACGTCCCATATCACCTTGAGGATCTGTTTTACGCATACGCACATAAGCAAGCGCTTCGTTCCCGTTTAACTCCATCGTTCCCTCTGTATACGTTTTCCATTTTAAGCTTTCCGTCAACTGAGCTTTGAATGTAAACGGCACGTCTACTTCTATACCTCCAACCGTATCGACGATATCTTCAAATCCTTGGAAATCAGTGGAAACATAGTAATCAATTTTCAAATCTAATAATTCCTCCACAGCATTAATCGTATAGTTAATACCACCATTTGCATAAGAGTGATTGATCTTGTTTTCATGTCCTAAATCAGGAATATACACTTTCGCATCTCGCGGGATACTAACCATGGATATTTTCTCCGTTTTAGGATTAATCGTCGCTACAATAATTACGTCGGATCTACCGTAAGTCGAGCCTTCTTGATTTTCAATACCAGTAAGCATCAAGGTGAATGCAGAATCTTCAGCAATTGCACTATCAAACTTACTTTCTGATTTGTTTTTTTCTTTATCTCGATCTAATGGTTGAAACATATTCGATGTGGCGTTTTTTGTCTGTAAGGATAGGTTAGTAGCGAATACTATCACACCAGACAATAAAACCATCGAAATGACTAGAACTGTGTATAAAAATTTTCTTCTTGTCTGCTTTTTTCGTTTTGTTTGACGTGAGGTACCCATGATTCTTCCCTACTTTACTGTTAAAATATAATCTCACCTATTATACATAAAATATCGTCATATGTATATTCTGAAGATACTTACTTCTTCGTAAGGTTCTGCAATAAATCCTTAACGATAGAAACCCAACTGTAATCATTTAATGCTAATTTTCGTCCGCATTCTTTCATTTCTGTACGAACTGTCTCATTCATTTCTACAAATGAGAACATCGTATCCACAATAGAATCGACATTTTCTGGTATTGCAACTAATCCAATATTATTTTTCGTTACGATTTCAGCACTTTCCCCTTTTCCGCAATATAATACCGGAACTCCGGATGAAGCCGCCGGGAAAATTTTCGATGGACGCGCTCCTTCAAATAACTGAATATCTCGCAGTGGCACGATGCTTACATCTGTAACAGAAAATAATTTGGGCATTTCTTTTAAAGGTAAATGACCGAGAAAGGCTATATTCATAAGTCCTAGTTCTTTCGCTAATTCGTGTAGCTTTTCTTCCTCTGGACCTGCTCCAGCAATTAAGAAGATGGCATTAGGCACTGTTTCTTGCATTCTTTTCGCTGCATATAATATAAACTCTAAGCCTTGGGCATAACCTAAATTACCACCATAAGAAAACACGAATTTACCTTGTAGATTAAACTTCTCTACATACTCATCGTCTTTTGCCTGTGGTTGGAAGAAGGTTGTATTTACTCCATTCGGTAACACAAACACTTTGTCCTCCGGCTGAGAGTGGTTAATAATATACGAACGTATACCATCTGTTGCAGTCGCTATTTTCCATGAATGCTTATATAAAAATGACTCCAAAATTTCTGCAAGTTTAATGAAAAATTTATTTTTCACTAGTCCTAACTTTACTGCAGACTCTGGCCAAACGTCGGCTACATTAAATACAAATTTTGCACCTTTTAATTTGGCACTTAATAGTCCTGTTAAACCTAAAAAGATAGGCGGAGAGTTCACGATAATAACATCGACTTTTCCGGCTTTCATTAAACCGTAAAATGAACTGAATGTAAATGAGAAATAAGAAACTAATCGTTTATAAAATGTACCTTTTTTAGAAGGATAAATCCAAGTACGATGAACAGGAATTCCATCCCATTCTTCAAACTCATATTTTTTGCCTTTATACTCATCCGGAATCATGCCGTAAGGATGATGAGGAAACGCTGTTACCACTTGAATATCATGGCCTTGGGCAAGGAGCTCCTTACTAACTTCGTATACACGAATTTGTGGTGCTCCCGTTTCTGGTGGAAAATGTTGACACAAATATACTATACGCATGGAATCACCGTTTTAATCTTTCAATTTATTCTTTAAATATGCCAATAATGGCTCTCTTAAATCATCACGTTTTAAAGCAAAATCAAAGGTCGCTTGTAAGTATCCTAATTTATCGCCAACATCATAGCGTTTTCCCTCAAACATATACGAATAAATAGGTTCTTTCGCAAGCAATGAATCAATTGCATCTGTTAACTGAATTTCACCTTTTGCATCAGGTTGTACTTTTTCTAATTCCTCAAAAATACCAGGTGTCAAAATATAACGGCCAACAATAGCTTGATTAGATGGTGCATCCTCAATTGCAGGCTTTTCCACTAATCTTTTCACTGTATATAGATTATTATCTGCTTCGCTATAGTCAACAATACCATACTTACTTACATCTTCCGTTGGCACTTCATTGACCCCTAAAATACTACTTTGTACTTGCTCAAACATATCAATCATTTGTTTTAATGCTGGTACTTCCGAATCGATAATATCATCTGGTAGTAAAACAGCAAATGGTTCATTACCGATGAATTTCTTCGTGCATAAAATCGCATGACCAAGTCCTAGAGGTTCTTTTTGACGCATATAATGGATATCGACTAAATTAGAAATGTTCTCTACTGTTTCTAACAACTCTAATTTCCCTGTTTTCTTTAATAATAGCTCTAATTCGATGGATTTATCGAAATGATCCTCCATCGATTTTTTATTACGTCCCGTTACAATTATTATATCTTCTATCCCAGAGGCAATGGCTTCTTCGATAATATATTGTAAGTTTGGCTTATCTACGATAGGTAACATTTCTTTAGGTAATGCTTTTGTTGCAGGTAGGAAACGTGTTCCAAACCCTGCTGCGGGAATAACTGCTTTTTTAATCATATCCAATCACCCTTCTCTTTCTAAACGATTAAAGATATTTTTTATATAGCTCTAACATATAATGTGCATTATCAATCCAACTATAGTGTTCCAGCACATGGGTAACTCCAGCTTGTCCCATCGACGCTCTCAAGTCATCGTTTCTTGCTAACTTCTTGAACGCATTTGCCAGCTGCTCTGGACTTTCTTTATCGGTCACTATTCCAGTTACATCATTGACTACTACCTCAGGAAGTCCACCAACATTTGAGACGACTACTGGAATCCCACAAGCCATAGCTTCCACTGCAGCAACTCCAAAGCTTTCACTATCTTCCGTAGAGGGTACTGCAAAAATGGTCATTTTCCGAATTACATTTGGTACTTCTGTATTCGGTACTTTACCTGTAAACGTAGTAACTGAATCTATACCTAAGTCTTTGGATAGTTGCTCATACTCTGCTCGTTGTGGTCCGTCACCTGTTATCACCAGCTCGGAATTTGAAAATTCCTTATGAAACAAAGCAAAGCCCTTCACTAAATCAGCTATTCCATATTTATCTTCGAGTGCTTTTACTGTTCCAACAATAATTTTATCACTTGATTGTTCTTTAGCAATTTCCGGATAAAAAATATTAATATCCACGCCGAACGGAGTAACCTCTACAAAGCGTTTCGTATATAAATTCGTCTCCTTAGCCATTACATGACTAGTGGAGAAAATAGCTGTTGCTTTACTTAATGTAAACTCAATAAGCTTTTTATTAAGCTTGCTCTTTTTAGGGAAATCAAAAATATCTTTTCCCCATACAGAAACGAAATACTTTTTATAATTGACCATTGCCCCTAACAAACCATAGCTTGAAACAAAATGAGAATGAAGAACATCTGGTTCCCATTCCTTCAGCATCTTTTTCAAAGCAGGAGCTGCTGCTAAATAGGAAGCTTTACCTGGTAATGACTTTGGTAATACCACAGTCGGAACCAGCTTCGCGTTATCCTCCGAGTAATGATCTTTAAATGTATACACTTTTACATCTATTCCTTGGGACTGATAAAACAACGCCCACTTATGGGTATGAATGGATCTGCTTGGTGCTAATAACGCAATTTTCATTGGTTACCTCCTATTAGAGCATGTGCGGCTTGTTCAGCTCGTTCATTCCATGCATGCTTTTGTAAAAAAGTTCGTTGTATATTTTGTTTGTATTCAGCAAAATTAGGTTGAATCGCTTGCATTCCTTCTACAAGGCTCGCAGCATCATCACCTGTTAGAACCCCATAAGGTCCGGACCCTATAAAGTCCTCCTGTGCAGAACAATTTGTAGCAATAATTGGCAATCCAGCTGTTAAGTACTCTACTAGTTTAATCGGTACCGCAAAATCATTGTACACCGAACGTTTACGCGGAATAAAAGCGAAATCCACATCCTCGTATACTTTTTGTAGCTCTGCCCCACTCACATGCTTTACTTCTATATATGATTTATTTAGCTTTTCCTTATCTTCATTACTTAAATCGTTAAATTCATCATCCCGACAAACAATGACTAGGTTACCGAGAATTTCACTTTTATTTAATATAGCATAGGCATCGACTAATGTAGGTAAACCGTAATCATCATTATTAATGCCGCCTACATAAATCCCTTTAAATGGATTTTGTATCGCTGTTGTATTTGATTTTATTTCTGTAAAACGCCCACCAGGAGGGAGCGCCATTTTAGGAGCATTAATATGGACATACTTGCCCATCGCATCGCTTGGCAAAAAGACCGTATGGACGTATTTTCCGTAAAAATTTTCTTCTAGCTTATAAATAGATTGCATGATAAATTTCTTTAGCCCTGTTAATGAATATAATTCATCAAATTTCCAATATACATCACGATAAAATACACCCACTGGAATTTGATATTTTTTTAATGTTTTAAAAACATCTTTATCAATTTTCCAGTCCTTTGGAATATGCCCTGCATCTGTCAACCAGAGCGGGATCGTTTGGTTTTCCGAATAACAAAACAGCGTCTGTTCCAGCTTGTTCTCCTGCAATACTTTATTCCACAAGATACGACGTTCCTTCGTGTTACCTGAAATGATTATTATTTCTAAATCTCGCTTTTGAGCATATAATTCAAAAGCCTTGATCATTTCTACTGGTCGAATAGCAGATCCACTCTTTGGATTTGTAGCTATCGTAAAAGGATAATAAATAAGAATATTTTTCATACTTTCACCTTTTTCCTCTTCACCTTACTCATAAGGAATGTCCATATGATGTGAAAATATTGCTCTAATATAAATAACCCGGCAAGAACGACTGTCATAATTATCCAAATTGGATTGAAGAAAAAGTCTGCAGCACCACCAACAAGTGTTCTTGGGATATTAATGGTAAAGTATACGGTTAAAGCAATAACGACTGGAGTTTTTGGGAGTCTTAAGAACGCGATATGTAGCAACTGGATAACAGCAGCCACATAAATTATACAAACAATCACACCGACATACCCAAATGATCCAAATGCCTCTCCGATGAAAATTGTATTTAATACTCCACCAGTTCCTTTATCAATATTTTCAGGGAACACATTTTCCATGACCATTCTTGCAGTACGCACTTGTTCAATATCGAAAATACCAGCGATAAATGAAGGTAACCCTTTCATCTCCAGAAAAGCAATAGAATGCGAGTACGTATCTAAATGTAAAAAGAAAGGTGATATTTGTGCGAGAATAATTCTTCCTATTGGACCAGAATTATAGGATAAGAAGCTCTCTATATCTGTTACTCCTTGTATAGCCACATACATAATTACTAATAACACAGTCCCCGAAATAACAAAGGCACTAATTTTCTTCCAATTTAAGTTTAATGTTTGCGTGAATACACCAGCTAACAACAACATGATGACGTAAAAGAAAATGGGCGATTTTGCCAAATCATATGTAGTTATTACTAAAGATGACATAAACAATAAAAAGAATACAATTTTCCAATACAATGCTCTAGATTGCGTAGTGTATACAAAAGCAATAATGGAAAGGACTGGGGTTAATGCAATCGCGAATATGTTCCGAATATATACGTCAATCCCACTAAAACCTCGTGATGCGTCAATACGCATTTTCGCCAATTCAGAAGTATTTCCTTTTAACAACTCAAACAATGGTACAGTATTGGTTTTCAACATGGTATACGCTACTGCTAGCATCGATATAGCAGTAAGGGCACCAAAAGCCAATCTAAACAAGCGTCCATTCTTATCTACACTTGTACGAACGGGTTCGTGTAGGTAGCGGTCAAACTCTTTTTCGGAATTAAAACCGAACATTCTTCCTACAACCAATTGCGTTAGTGGAAATAAGATCATTAATATCGTCAACAAAATAAATCCAATGATTCGATATTCCTCATGGTCCATTCGTTTAATCATATAATAATCGTCAATCCCTAAAGCTATCAATAAACCGCCAATATAACTGGAGATAAGGAAAGAATAATAATATATTATCGTAATCATATTTGGCTTTACAAGAGAAAGGCTTCCAGAAACCTTTTTGAAAAGGTATGTGGAAGCCACCACAGTAAAGAGCCATATGCTAAAAATTAACAATGCTCACACCTACTTTATTTTCATCAATAGCGCCCAGATTTGTAAAGATATCTTTGGCATCTGTTGGACTTTATCATCACTTGTATCAACTTTAATTTCCGTTTCAGGCAAAGGAACAAAGGCTAAGTGCGCCACCTCTCAAAAGGAAGGCAATCTAAGTTCGCCGCGTCCTGCGGCAACGATTGCATAACCCCCCACCTCCTGTGGGCCTAAGCTAAATATTCTTTTAGTAATGTCAATACTTTCTGAGCTGTGTTCCCATCTCCAAAAACAGGAGTATAAGAAGGAGAAACTTGCTTGTTTACTGCTGCTACTATTTTTTCTGTATCCGTACCAGTTAAAATATTTGCATCTTCTATTAGAGTTTCGACCCATTCCGTTTGGTCGCGAACTGTTATACATGGTACTTCTGCAAAATAGGCTTCTTTTTGCACGCCACCTGAATCTGTAACGATTTTTTTCGCATTAGTTTCCAGCGAAAGCATATCTAAATAACCAACTGGTTCGATTACTTGTAAATTAGGGATTTCGTCTAATTTGAATCCATAATCCTCTAACATATGCTTCGTACGTGGATGAATTGGCCATACTTTTTTATCAGGGATTTGACTAAATGCATCTAAGATAGACTTCATACGCTCAACATCATCTGTATTTTCTGCACGATGAATCGTGATTAATAAATAGTCTTTTGCTGTTAAATTTTCACGTTCTAAAATAGTCGTAGACGATGCTGCTAATTCTTTATTATACAAAACTGCATCATACATAACGTCTCCTACATTATAAACGCCTTCTGATATATGTTCATTTGTTAAATTTTGGATAGCTGTGTCCGTTGGGCAAAGAAGTAATGTAGAAATATGATCTGTTAGGATACGATTTACTTCTTCTGGCATTTTCTTATTAAAGCTACGAAGTCCTGCTTCAATATGCACAATTGGTACATGAAGCTTAGCAGCAGCAAGTGCACCCGCAAGTGTTGAATTAGTATCACCATATACTAGTACGAAATCCGGAGTTTCAGTTAAAATTATTTCTTCAATTTTAGCTAACATTTCTCCAGTTTGTTTCCCGTGGTTTCCAGAACCTATTCCTAAATGATAGTCTGGTTTAGGAATATTCAACTCTTCAAAAAAGATGTCGGACATATTGGCATCATAATGCTGTCCTGTGTGTACAATTAGTTCTGTCACTTCTTCACGAATGACACGTGATACCGCCGCTGCTTTTATAAATTGGGGTCTTGCTCCTAAGATTGTAAGAACCTTCATTTTGTAATCTCCTTCATCATTTCAATCATGTCTTTGACGATAAATGAATTTATATTATATGGATTTTCATACTTTTTACCATTTCGTTTGAACTTTAATGATTTTATATATTGCTTATAAGTTGGATAGATTCCGTACCATTCCATAGGCTCATCAAAGTATTTTCGGTAAAGGTTTTTCTTCCTATATAGCTTGCGCAAAATAGGATAAAGCATTCCATATTTATTTTTTAACGAGTTTTCAGGACCAGGTTTTTGAGGCATTGGATAATACTCTGGATGCATTTTATGCAATGTATAATCATATAAATATTTTTTATATTTTAAATCCACTGGAAGCTTTCTGAAGAAATGGATTAAACGATCATCCCATAACGGTAGGGACCAGCTTTGGCCAAAATACTCATAAACTCGAACAGCGTTAATGATGAATTTAGATTGTCTTTCTCTCCAGTTCCATTCATCTATTATCGAAGACACTCGCTCATTCGTGTAGTTGGAATACACTTCAATGTCTTCGATTAAACCTCTTCCTATATTCGTGTTTGCATATGTTTTTTCACCATTAAGTTCCCATAATCGAAAATGTTTATTCATGATGAAGGTTTGGATTTCACTCACTTCAAAGTCTTTTTCAATAATCGATTCATAAGGCAAGTGACCACCTGCTAGATAATCTAAGGAATGTCCTGGTAGGAACACTGCATCCTCTAAACCTTCTTCTTGCACTAACAGCTTCGTGCTCGGGAAGTCCTGTAAATGGGCAACAGATACGCCATTACTGGAATACACTACATAGTCTTTCCATTCGTCAGACTTGTACATGTCTTCCCACATTTTTTTGTCATAAGCAAAATACTTCCACTTAAGCCCTAATTGATCAGCTATTTGTTTACTAACCGTAGATTCACCATTACCTGGTCTTCCATATGTAAAAGCAGTAATATTATCTTTTAATCCTCGTTCTACAAGGTTCAAGGCTATTAACCTGGAATCATAGCCACCACTAAGTGGGATAACTATTTGACGTCCCTGTAAACGCGTTGCCAGATCATCAAATAATTCATGAAAAACCTGCTCCAATTCTTCAGCAAATGTATCGATAGACTCGGATTCTGATTCTAAAACGTATGTGTAATAATATTCTTGCTTTGCATCCTCAGCTAGTTTCACATAAGAAACAGCTGGCACTTGATACCAGTCTGTAAATAGTGTTTTATCTCTAAATACAAATCCTGTTACAAGAAACTCATCTTCTGCTTCCTTTACCATATCCATTCCTTCATGTGGTGTAATATAGTCTTGAACAATCCAATTGGATGCAGAATCTTGAGAATAGAATAACGGGATGGAACGTTTCATATCGGTCACTAGCGTGGTGTTATGTTCATTTTTGAATATTAAAGCGTACTCTCCATTCCATTTGGAATATTCCATAGAAGAAAGTTGTGCTCCATTAAATATGTTACCAAAATTTTCATGGGTGACATATTGATTTTCATAGTAGAAATAACCTCTTAAAAACCCTTCATACCCCTCGCCTATAATAGGATAAAAATCTTTATGCCTAAGGTTAATTTTACAATTTCTCGCCATGTCATATCCCCCATTACTTTCTATTTACTAAATATTTATCCATTCTCACGAGCAATACTAGAATTATAAATGCTAGCCATACTCCTATTATTAGCCAATCAGTTAAATCCGTTAATTGAATATATACGATACTTAATGTAGCTACTATTAGCCAAAAGATTGTCCATGCCATTTTGAATCCAGAAAAGGGTACATAGTAGAGCTTTTGACTTTTTCGGAACACCATAAATAAAGCCAAACAATATGCTGCAATATAGGAAATAACAGTACCCCAAATTAAGAAAATCGGAACGAATATAAAATTCAATATAACAGATACAACTGCCGCTATTCCAAATGCGATAGATATATGTTTTGTTTGTTTCGAGTAAAATATCCCTGTAGAAACAATCATATAATAAAAACCTAAAAATGTTGCAATTGAAATTGGTGCTACATATTGAAATGCAATTCTAAATTGCTCTGGCATCACCAAAATAATCCACGGCATAAACGTAGCTAATGCTAAAACTCCTAAACTACCTATCAATAAAAATGCAGCGTATAAAGTAGCAAAAAGTTTTGGACTACTTTCCTTATCTTTTAATGACATCGAAAAAGGTCTCCAAGCAAGTTGAATCCCACTCGTCAATAAAGTGATGAATGTAGCAAATTTAATAGCCGTACCGTAGAGTCCAACATCCCCAATAGTTCCATACCCTCTTATGAAGTAATTATTTGCGTTAGCAATAATCCAAAAAGCTAAAGAAGCAGGTACCAAAGGAGTTGCATAAATTAGTATTTTCTTTAAAATACTCCAATCGAATAAAGGTCGCAAATAAACCTTTACTGGCTTTATTAATACTAGAACAATAATTGCTACACTTATTAATCGAGCCAAAAGTATCCCTTCAAGTGAAGTCCAAACGAACATCAAAAAAAGTAATGATACGATTGCTATTAAAAGCATCTTCGCAACAGTTGTCGCGACCACTCTTTTCGTATGAAAATCATATCTCAAGATCGTTAATACGAGCGTAATAATAGTATCTAAACAAAGCGTTCCAAGAGCAATATAAAATAATTGAGATTGTCCAGGAACATCTAATAGCAGTACCGAGAGCCACTCTCCACCAGTTAAAAATACGATAAAAAGTAGAATAACAATGAATAACCTAAATGTCATAACGGATCGAACATACTTTTCTCGTGTCTCTTGGTCTTTGTATTCAAAATAGTAATAAGCCAAAGCAGAATCTGTACCAAAGATCACTAAGAAAGTAAGCATCGACATATTCGTATCGACAAGCTGAAGCAAACCAACTAGTGATGTATCAACTAGGTAATGGGCGTACAAAGGAAACAGGATGAAAGCAATTAGTTTCGTTCCTACATTCATAAATGCATAAAGGAGCGAATCCGCTCCTAAACGTTTTAACTGAGAGAACACTTAGAGAAGCTCCTCTTCAGGTACATTTTTCAAGAATTTAGCTGGGAATCCTTTAATTACCGTTTTTTCTTCTGTATCTTTTGTAACAATTGCTCCAGCTGCTACGAAGGTTTCTTCTGCAATGGTGATTCCCGGAAGAATAATAGCTGCTCCGCCGATACGTGCACCTTTTTTCACAATTGCTCCTTTGATTTTACCAAAACGAGCCTCTGTTCTACCCATAAAGTTATCATTCGTTGTTGTTACACAAGGTGCGATGAATACATGATCCTCTAAAATAGAATGCGCTGTTATATATGAATTCGATTGAATTTTCGTACGTTCCCCGATTGTTACAAAGTTTTCTACCGTAACATTGCGTCCGATAATAACAAATGATCCAATCTTCACATCTTCACGTACTGTTGCTAAATCTGCGATTAATGTACTCTCACCAATAATAGCCCCTCTATAAATAATCGTATTCGCTCCAACTGTACATTCTTTTCCTAGTTCAAGGGGTGGAATTTCTTTTGTGATTTGCATTGTGCTTGTTTTAGCGGGTTTCGGTTGCTTTCCAACAACAGCACCATCATCAATTGTTGTGCCATCTCCGATGATTGTATCAGCGTGAATGGTCACACGATTACCGATGCGAACATTGCTCCCGATTTTAGCACCTTCTTCAATAACTGAAAAATGTCCCACTGTTGTATCTACACCAAGCTCAGCAGTGTCATGTATAAAGTTCATGTTCATATTTCCCTCTTTTCGATTCCATTAAAATGCGTTACATTTTTAAAAGATAACTTTATGGTTTAAATAACTCTTTTATTTCCTCTAGCTTCTAAGATGTATTTCCATAGAGATAAAATAAGGATAGCAGCTAATATCCCAAGAATGAACCCTGCGATTGCTCCTTCTAAGCCATACGATTTTGCTTCTACTACATAAGAAGCATTTGCTAGTGCCGGCTGCTCAAAAGTAATGATGTCATTTCTAACACGTTGCTCTGTAGCCATCGCATTTGTTAAATCCATTTCAGCAGTACTTAGTAAAGCAGAAAAGTTATTTATAACTGTTACATTATTTGTATCGTTTAGAATTCCTTTATAGGACTCAATTGCCGTCTGTAAAGTTTCAATACGTTTTGCTTGAGCTTGTGCATAAGTTTCTGTTTGCTGTATCACTTTATCATGTCGAGCCATTAATCCCTCTAATAACTGATCATTGAATTGAGTTAACTCTTTTGTTAATGCTTCCTTATTGCTCCCATGAGTTTCTACTTTAATGTAGCTTCTTGTAGGTACAAATACTTCTGTAGGACCAGTAAAGTGTTCCCCATATACTGTTTGAATATGTTCAGGGTTTGTTAATGCTTCTAACTTAACAGAACCTGTAAATATTGTACTTTTCCCTACATAATCTCCATCACTAGGTATTAGCATTCCGCCGACGTATCCTAACAATGCTACTATTAGTGGAATAATGAGAAACCATATTTTCTTTTTCCAAAAAAACTCTAATGAATCGTATAAACGATATGTTTTATTTTCAGCCATTTCACTTCTCCTTCAAATCTCTTTAACAGGCAGTTAGAGGGAAACGTAAATAACGTCTCCCCCTACTTTTTATCCATTCATTATTTACTAGCAAAAAATTCAGCAATTTTCTCTACCACATATTGCTGCTGTTCTTCTTTTAACTCTGGGAACATTGGTAAAGAAAGAGCTTCATTTGCAGCTTTTTCAGTTTTAGGGAAATCACCTAGTTTATACCCTAAACCTGAAAAAACAGGTTGAATATGCAATGGTAGTGGGTAGTAAATCATCGTAGCTACACCGTTTTCTTTTAAGAAAGTTTGTAATTCATCGCGACGTTCCGTCAAAATAGTATATTGATGGAATACATGATGGAATCCTTTTACGATTACTGGTGGTTTCACATGATCAGCTACTTTTTCATTTAGTAAATTAGTATAAAAATCAGCGTGTGTTCTACGTTGCGCACTCCATGTTTCTAAATGCGGGAATTTCACATTCAATACCGCTGCTTGTAATTCATCTAAACGACTGTTATAGCCAAGCACATGGTGGTAATATTTTGGTTTACTACCGTGCACACGTATCACGCGACTTTTTTCTGCGATATCGTCGTTATTTGTTACGACCATACCACCATCTCCATATGCACCAAGGTTTTTAGTAGGGAAGAAGCTATATGTAGCTGCATCACCAAGTTCACCAACAGTAAATTCACCTTGTCTAGCTCCAATTGCTTGTGCTGCATCTTCCACAACAAAAAGATTATGCTTGTCTGCAATTTTACGAATGCTAACCATGTCTGCCATTTGTCCATATAAATGTACAGGAATAATAGCTTTTGTTTTATCTGTAATATGTTTTTCAATCTCATTAGGATCTAAGTTAAACGATACTGGATCAATATCTGCATATACCGGGGTTGCACCAGTTCTGACAATTGCTCCTCCAGTTGCAAAAAATGTAAATGGAGTTGTAATAACTTCATCTCCAGGTCCTACTCCAGCAGCTTGTAACGCTATATGAATCGCATCACTACCATTCCCACAGCCAATCCCATGGGCAACATGACTATATTTTGCAATATCTTCTTCTAGCTTTTTGACATTACTACCAAGTATAAACTGAGAGCTACTCATCACTCCGTCTAATGCTTCTAATACTTCACTTTTTAATGAGGCATATTGTTCCGATAAATCTAACATTGGTACTTTCATTCTATCAACACCAACCTATTCCATAAATTAAAATCTACTATAAATTTAAAGCAATATATTAAAAGCACATGGATTAATTGCGCTTATACCCAACAACCTTTTGAAATACAGAAATAATAGGTCTGTATTCATCACTCACAAGTCCAATCTTTTCTGCAATAATTTCAAATGCAACTAATATGAACAGCAAGATAAAGATTGCCCATCTTAATGTCAGTGTTTCAAATGTAATTGCCGTAATACTAAAGATTAAACCAAAACCATATATAACTAATACCGTATCACGATGTGTCAAACCTAAAGCTAATAAACGGTGATGCAAATGCGACTTATCCGCAACAGAAATAGGTTTCCTATTTACTACCCTTCTAATGATCGCAAAAGAAGTATCGAAAATTGGTACTCCTAAAATCATAATTGGAACTACAAAGCTAAACAACGTTACACTTTTGAATAATCCAAGTAAAGATAATACTGATATTGCATAACCTAAGAACATTGATCCGGTATCACCCATGAAAATTTTCGCCGGGTAAAAGTTATGGAACAAAAATCCAAGCGTACTCCCCAATAATATTAGGGAAAGTGTAAGAATTAGCATCTTATCTGCTGAGAAAGCTAGGAATGCAATACTTGCAAACACAATTGAAGAGATCCCCGCGGACAGCCCGTCCAATCCATCGATAAGATTGATAGCGTTTGTAATAGCTAATATCCAAAATAATGTAACCAAATAGGAAAAGATACCAAGTTCAAATACACCAATGAACGGGATATTTAATACATCAATCGTTAGTCCACTACCCATTACTGCACAAGCAGCTAAGATCTGACCTGAAAGTTTAATTTTAGCTGATATCTCATATTTATCATCTATTATTCCCAAAACAATTATGATCAATGCACCGACTATAATACCTGTAATTTTTGCTTCATACAATCCAGCCACAAAATAACCAGCAATTACTGCTATAAAAATAGCAAGACCTCCTAATCGAGGCATTACATTTTGATGTACTTTTCTTTCAGAGGGTTTATCAACCGCTCCTATTTTATGTGCTAGTTTAATAACAAGCGGTGTTACCGCTATTGCTGTCGCCATAGATACGATAAAAGCAAGAAGTAATTTTATGTCCAAAAATATCATCCTTGTCTTTTTATTTTCAAAAATTTAGTACAACATTCCATTTAGACGTTTATCCTATATGAAAGTTTCTTCAATTAATGATTATACTATAAAAATACGCTTTTAACCAAATTTAGTATAAAGAAAGAAAAGACTGATTGTTCATAAACGGTTGCATATGCAATCGAGTATACTGTTCAATTTGATATAGATTACTTTCTACTCGGATGTGGCTAACCAACAATATGAACCGGCCGTCAAGTATGACTTATCAGCGTTCTATCCTTTATGAAATCTTTTCCTTTAAGTGTAGTCTCGTTATGACACTATTAGAAAGAAATATTTTCTGAACTTAAATATTCCCTTTCAATAGATAATTTTACCGTTTCGCAAGTAAATAGTCTACAAGAGCAAGTAAACGTTGAAAATGAGCAAGTTATTTATTGGGGAAAGCAAGTAAAAGACTGTTGACCGCAAGTAAATGAAATATTGGAGCGAGTAAATAAAAAGAAGATGGAGAGTTAAGAAAATCCGGGCAAAAAGACGCCCGGTCCTCTAAAAATAAAAACGTAGATATGCCGTTGATTTCCGCTACGAGCGGACGCTTTCCGTGGGCACGGCTTCAGCCGCTTCCCTCGCGATGCTCAGTCCAGGGTCTTCAGCTCGCGCTGTTCCCACTGGAGTCGCCGCTCCGCGCTCCAATCAACTAGGTCCACTTTATATAATCATTCTTAAATGTTCTGCAAATCCAGTGTTCATGTTGTATTTTTATATACTTTCATAATATTTTAGAAGAACCTGGCAAAAGACATTTACGGTAATTTAAGTTCAAGGTCTATTTCTATCGTTTTCGAAGGCCTTTGGCTAGCCGTCACATGATAGTTTATCCATATAAACACTTAAAGGAGCGCGACGGTAAGTCGCACTCCTTTAATGAAACGCATAGAAATATGGTGATTTTAAGAGAATTCAGGCCAATTAACTTGGAACTGATCTCCATCAATTTTTTCGAGGGTTCTATACTTGAAAGGTACTAACTCATCCAACTCGAACTCTTCTAATGCTCTTTCAAGTGGAAGTAACTGGAAATTTTCCTCTTCTTCAATAATCAAATATGCCCCTACAACTTTACCGTTTTCTTTCGTATTAATACGAATAAAAGCCGGGAAGAACAAATCATTATTAGATTGAATGACAGAAGAAGCTAGTATTACATTTTTACCATCTTCGACAATGCTATCTTGTTCTATTTTATCAAATACTTTTAACGCCCACGCTTGTCGCTTATAATACCCTATTATCTTTTGGGCATTTGCTTCTACCGATGCGTTAGATTTCTTCGTTTCTTTTTCTTCCGAGTCCATGTACTTCCCTCCACAATTAGCAAAATTCAATGCAAATTACGTTATCACACATCAATAGAGTTCGCAACATCCAATGATTTTTCTTTATATTTAATCTTTATAGATAGACTGAATGTCATCTATTATAATTTCACCATTTGTTTTGTTATTATTTTCAGTTTCCATATAACGAACAGGTAAAGCCATTTTCAATGGATATGTTAATCCTGCTGGTACTTCAGTAGAAACAAATTGCCAGTCTGACCAGTTCACATTTTTACTAAAGTCTAATTGAACTGTTTTTCCGGTGGCATCTGTTATTTGAGAACGTAACCAATGACCTTTACTATCGCCTTTTACCCACATACCAATTTTTTTAGCAGGAGTAGTAATTGTTAGACTTGTTTTTGCATCCACATATGCTCCTGAAGTTCCGGTAGTAGCTGTAAAATCATAAACTAGTTTAAGGGCTTTTGATCCATCTCTATCATTTGTAACAGATTCAATAGAAACAGAATTTACTCGATCACCCGAGGCTTCATAGTTAGAGATCCCTTTATTGAATGACTCTAAAATGGTTGGCGCAACTTCCCCAACTACAACCGGAATTGTAGTTGTCTTAGAACCATATGTTACGGTAATCGTACCAATACCATCCGTTTTCGGAGTTGTAAATTTACCATTACTTATTGCCCCAATAGTAGATGTCCAAGTAAACGCAGCAGGATCGGTGATTACTGCTTGTCCATTGTTCATTCCGGTTGCAGTAACTTGAACTGCTTGTCCTTTATTTACGTGTAAAGAACTTTCATTGGTCTTAATGCTATCCAACGTATTAGTAACTTTAATTTGGATATTTGTTGTTTTCCCATCATAAGTAACAACCCCTGCGTATGTTCCCGGACCTGCTGTAACTAATTGTTTCCCACTCGAACTTTTTAGAATAGTTGAAGTTACTGTGCCACTCCCTGATACTGCCACAGGGTTCATATATTGATCGATACCTTTAACAGGTACAGAAAGATTAGTATAAGTTGCACCCTGGAACAGCTCTAGAAAATTAGAAGCTGGCGCAATCGTTGCAAGCGCCCCTGTCTTATATTTACTGATAAATAATAATGTGTTTGAAACAGAACGTTCCCCACCATCAGATGGTTTGTTAGCAACAGTCACTTTGTCTGCTCCTAGTTCTCTAGCTACTAGAGTAGAAGAACCACCACCATCAAATGTCATCGCATAGTGAGCACCTAAATCTTTCATAAGCTTAGCCGTATTTTGTAGTGTCAATCCTTTACTTGAAGTAGTACGACCATCTACTACTATTGTAAAAATACTACCATCTTTTTTAATGCCAACTGCAGTACGTGGTGCAACTCCTGCAACTTTGATCGTTTGCAGAGTACCATTTTTCACCAAATGGTAACGTCCACTTACAGATTCACGAACATCATTCCACTCAGTTGGTGTGAAATTTGTTGAAATTTCTATTTGATCTCCTACTTGAACTGTTTCTAAAAACTTACTAGCAAAATGGTGTCCAGATAGAATTATTTCTCCACTATTCAACTTTGCATTTCCAACACTTGAAATACTTTCACTTACAGTACCTACTAATTTTTCAGACCCATTTAACTTGCCTGATTCCACTTTTACTCTGACTTCGGTTCCAAGTGCGTTTGTTCCAGTCGTTGCCGAGAAGTCTTTTGTATATATTACTAGGTGATTTGCACCTCTTGTTCTATTAACCGAATTAATAGCATAAGATTGTCCACCATTAACTGTAACATTCATCGCAACTTGTGGAGCACCGATAATTGCCTGACCATTTGACTTAACCCCTAATACAGCAAGATCACTTAATCCCGTTTGAGGTGTGGATACGATAGATCCATCCATCATCATCAAATCGATTGGTTGACCAAACTTATCAAAATAATCTCCATTTACTCCCCCTACCACGTGATAGGAATCATTTTGGTCTACACTATTTGCTTGTGATGAAGTAGTTTCAAATCCTTTAATTTGATCTTTTGCTAGCTCAGCCTTCAATCCGATATTTGATGTTTTCCCATCATATTCAAGCATGAATAGCTTTTGCAAACCATTTGATGAGTCGATATCAAAGAACTTTTTACGAACTCCAGGCGCTATTTGAGTAATAGATTGGCTAGAAACCTTACCTATTGTCAAGGAAGGTTTATTCTCTACTGGAAACAAATTGGATGATGTATTTCCAGGAACCGGTGTCGACCCCTGAGCATTTGCTAATTCTTTTAATTTTGCTTTAGATGGTGTTTTATATTCTACATAGCCAGCCATCTTCGTGATGTACATACCACCACCTAAACCGTACTGTCCTCCGTATAAATTATCATAACGGTAAACACGATATTGTTCGCCAGGTTTTAATATTCTTTCAAATACCAAACCATCTGAAGTGCGTTTCCAAAGGTTAATCGGTTTTACAACTTTGATTTTACCGGCTTGTCCAGGAACCAGCAAGATTCCATCCCAATAGACTTTAGTTGTTTGCGCTTCTACTTGATTCGTTTGGAATAGTCCTCCCGTGACAACAGCAAAAATAATTAAAAGGTATAGCAATTTTTGTTTCATTTAAGTAAATTCTCCTTCGTTTCGTCGAGCAGCTATTACTGCTTGTTTTGTTTTATCGCACGATTTTGTTCTATTGTATATTTCCATAAATTACTTCCATCGTAGTAATATAAATTACCATTTAAGTCTTTTTCAAGGCCGTAAACACCTTTGTCTTTTAACCACTCAACTGCTAATGTATCTTTTGTAACTCTGAATAATTTACCCTCTACACTTCCGTATATATATCCATCTACGTTTTCTAAAATTTGGGCGTTACGGAATCTTCCAGAAATTAATGGTAATAGTTCAACCGTTTTAACATCCGTCCACTCATCTGTGTAGACGAATAACTTTCCATCCGCCATACCCCATATTTTATTATCCTTATCTACTATTAAACTAGTAATCATACTTGCACTTAATGGAAGATGAATATATTTCATATCTTCCGGAGTACTTCTATTAAAGTAGAATAGTCTTGCACCTCTTGGATTTACTTGTTGGTTTGCATGAATAGAAGTTCCACCAAATACTTGTGTCCCTCTAGTTACTAAAGAAACGATACTTTGGTTATAAATATAGTTTTCATAGATTTCCATTTTTTCAGTTTCAGTATCAAAGAATGCCAACGCTCCACCGCCAACACTTGTATCTGGTAAAGTACCAAAAATAATTTCTTTCCCCTTATTGTATGGCGCTACCGCAGTTGTACGTTCTTGACCATATTGGCTCATACGGATAACTTCTTTAGGGTTTCCAGTAGACCATTCTTTTTCACGATCATAAACTAGAAGTCTTGCAAGTGGATATGCACCGATATATAGTTTGTTATTAATATGGAACATAGATTCAATTTGACTGATATTACGGTATAGTTCTTTGTTTCCTGTTTGTACATCATAAACGCCAAGTCCACCAGACATATATCCGTTGGCAAATATTTTCTTGCCGTCTGAGCTAGTAGCAAGTGTGTACAACTCCACCGGCTGTTCTGGTAGTTCAAATTGATGGTGCGTCATTTCACCTGTTTGTGGATTATACTCAAAAATCTGACCTAAATTATCAACCATACCTGAAAGCAAAAATTCCTTTGGCTCTTCTACGATCGGTTCTTCTATTATTAAATCGCCTTCACCTGGAATTTCTTCCGTAACCTTTTTATTGTTTGGCACTCCTAAGACTGGAGTAATAGCTTTTGCTGAAGGAATAACTGGAGTTTCCTTAATAATAGTTTCCTTAGTGTTATTTTGAATAATTCCTTCATTACTATTATCATCTTCATCTTTTGGAGAGTCTTTTAAGATAAAGTCTAAGTTAATAGCTTCTGTACCTTTTGGTAAAAAGACACCTAGTTCTGTATGCTCTTTTGTATTTAAATCATATTTAATGAGTTGCTCCGCTTTTGTGTAATACAGCGCATCTTCATTTGGAGAAAGAACGGAAACTGTTTTAGATTTCAATTCAAACTCATCAACAATTTTTAAAGTTTTACGATCGAAAATCACCGCTAAATTCGAAGGATGTAATCTTGCAATAATATAGTCATCTGTTAGCACTAAATCCTGTGCATATTTTTCCGACATATATTTAGATGGTAAAAATGAAGTGAAATTTTTCGTATTAGGCTTTTTAACTAATAAGTCCATTGGAGAGCCAATCGAAACATAAATTTCATCTTTCTTTTCATCCGCTACAATTGCTTTCACAAATTCTCTTCGTTTACGAATTTGACCAAATTCCTCTATTTTTTCTGTCTCTGTATCAAAAGCAACTAGACTTCCTCCATATGCAGAACCTGCATATACTTTGTTACCAGAAACGATTAAATCTTGAATAGATGTATCGCTTTTATTGGAAAAAATAGCTCCATGATTTTCAAATTCCTCTGAGTTAGGATCATAGCTGTATAAAGTACTTGAAACGGAACCACCAACCCATAGCTTTCCATTCTGGTCTACATCAAGACCCCATGCGCTTTTTGAGTCTTCAAGTGTAAATGTATGTACAATTTCTTTTGTTTCATAGTTGACTACGACTAATGCTGCAGGAGATCCATGCATGATGTAATAAATGAAGTATTCTCCCTTTTCATTTGCTGCAATTTTAGAAGATACTGCTGATGATTTGAAAATTAGGGAACCAAGATTCTCATAACCTTCCAATTTCACTTCTTCTTGCTGTTCAACTTCAACTGCATTCTCTAACCATTCTTCTGAACTACTATCTACCTCAATTACTTCTTCAACATTCTCTATCTTTACTTCCGTGGCTTTTAATTCTTCTGCATAAACTGTCGAACCAACTGGCGCAACTAACATAATACATAACATAGATTTGTAAATTTTTCTCATTTCATAACCCCTTTCCCTATTATTCTAACATTAACATCTATTGGTAACATTTAAAACTTAATGTTGTAATATAATTGAAATATAAGCACATTATCTCATAAAATGCTTGCTTATATAATTCGTGATATAATAGAGTTTGGAATTTAAAAGTAGGGAGAATGATTATGTTACATTCTATTAAAAAGATGATATCTGGTGAAACAATCGAATTAAAACAACTGAATAAAATTGTTTCTAAAATAAATGCTCTTGAAGAATCCTTTTCACTGAAAACGGATATAGAACTCAAAGGGTATACGCAAATTTTTCGTGACCAATTAAATGATGGGATCTCTCCAGAAGAATTGATCATTGAGGCTTTTGCAGTCGTTCGAGAAGCTTCAAAAAGGGTTTTAGGTAAACGGCATTATGATTCACAATTGATGGGTGGAGCAGTACTGACACAATCCCAAATTGCTCAAATGCAAACTGGAGAAGGTAAAACATTAGTCGCGACTTTGCCGGCATATGTTATGGGCGCGCATGGAAAAGGAATTCATATCGTTACTGCAAACGAGTATCTAGCAACTCGTGACTATGAAGAAATGAAACCATTGTTTGAGTTTTTAGGTTTGACAATCGGCTTAAATATTTCTGGAATAGAAGCTGATGAAAAACAAGCAGCTTATAATTGTGATATTACATATGGTACCGGGACAGAATTTGGCTTTGATTACTTACGTGATCATATGGTGCAAGATGCTGATCAGCTAGTTCAGCGTCCACTTTTTTATGCATTAATAGATGAAGTGGATAGTATTTTAATAGACGAAGCAAGAACTCCTTTAATTATTGCCGGGAAATCAAATGCTAGCTTGAACTTGTTTCCTATTATGCATATGGTAATTGATTCCTTTGAAGACAAGGTAGAATATGATTATTACCCAGAGACAAAACAAATCGTATTATTAGACGATGGTGCAGACCGTTTAGAAGAGGCATTTGGAATTGAAAATGTTTACGATAGTGAGCATCGCGAATTCATGCACATTGCTATGCAGACTCTTCGCGCTAAAGTTGTCATGCGTAAAGACGTAGATTATATCGTAAAAGACGATAAGATTATGATTGTTGACCCATACACAGGTCGTATAATGGAAGGTCGGACATTCAGTGATGGACTACATCAAGCAATTGAAGCGAAAGAAAAGGTTTCATTAAAAGAAGAAAACAACACGCAGGCTTCGGTTATGATTCAGCATTACTTCCGTTTATATAAACATGTTTCTGGTATGACAGGAAGTGCCATTCCCTCAAAAGATGAATTTTGGGAAACATACAATTTGCGTGTAACAGAAATTCCAACAAACAAGCCAAATCAACGTAAGGATTTAGATACTCTTGTTTATTTGACAATAGAAGATAAAGTTAAAAAAATTATTGAAGAAACAAAGAAATACCATGAAATTGGCCGTCCAGTTTTAATAGGAACTACTTCTATACAACAATCAGAAAAGCTTTCGTCTGCTTTAAAAGAGTTGGATATAAAGCATTCGATATTAAATGCCAAAACTGAAGAAGACGAAGCAGAGATTATTTCTAATGCAGGACAGCTACATAAAATCATGCTTGCTACCAACATGGCTGGTCGTGGAACAGACATAATTCTTGGTGAAGGAGTACCGGAACTAGGTGGACTTCATATTATAGGTACTGAGCTGCATAGTAGCGCTCGTATTGATATGCAGTTGCGTGGTCGCGGAGGACGTCAAGGAGATCCAGGTAGTACACAATTTATCATCTCTTTGGAAGATGAACTTTTCTACTTTTATGATGAGTACGAGCTGGAGAAATATAGAAAAAAAGTAAAAACAGATTCAACTGGTTTAATACTTGCTACGAACCCATCTAAATTCGTTTATAATGTGCAAAAAGTTATTGAAGGCACCCATTCATCTAGTCGCTCTCATTTATTGAAACTAGATGATATTAATAATGATCAGCAAACAGTAATGTATAACTATCGCGAGAAGGCGCTCCATGTCCATAATATGCAGTCGCTAATAATTGATGCCATGCACGAACGAAAAGAATATCTTATCCAAGAACTTGTTGATCTAATCTTAGAAAGTGCAGACAGTATGAGTATGTGGAATGAAATTACTGATGAAATTAAGATATTATCAACATTAAGTTCCGATACTTTAAATGCAATGGATACCACGGACAAAGAAAGTAAAGAGCAACTAGAGGTCGCATTGAAGAAAGTTTATAGCCAAGCAATGGATGTTGCCAGTACTGTTTCCCTAGAGGAAGATATTTGGGCGAATATACAATCCATTTACTTAGAAGCTTTAGACAGATCATGGATCACACATTTAGATAATCTTCATCATTTAAGAGAAGGTATTAGTATTCGTGGATATGGTCAAGAAGATCCTTATAGACTATATGCATTTGATGCACTCTACTCGTTCGACCGAATGTTACAAGCTTTCTTCAGAGATATAATTAGGTATTTCTTACAACTAAACGCAACGAAAATAGAAGAGTAAGTCCTTGCAACATTTATAGTGAATCTCTTAAGAGGATTGTGGTTATAGCCGCAATCCTCTTTTTTTGTATGTTTAATAAAATTTGAAACTATACATACTATCATCAGTTCTAATTAATATTCTAGAGCTTACATTCATATATTTACGATACGGAATTGTCGCTATAAGAAATGAGGATTATGAATGTCGAAGAAAAAAGTTTGGATTACCATCATAAGTTGCTTACTTTTTGCTGGGATAGTATACGCCACAAGTATTTACCGAAATGTATCCACAACACTCGAGACTATCCATGAACCGGATATTCGAAAGGTTTCTGAGCGAAGAGAAATCGAAGTAGAGCTTGTGGAAAAAGAACCAATCTCCGTTTTACTACTAGGTGTAGACGAAAGAGAGGCGGATATTGGACGTTCTGACACTATTATCGTACTAACTGCTAACCCCTCTCTATCTTCGATTAAAGTATTGAGCATCCCAAGAGACACGTATACGGAAATCATTGGATTAGACAAAATGGATAAACTAAATCACGCGTATGCATTTGGTGGGACAGATATGGCACTTCGTTCTGTCGAAAATTTACTTGATATTCCAATTGATTATGTTGTACAGGTTAATATGGAAAGCTTTTTAGAAATTGTCGATAGTGTTGGTGGTGTAACAGTTCAGAATACTACTGCTTTCGAAGAAAACGGTTATGTGTTCAATGAAGGTCCAATCCATTTAGATGGTGATATGGCACTTAGTTATGTGCGCATGCGAAAGAATGATATACAAGGTGACTTTGGAAGACAGGAGCGCCAAAAACAAGTTCTCCTAGCTATTTTAAAGGAGGGAGCTTCTTTCAATAGCTTGCTCAACTATAAGGATTTATTGGCCACATTAGAGGAGAATATCCGTACTAATATGACATTCGATCAAATGATGGATATTCAAAAAGGTTATAAGGATGCTCTGACAAATGTCGAATCTATTGCTCTAACGAATGGTAGTGGCCAGGTAATGAATGATATTTGGTATTATGTACCCGAAGAGGAAGAGTTGAATGAAGTATCGATGAATTTGAAGAAGCATCTGGAGCTTGACTAGGGAATTTATTGTTGGGCCGGTTTACTTGAGGTTGACGGATGAATACTAGCGAGTGGCAGTTGGCTACTAGCGCGTGATTGGTGGATACTCGCGGTCGGTGAATGTTTACTTGCGGTTGACTGGTCGATACTAGCGATTGGCGGCGGTTTACTTGCGCTCGCTCTGTGGTTACTTGCGGACGGGCGTCATTTACTGGCGGAACGGGATTTCCTTCCATTTAAATCTATAAAAAAGGGCTATGCGACGTCTATTAAAACGTTGCATAGCCCTTTGTAAGATATTATTGTGGCAATTGATCGGTTTCATGGCTAAATTGCCATTCGATGCCGAATTTGTCTCTTAAGGATCCATAACATTTACTCCAAAATGTTTCTTGTAGATCCATGCTTACTTTGCCGCCTTCTTTTAGTGCATTAAATGCGGATTTGACCGTTTCTACAACTTTACTGACAAAAGCTAAGCTAATATTATTTCCTTCTACAAAAGATGACCCTGGAAATGTATCCGAGAACATTATGTTGCTTCCATTAATATTTAAGCGAGTGTGAAGAACTAAATCTTTTGCAACTTCTGGCAATACAAAATCCGGACTTTGAGGTGATTCACCAAATGTCATAATTTCTGGTTTTTCTGTCTTAAATACTTCTGCATAAAATTCAGCAGCCTCTCGACAATTTCCGTTAAAAGTAAGATATACATTTACAGCCATTTAGAACACTCCTCTTCTTAAATAACGTTAATATTCAAATAATAAACAACAATTATATTGTAGCATTTGAGGTCCTAAAATAACATAAAATTTTAGTAAACTTTATCTCCGTTGAAAATGGAGTTTTTAACAATTACATAATCTACTGTGCGAATCGATTCTAGTTTATTTCCACCTGAATAAGAAATAGAGGATTGTAAATCTTGTTCCATTTCTTTCAAAGTATCTTCTAGAGGTCCTTTGTATTCTACAAACATCTTTTTGCCTTCAACATTTTTCTTTTCACCTTTTTGGAATTCAGATGCAGAACCGAAATATTCTTTATATCGTTTACCATCCTTCTCCACTGTCACACCAGGAGATTCCTCATGGCCTGCAAATAGAGATCCAATCATAACCATGGAAGCACCAAATCGAACGGACTTTGCAATATCGCCATGTGTACGGATTCCACCATCTGCGATTATTGGCTTGCTAGCTGCTTTTGCACACCAGCGTAGTGCAGCAAGTTGCCAACCACCAGTTCCAAATCCAGTTTTAATCTTCGTGATACACACTTTTCCTGGTCCGATACCAACTTTTGTTGCATCTGCTCCAGCATGTTCTAGCTCTCTTACTGCTTCTGGAGTACCTACATTACCAGCGATGACAAAGCTCTTCGGTAAATATTCTTTAAGATGTTTGATCATGTTAATAACGGCATTAGAATGACCATGTGCTATATCTATCGTAATGAATTCAGGTACCAGATTCTCTTTCGCTAACTGCTCTACAAATAGGTATTCTTCCTCTTTGACACCCACACTTATAGAAGCAATTAACCCACGTGATTGCATACTCTTAATGAACGCAGTACGTTTTTGCGGTTCGAAGCGATGCATAATATAAAAGTAACCATTCTCCGCTAAATAATTTGCAATGTTTTCATCTATAATTGTCTGCATATTAGCAGGTACTACTGGCAATTTAAAAGTATGTCCTCCAAGTGTGACTGTAGTATCACATTCCGATCTACTATTAACCACACATTTTGCCGGAATTAGCTGAATATCTTCATAATCAAATACATTATCCATCAATTACACTCCCAAATACGAATATTTATTACAATACGAACTATAATGTTCGTTCATTTGGTAATTTACATCATATTTGGTAGTATGTCAATCTTTTTGGAGTTCATGTGCAAATGTTTCAATAAAAGTTACTCAAGTTAAATTTGGAGAGCAGCTAGTGAGTTCTTTCACGTTTGTTTATATCTACATGCATTTCGAGTAATTTTATCCGGTCACTTAGCTCTAAAACTGCTTGCATAATTTGATGCTGATCTGCCTTTGACATATTTGTATGACGTTCTACCTGCTCAACTGTTTCCTCTACTTTTTGTAAACTGCGATTCATTACTTGAACTAGATATTCAACAGTCATCGCTTATCCACTCCTTTCATTTCCTCTATTTTATCTACTCATTAAGTTAATTCAATTGTCAGAATTAATTTTTAAATGCAACTATGGAATTTCTACAACCTTTTCGATCTAAGAATTCATTTTTGTAGCGATTTTGGACCTCAAAATTTTTTTATGTTTCATGTCATTTTTTATTTTTGGTTAATATACTAATAGAAAGGGTATGAGGAGGAGATTTTCTATTAACGTAAATCCAGTTGAACCAGAAGAAATGGCGTATAGAAATGACTTAGATATACAAGCTTCCCTTCAGATGATTTGGGAGGGAGCTCCTCTTTCGCCAATGGATATGGAGAAAGAGGAGTCAGCTCCACAAACATGGCCCCTACAATTGTAGGGTTTTTTTGATTTATTTTAGGAGCTGGAACGTGATAAGTTGAATGATCATTAACTAGAGGACTAAAAAAATGACGATGTGCCACTTGAAAACGACAATGGGAATACTGGTTGGGGCTCGTTTCCTAGCATTCCTCTCAGGGCAGACAGGAATTCTTACTCTAGATGACAATATCATTTCCCCGGAAATAATAGTGGTGGACGGTTTTGTAGAAGTACCGAAAGGGTATATAATTTGCGTCAAGCCAAATTGGACAGAGATAGAACGTTATATGTTGAATATGCTAGTATTTAAATATTTTCATCATTTTTGGTTAAAAAAATCCTTTCGCTAGATTAATAGCGAAAGGATTAATTTCTCTTTACTTTTTCACGTCAACAATGCGACCTTCTGTTTTATTATTAACAGTTTTTAATAATTGTAATTGTTCTTGAAGGTTTTCCCAATCTGAAAGACCTAGGTCTGTTACACGACCTTCTTTGTAAATATTCGCAAACACATCATAGCCATCGCCGCCTTTAGCCGTAAATGCATTGGTCGCTACTTTATACTTTTCTTCATTTTTAATATCTACAAATGACCCATCTTCTGCCTTGTATTTAATTGATACTACTCGTTCACCAGCAGGTTTTGAAGAATCGAATTCCACTTTTGCTCCTGCAACGTGTAAGAATCCGCCATTTTCTTTTGGATAACTTTTAAAACTGATTTCAAATGCAGATTTTAATTCTGCTCCTGTTATTTCCATCGTTGCTAACGTATTACCAAATGGAAGCACCGTAATAACCTCACCTACTGTAATTGGTCCTTGTCCGATTTCAGCACGGATTCCTCCACCATTTTGAAACGCCATAATAACTTTATTATCGTATTTTTTTGCTTTCAAAAGCATACCATCTGTAATAATATTTCCTAAAGCAGTCTCGTTTTTACGAACGCTTGGCTTTGTATCATCACCATCGGTACGTGGGGTTTGCAATTCTTCTACTGCATTTACACCAATTTCTGTTTTATTAATTGTATCTATTTTACTTGAATACGTTTTTAATAGAGCAGCCGCAGTAGGATCTGCTACTTGGTCTTTAATCTCAATTAGTTTTCCTGCGTGCCCTATTACTTTACCTTCTCCATCAAAGTCCACATCTAGTGTTCCTAGGAATTCACTATATTGTGAAGCTTGTACGATAATAGTAGGATCCTTTTTCTTACCAGTGCTATCTTTATCAACTAATACAGGCTTCTCTAATTTAGTATGACTATGTCCACCAACGATTACATCAATACCATTGACAGCAGCAGCTAACATTAAATCATTATCTACTGTTGGATTGTCATCATATCCAATATGAGTAACCGCAACAACTTTATTGACACCTTGTTTCTTAAATTCATCAACCATTGTTTGTGCTGCTTTGATATACTCCGTAAAAGTTACATCTTTCGGACTAGATATAGTAGCAGTTTCAGCAGTAGTTAGACCAAACAATCCAATCTTTTGGCCGTCTACTTCCTTAATAATTCCGCTGTAAATTTGTCCATCTTTTGGATTAGATGAAACATTCACATTAAATAATCCTTTTAGATTCACATCTTTAGAAAAATCAACGTTCGAGCTAACAAATGGGAAATTAGATTTCTCGATAAATTCTTTTAGTGCTTTATGCCCTTCAGGATCGTTTCCTAAGTCAAACTCATGATTACCAAATGTCATTACATCATAATCCATTAACTTCATTAACTCTAAATCTGCTTGACCTTTGAACTCATTGAAATATAAAGTACCTGAGAATACATCTCCTGCATCAATTAGCAATGTAGAAGGATTTTCAGCTCTTACTTCTTTTATAGCCGTTAAACGTTTAGGTGCTTGTGTTGTACGTGCATGTGTATCATTTACATGCATTAAAGATAGCGTAAAACCTGCTTTTGTTTGAGCACTAATATTCTCAACGTATGCAAGTAATTCTTTGATAATTGGAGAAGAAGTGCTTGGTAGTTTTTCTATTAATAGGTTAATAGATTCCATTACTTTTACAGCTTCATCTTTTTTGTTTGCTGCTAAGTATGCTTCTGCCTCTTTCGTCTTCATAAATATAGTAACTGGTACCATGAGCTCATCACGCTTTTGATTTGCAGGATTTTTATATTGCACTAATAGTAGATCACGAGGAGCTTTTCCTGTAAAACGATACAGGATAGCGGTACGTGTTTTCAATTGTACAGAAAGTTTATGATAAGCCTTTTCTAACTTGTCCCAATCTTTAATTGCTTCTGCTTGTTTAATTTCTTTCATAATTGGATCTAAGTATTTGTCCGCATAGTTATAAGCATCAATATAAGGAACAATACCTTTAGTTACATGTTCATTATATAATTCATCTAAATTTTTAAGTAATAAATCTTTGTTTTTTACATTGGATTTAATAATTTCATTTCTTGCTTTTTGGTAACTTGCTTTTGCGGTGTTCAAAGCGGGGTATAAGTCCTTACTAGTCGAAAGTTTTCCAGCTTGTGCTGGGACTACATAGGAATAAGCAGAGTTCTTAATATCTTGCCTTGCATGGTCAACTACCTCTTGTAGTGAACTATTTGCAAATGAAACGCTTGAAACAGAAAATAATGATGTTGTAATTACTGCTGCTACAACTGACTTTTTAATCTTATTATTCCGCATGTCCTACCTCCTGAAATTGTTTTGAATAAATAATTTTTAAAGATAAGTGAAAATTACTCACTATACCAAAGTTAACTTACTACTTTATAAATGGCAAGTTAATTTTCTGATAATTAGACGTAAAGATTTATATATTTACAATATAAAAATAGTTTATAATATTATGTCGAACTACAGTTAAATGAATGCTATTGCCAGCGGAATTTGTGGTATAATGAAGCATCAAAACAGAGATAGGAGCATTACAATGTTAAAAGATATTTTTATGGCTTTGTCTGAAAATCAAGTACTAAATGGTGCGGCAAAAAAATATGGTTTAAAAATGGGTGCACAGCATGTTGTTGCTGGAACAAACATTGAAGAAACAATTGAGAGCATAAAAAAACTAAATGCAATGGGTATCTCTTGTACAGTAGATAATTTAGGGGAATTTGTTTTCGAGAAAGAAGAAGCATTAGCTGCCAAAGAACAAATTATCGCAGTAATCGAAGCAATTGAGAAGCATCAAGTAGATGCACATATTTCGTTAAAACCATCACAGCTTGGTTTAGATATTGATTATGAATTCACATTTAACAACTTAAAAGAAATAGTAGAAATCGCACATAAATATGGCACGTTTATCAATATTGACATGGAATCCACCAAACACTTACAGCCCTCTTTTGATATTTTGGATGAGCTTTCAAAAGACTATGATAATGTTGGTACTGTAATTCAAGCATACTTTTATCGAGCTTCAGAAGATATTCAAAAGTATAAAAATTTCCGCCTACGTATCGTAAAAGGTGCTTATAAAGAGCCTGCTGAATACGCTTACCAAACAAAAGAAGAAATTGATAAAAACTATGTAGAGCTAATAGAATGGCATTTATTAAATGGTAAATTCACTTCTATCGCTACTCATGATCATAATGTGATTAACCATGTTAAACAATTCATAAAGGATAATAATATCTCTAATGATAAGTTTGAGTTCCAAATGTTATATGGTTTCCGCACTGACATGCAACAACAACTTGCAAACGAAGGCTATAACTTCTGCACATATGTACCATTTGGACAAGATTGGTACGGTTACTTCATGCGTCGTCTTGCTGAGCGTCCTGCAAATATGAACCTAGTTGTAAAACAAGTTTTCAATAAAAACACGAATACAATGATTGGTCTTGCTGCTGGTGCATTTGCACTTGGTCGTATCACTAAAAAACGTAACAAACGTAAATAATAAAAGTTGTCTCGAGGTATGAAAATTTTTGTGCGGTTAGGTAAACTATATAAAGGCAATGAGTTTACCGTACATTTGTTGAAAACTGCTTGATAATGATGAAAGCACTTGCGTACTGTCTATAAACAGTACACAAGTGCTTTTTTGACCTATGTGGATTTAGTTTGTCCGGTTATGGGCTATATCTCCGTTTTTAAGGGCAATCATCATATTTTAGGTGTATAGATGTTATGAAAGAATACATACAAAAAACACCTCACTCTACGGGGAATTGTAGAGTGAGGTGCATTTCCCCTTGTTATCGCACAAGAATTATATTATTACGCCGTAAACAGTATTACCTTCGTTCGTTTCGTTTATCGCTTTGATCGCCGTAAGATCGTTCCCCTATTATGCTGAGTTGCCTGAACTTGTTTCCTTCAAACTCGTTCAACAACAATTTGAAGTGCTATTCATTTGTTATTTTTATCATAAAGGATTTAAATGAGAATACCACTAGAGTTTTATTAGAATTTGATGAGAAACTTATTCCCAAGTCACAGAAAGTATTTTTCCTGAGATTGCATGTACCTGAATAGTTGCTTTCGTTTTCTTTTCTTTCACACTTTCTTCTGTTTTAGTAGCTGTCATTACAATTAAGTAATAACCACCCTCATTCGTCTTCACAAAGGAGTTATTTTCTACTGTACCCTTTTGCTGTTGCTGGGCTATCTTTAAGGCTTCATCGCCAGTGATTAGAACAGTAATCGGCTTTTCAGTAACTTCCGTCTTTTTTTCTTCTGTTTTAACTACTACAGAAAGTTCACTTTTCTCCGTATTTTTTTGTTCTTCTGTTTTCGAACTTTCGGTCTTTACGGTCGTTTCACTTTTAGTAGTTTCTGTTTTAGCTGCTTCTGTTTTTGAAGTAGTTGTTTTAGGTGGTTCAATTTTTTCTAACTCTACTTTATTTGTCTCAGATTTACTTACTTCTGCCTTAACTGCATCTATTTTAGCAACCTCAGTTTTAGTTGTTTCCTCTGTTTTTGTTTCTTTTTTAGACTCTTCTTTAGAAGACTCTACCGGTTTACTAGTTTCAGCTGCCAGCACTTCTTTAAAAGCGTCTTTAATCGCTTGTTTGATAGGTTTTTCTTCTGCTTTTGCTTCTTTTTTAGTACCTGTTTTTTTTGATTTTTTATTTTCCACAACATTTGGATTCTCCACAATTTTTACTTTCGGGGATGATGCCTTAGGTTTTTCAATAATAACTAATTTAGTAGTACCATTAGAAGAAACTATATTACTTTCAACTATTTCTACTTGTGAGGATGGCATTGTAGATTTCTGACTTATTTCAGGTCCCTCATCAAATTGTCCATTAGTTGTCTTGGTCATAACCGGTACTTCTTCAATGATGAATTCATCCGTGTGTTCCAACGAATTCACATTACCGGTAGTGGCACTCATTTCTACTAAATACACTTGTCCACTTTTTGCAATTATTGCCTCATAAACATCATCATTTTTCTTCACTTCTGCTACTTCTGCATCATACATTTGCTCGAGTTGGGTGCGGACGTTCTTTTCAGTTATAGGTATTTTATTTGAGTCAGTACTGACTATGAATACAATTACTACGATACCGATTGTAACTATACAAACGATAATAAATCTTTTCATTTTAGTAAATTTCATTCACGCACTCCCCCTCATATTCATCTTAAGTGACGAACATTAAAAATCGATGAGAATTTGATTAGAAGGAAGAAAAATATGGATGGTTGTACCAAATCCTACCGTACTTTGGATGGTTAGTGTTGCCGGGAGGCGATCTGCAATACCTTTTGCAATAGCCATCCCAAGTCCAGTCCCTCCTGTTTTACGATTTCGCGCTTCATCAACCCGGTAAAACCGATCAAAAATTCGATCCAAGTCTTTTTTAGGAATACCATCTCCATAATCCATGATGGAGATAGTTGTTCCTTCCTCGTTTTCTTTAATAGTTGTCTTTATATCTTTTTCGCTATATTTCCGAGCATTATCTAAAATGATAAAAAGTAACTGTCGAAGCTGTTCTGTATCCGTATTGACATAAAATGGACCATCACCTTTTAATAAAAAGTTCCGATTATAAGAAGTTCTCATTGACTGTAATGTTTCTTCCACTTTAACTTTCACATCGATCAAATCATTTTTATTTTTTTGTTTTCCTTTACTTGTTGCCAAAACTAGCATTTGTGACACCATTTCTTTCATTCTACTCGTTTCGTTAATAATTGCCTGGACGGACTCTTCCGCAATTTCGGTATTACCAAAACCATGTCTAGACAATAGTTTAGCGTAGCTTTCAATAACAGTTAATGGTGTTTTTAATTCGTGAGAAGCATCAGATACAAACTGCTCCTGCTTATTAAAATTTTGCTCCAGCTGTTCCATCATTTCATTAAAAGCAATGCCCATTTGAGCCATTTCGTCTTTTTTATTTGGACGAACTGCTATTTTTTCATATTTCCCTGAAATTCTACTATGAGACATTGTATTTATTAATTTATTAATAGGATTAGTTATAATTTTCCCTAACATTATACTTGAAGCAGTCATCAATAACATCCCGATTAGAGTTACAGCAACCAAAATAAGACGAAGGAAATCTAAATTTTTTCCTACATCCAATAATTGTTTCATCGTCTGTACTTCTACGACTTTCCCATCCGACCAAATAACAGGTTTAGTTATCGTTAAAACAGGTGAACCATCGAGCATTCCAATGGAGTAACGTTCATCCACTTCAAAGTGTGGTTGATAGGTTGTTATTTCTTCAATTGATTGAACGACTAATTGTAGTTCTTCTTTACTATCTAAGATCCGCACTCCACCTCTAGGCGGTATATAAGTACGTAAGATAGTTGCAGGGTCGTCCTTTGTTTGCATCTTACTTAATGCCCCGATCATTTCATCTACATCCGAGTTAAGCTGAGTATATTCCGAATCAAAAGCCATTCCTTCAAATAAAAAATATACACCTATATTCATTAAACCTATGATTAGTAACGTCAGTAGGGTAGAAAATAGATGTATTTTCGTTTTAAGCTTCATTCTTTTGCTCCTTTAGTACATATCCGACGCCGCGGACGGTTTGTATATAAGAAGATTGCTGATCATCATCTAACTTTTTCCGAACGTAGCGTATATAAACATCTACAACATTCGTATCTCCATAATAATCGAATCCCCAAACAGCATCCAGAAGCTGCTCTCGTGTCAACACTTGGTTAGGGTGCTTCATCATATATAACAATAAATCATATTCGCGAGGAGTCAGATTAATAGACACTCCTGAATTAGTAATTTCACGCGTTTGTACATTCAGTAAAAGTGAATGAAATACATGTACATTTTCATCTTGAACAGGAATTGGAGTAAGGACTTTAGCAAAACGAATTGCTGAACGTACACGAGCTAGCAACTCTTCAATTTCGAAAGGTTTCGTCACATAATCATTCGCTCCCAGATCTAAACCAGTCACTTTATCATCTGTATTATTTTTTGCAGTTAGCAAAATTACAGGCGTTTCATCTTCGGTCGCACGAATTCGTCTTAATACGTCCAGTCCATTTAAGCCAGGAAGCATTAAATCCAGTAACACTAAATCCCATTTCTCCTCCCGATATTTTATCAATCCGTCTGTTCCTGTATATGCAATATCCACAGCGTATCCCTCAAACTCTAGCTCTAACTGAAGAACACGTGCAATATTTTTTTCATCTTCTATAATTAACACCTTGTCCTTCATGGAAACACTCCTTTTCCCCTATTTTATCACACAATATGAAGCGACAGCAGTTTCAAAAAAGAGTTTAAAAAGGAAAAGGTGAACAACTAATCATCCTTGTCTTGTATCAAACTCATTTGTAGAAAATTTTATTTTAATGGCTATTATCGGGTGAAAATTGAATTTTGATAGCATTTTTGAATCAAGAATGGAATTGTTGTTTATAATAATGAATTGTGACAATTGTTGTTTGTTGTATTTTATTATATGGTGTTGTCAATATAGAGGAGGGGAAGTTCTTATGGACAATATCCGAAAGGTTTGGCAACCAGAAGTTTTTTATCATATTACGATGCGTGGTAATAATAAACAACCAATTTTTATTACTAAAGGGGATTTCAAGTTCTTTACTCATACGCTCGGGCAGGCAAATACCATTTACTCCTTTACAATCATTGCTTATAGTATTATGAATAACCACTATCATTTACTTATACGTTCTCCTAAAGTTCCACTTTCGGAAGTGTTAATTTTTATTAATATGCAATACTCCGATTATTTTAAGCGAAAGTACAAATACAACGGTCAATTATATGAAACTAGATATTACACTAATCTGATTTCTGACCCAAAGGAATTATTAAAAGTGAGCAAGTATATACATCAAAATCATCTATATTCACAAAGAACAATTTCAGTTAAGTTGGAGAATTACCCATATAGTTCCTATCCGTTTTATGTGGATGAAAAAAAGGGCAAACCTACTTATATAAATACATATTTATTACCTAGTTTGATAAAAAATTATCCTGAACTAAAGATGGAAAGTTATAATGTTTACTGCGATAACATTCAAATGGAAGTAGAAAAATCCTTCCATCGTCAATATACTTTGACATAGGAAGGATTTCTATACAATTATTATGCTATTATTTCTTGGGTTGGGACTAATTCGATAGCCCCGGCATTCATTTTACTTGCCTCAATGAAAGCATTAAAAATCGGACGCACTGTATCAACTTGTCCTTCCATCATTTCCGGATGCCATTGAACGGCTACAACAAATCGGCTCGACTCTTCCCATTCCATTCCTTCTATAATTTCATCAGGAGCAGTCATAGTAGATTTAAACCCTTTACCTAGCTCTTTTACTGCCTGGTGATGGAAACTATTTACTCTCAGTTCAACACTTTCAAAAATACTATTTAATATAGAGCCATTTTCAATTTGCACTGGATGGAATGAGTGATGTTTAATTGCTTTTGGCACGGAATGATTGATTCCTTCTGGTTTTTGAGATGCTAAATCCTGGTATAATGTACCGCCAGTTGCTACTGTGAGCAACTGCATTCCACGACATATACCAAAAACTGGAATATTCATTTCCGTTAACACTTTCTGAGCAAGTTTAAGTTCATGTAAATCTCTTCTTGGTTCAATAAATCCTAAACCAAATATAGGGTATTCACCATACAAATTAGGGTCAATATCAGAGCCCCCTGAAAATAATATTCCATCTAACTTTTCTAGCAGAGGGGTCAAAGTTTCTATATCTTTTGTGACTGGCAATATTACTGGTACTCCTCCTGCTCGCTCAATAGCAACAATATAATCATCTGCAAGCATTTGCCATTCTTGATTTTTTGCGCCTATACCAGCTGCCAAACCTGCTGTGTCATCTGATAAATAGTTTGCACAAATACCAATTAGTGGTTTCATCGCAATTCTCCGTTCTATTTAAACAAAATGATCGCCTCTCGATGAAGAGAAGCGACATGTTATATATTATTTTTATAACTCAACTACCCAGCCAAACGGATCTTCGATAATACCACGTTGAATTCCAGTTAATGTATCATATAATTTTTGGGAAAGCTCTCCTGTTTCACCGTTATTCACGAAGAATAACTCACCTTTCCAGCGTAGCTCTCCGATCGGTGAAATAACAGCTGCAGTTCCTGTTCCGAAAGCTTCGTCCAGTTTACCGTTCAAGTAAGCTTCACGAATTTCTTCCATTGAAACTTTACGTTCTGTAATTGGAACATCCCAGTGTTTTAATAATTCAATGATAGATTTTCTCGTAATTCCATCTAAAATACTTCCATTTAAAGCTGGAGTAACTACCTCTCCGTCAATTTTGAAAAATACATTCATGCTTCCTACTTCTTCAATGTATTTTCTCTCTAACCCATCTAACCAAAGTACCTGAGCGTACCCTTCACGATCCGCAACCTCTTGTGCTTTTAAGCTAGATGCATAGTTACCAGCGGTTTTAGCTGTTCCTGTTCCACCGGCAACTGCCCGAACATATTCACTTTCCACTAATATCTTCACTGGATGAATTCCTTCTTTATAATAAGAGCCAACCGGCGACATGATGATAATGAAGCTATATGTTTTAGAAGCGGATACTCCAAGATGAGCTTCTGTTGCAATCATAAAAGGTCTGATATAAAGAGATGTTCCTGGCTCCTTAGGAATCCACTCTTTATCAATTTCAATTAGCTGTTTTAAAGCCTCAATAGCTAACCTTTCGTCTATTGGCGGCATGCTGAGGCGATCAGCCGAAATATTCATACGTTTCATGTTTTGTTCTGGACGGAACAAGCGAACGATACCATCCTCTGATAGATAAGCTTTCATTCCTTCAAAAATCGTTTGTCCATAATGTAATATAGATGCAGATGGATCTAATGCAAGTGGCTGATAAGGGATGATGCGGTGATCGTGCCAACCTGTTCCTGCTGTATAATCAACGATAAACATATGATCTGTAAATTTGGTTCCAAACACGAGTTGCTCTGCTGGAGTTTTTTCATTTTTCATTTCATTTTTAGTAAATTGAATTTTTAGACTATTCATAGTGTGTTTCCCCAATCAATTAATATTAGTAAATTGCATCAATTTTAAACATGCAATATATTATATGCAATTATACTACTTTTGCAGAAATTAGAAATACCTTTTTAAATATTATTTTCAAAAAATTTTAAACATTTTATCTAATTATGATATACATATATATAAAACCTATACTAAATACCATCAAAATCACTCAATATTAACTTTAAAAAACCGTTTCAGCAAATCGCTGAAACGGTTTTTAATTTTAGGATTATTTTTTTGCTACTGTTACTGTTGCTACTCTTTTAGCACCAACGTATTTTTTACCCCAGTAATAAGGATCATTTAATTTATCAATTCGAACGCCTTTAGAGGATGAAGCATGGATGAATTTACCACTACCTATGTATATTCCAGCATGAGATACGCCTTTACCAGATGTATTGAAGAAAACTAAATCTCCCACTGTTAAATTTGCTTTTTTAACAGTTACCCCACTGTTGTACATTCCTGCTGCAGTTCTTGGTAAGTTTACGCCTTTACTTTTATAAACATATCCGATATAACCTGAACAATCAAAACCAGCCTTCGTTGTCCCACCATAACGATATTTAATTCCTACTAAACTTTTCGCACTAGATACTATTTCAGTGGATGCTACAGTGCTTGCTGCTTCTGTATTTCCTGCAAATGTTCCCGCGGCTAAAACTACAGTTAAACTAAAGATGGTAATGATTTTCTTAAACAAAGAAGTCAATATTATGTTCCTCCAAAGATGTGTATTGAAAAATTTAAACCAAAATGTGTTCTGAAAATTTCTCTATACCCATACTAACATCTCTTAATCAAAACTAATTTTACAGTTGTGTAACATTAACGTTACAGACTTTATGTAATAAACTCTCTTAGTCAGAATCTACTATACATGTTTTAGTTCTAATTACTGTCACAATTCGATTATTTTCAACATCTAAACCACGGCCAATAGTTAACACCTGGTATTTAATTGGTTATATATACCCGTTTTGTTTACTGATAAAACTGTATCTTTTCTACCTCTCTTTATGGTATAAATATGTTATATATGTTTTTGGAAAGTTAGACAGGAGAGAGTTTAAAATGAAAAATACTTTAACTATGCATTTAGGAATGATCATTGTAGGGATAATTGCATCGATGCTAGTAATCACATCGGTTGCCACTTACAATACTGCGTATGACGAACTGTACAAGGCAGCTGGTATTGAAGCTTATGGGTGCGCCAATATTACTACTGGATTGATTCAACCTGATGATGTTAAAAAGATTATTGCTGGGGATACTTCAGCCATTGATAAAGTTGGTCAGCAACTAAATTGGACGATTGCCCATAAAGATATTTTTGAAACACAGTACATATTAGATTTAGATGGTAAGTTACTCGCTATGGATGACAATTTAAAGGAACATGGCTTTAAGGCTGGGGATCAGTATTATATAGATGAGGAAGCCATTGCAATGTTAATAGAAATGAAACACGCTACATACTCTGAGGCTTATGAGTCCGCTGGATTAGAAAGACTTTCTGGCTATGCACCTATTTTTGAAGATCATGATCCTTCTAAGAGTATTATCGCAATTAGCGTCATTGATTTTGACGCATCTATTGTTAAAGACCGTACTTGGGATGTTGTTAGTGGAGGAATACTTATTAGCTTAATTCCCTTAATATTAGCATCATTAGTTACACTATATTTAATAAGAAGAAAAACGAAGCCACTTTCAGCACTTATAGCACATGCTGGTGAAATTGCAAAAGGTAATTTAACAGTACAAGACACGCATTTCACAAGTAAAGATGAGGTTGGGGATTTAAGTAGAACATTGAATACATTAGCGTCTAACTTACGAGATATTATCGGAACGATTCAAACAACTTCCGTTCAATTAACGAATAATGTGGAGAACAACTCTATTTCCCTAAATGAAATGAAAGATGCAGCACATCAGATATCAACTAATATGAGTGAAACTGCCATATCAGTGTCGGACGGAACGCTTACAGCAGAACGATCCTCCGATATCTTGAAAAATCTAGCACAAGACTTACAAATTTCAAAAGAACGTGCAGATACAAGTGTGATAAATTCCAAAACAACGATGCAAACTGCCGAAGAAGGCCTAACTCGTGCGAGTGAAATTAGTCGTGATATGGATAAAATCCGATCTGCTTCTATTGAAACAAGTGAAACAATAGGACGTCTAAATGAGGCTACAACAAAGATTCAACAAATTACTGGCTCTATCTCAGCAATTGCAGCACAAACTAATTTACTAGCACTTAACGCTTCGATTGAGGCAGCTCGCGCTGGTGAACACGGTAAAGGTTTTGCAGTAGTAGCCGAGGAAGTTAGAAAACTAGCTGAACAATCAAATACAGAAGTAGGTCAAGTCGAATCAATAATTAAGGACATTACAGAAAGTATTAAGCTAGTAGTGGACTCTACAAAAGAAAGTACGAAATTAATCGAAACAGGCTCTTCCACTGTCCTTCAAACATCTCAATCATTAAGTGATATTTCGACAGCAGTTGCAAAAACCGTCGAAGAGATATCGATGATTTCAGAGATGACAACTACAGAGGCAGATAATTCGAAACGGGTCGTAGAATTGATCAATCAGCTTACCGAGTCGATAAGAGGGATTGAAGAGGTTACTACAACTATTTCAGCAGCAACAGAAGAAACAACTGCTTCCATTGATGAAATTGCGATCAGTTCAAATGAAACAAATGAAATTGCACAACAGTTAAAACAGATCGTAGGTAAATTTAAAATTTAAGTAAACAAACAAAAGGAGCAGTTCTCAATTTAGAGAACTGCTCCTTTTGTTAAAGAGTGGTAAATACTTTAAAGAATTTAGCGATCTAATGATTTCCGCTCCGATCGGACGCTTTCCGTGGGCACGGCTTCAGCCGCTTCCCTCGCGATGCTCAGTCCAGGGTCTTCAGCTCGCGCTATTCCCACTGGAGACGCCGCTCTGCGCTCCAATCAACTATACCCACTTTATATGGTTGGATATTAATCCACTTAAATATACATGTTTTCTCTTAAAATAAGTAAGGCTGAAAGGGACTTAGATAAAAGAAAATCCACTTTCTACATTACAGAATAATAGCCCAATTAAAAAGACCGTTTAATCCCTATATTACCTTTGACTACTATTATTATCTAAGCGGGAAGCTATGCTCTATCTAATAGTTGAGTACTACTCACTTAATTGATTGGAGTGAAATGTGGCGCGACTCCAGCGGGATAAGCGAGAAAGTCGAGACCCCGCAGGGAAGAAGCAAATCGCCTGACTGAGGAGGCTTGGCCTCGCCCGCGGAGGCCAACAGGATTGCAGCAGGACTCGGCGATCTTAGATTGCCTTCCTTTTGAGACGTGGCCCCCTTAGCCTTTGTTCTCAACATGTAACGGAAATCAGTCGGATTATTCATATTTATAGTTTTATGAACCCAGTGGAAACGGGTCATTTAAATATTATTCATTCATCTATCAAATAGGAAAAAGGAGCAGTTCAATGAACTGCTCCTTTTTCTTATTAATGAATTCCGTGCGCAACCATTGCGTCCGCTACTTTAAGGAATCCAGCTATATTTGCTCCTATTACAAAATTACCTGGATGTCCGTAACTTTCTGCAGCATTAAAGCAGCTAGTGTATATATTCTTCATCACAGCCTTCAACTTTTCATCAACTTCTTCAACCGTCCACGACAAGCGCATACTATTTTGCGACATTTCCATAGCAGAAACAGCAACTCCACCAGCATTTGCAGCTTTGGCTGGGGCAAATAAAACCCCTTTTGCTTGGAAGGCAAGAATGGCTTCTTCTGTACAAGGCATGTTAGCGCCTTCCCCTACTGCCTTTACCCCGTTTTGAATTAACAAAATAGCATCATCTTTGTCCATTTCATTTTGAGTCGCGCAAGGTAAAGCAATATCACAGGCTACCGACCATATATCCTTGCAACCATCATGATAGATAGCATTTGGATGAGTCTTTGTATATTCTTTAATACGTTGACTATCAAATTCTTTTAACTGTTTAATCGTTTCTACGTCAATACCCTTAGGATCATAAATATAGCCAGTAGAGTCACTACATGCTAGCACTATTGCCCCAAGCTCTATAGCCTTTTCCATTGCGTATATTGCTACGTTCCCCGATCCGGAAACGACTACTTTTTTCCCTTTAAAGCTATCTTTTTTCGTCTTCAGCATTTCTTCTACAAAATAGACGGTGCCGTAACCTGTAGCCTCTTTTCTACCTAAGCTTCCTCCGTGATTTGGGTCTTTCCCCGTAAATACTCCCGCCTCATAACCACCTTTTAAACGATTATACTGGCCGAACATATAACCAATTTCTCTCTTTCCTACGCCTATATCTCCAGCAGGTACATCCATATCTGGACCGATATATTTGCTTAACTCGGTTATAAAACTTTGCGTAAATCGCATTATTTCACGTTCTGACTTTCCTTTTGGATTAAAATCGGACCCACCTTTACCTGCACCAATCGGCTGTCCTGTCAAAGCATTTTTAAAGGTCTGCTCGAAGGCCAAAAATTTCATAATACTACTATTAACTGTCGGATGAAAACGAATTCCACCCTTATAAGGTCCTAAGCTATTATTAAATTGAACGCGGAAACCACGGTTGACCTGAACTTTTCCAATGTCATCTTCCCATGCCACTCGAAACGTGATAACTCGATCAGGTTCCGTAATACGTTCTAATATTCCATTATGTATATATTCAGGGTGCTTTAGAAATACAGGTCTTAGTGAATCAAAAATTTCACGTGTTGCCTGTAAAAATTCTTTTTCGCCTTGATTTCTGTCCTTTACTAATTCGAATACTTCATGCACATAGTCATTTGCTCTACTTTTATGTTCTAGATTTGTTCTGATTGTTTTTTCCATCCTATTACTCCTATCGTAAAAAAACTATTAGTTTTATTATCTCCAAAAAACATTATTTTTTCAACATGTTTATAAACAAAAACTTATGAACATACAAAAAAGTCCGACAAATTACATATTTGTGATAGTCGATATTTTTTATTTTCTTCTCTCCAACGAAAGAACCCAAAGTACGATTGGATAATTTCTCCCTTGATAAGTATATCATCCTTTAGAGAAATTAATCGAAAGTTCAATGCGAATTAGTAAAACCGGGCACATGCCCAATCCTTTAGTTCAAAACCCGTTTCTATCATATTTGAAGGGCTTTGGACAGACGTTTTGCTATATGATTACCGATTGAATTTTTAGAGATGCTGGTTGGTTGTGACGTGCATCACAACCAACCAGCATCCCTTTTTTCGGTAATCTTATGGCGTTTCCGGGCGTTATTTGCTCGGTTTTTTCTTACAACACCTGTTAATTTTTTATTTATTCTTTCGCCCATAAAACACAGTGTAAACAGTACAATTTTATATACTTTATCTTTATAGAAAAGACTTCCCATTTTTAGGAAGTCTTGTTAGTATGCTTAAAACAAACTTTTTATTAATGTTTCTAACATGACTGGCATCTCTACAAATGCACTGTCTAAATGGAGTCGTTCTGTTTTTTGATGGGCGTCTTTACCGAAGGGTCCAACGTTTAGAACAGGTCCTTTTAACTCCGCCATATCGTCAAATGGAATACTGTATGTGTCTCCCCATACAGGTGTATTATTTTCAAATGCAGTCCAGCCCTTACCTTCATCCTCATAGTTCACATAGCTTAAATCACAAATTCCATTGAAATAGTGGATTTGATCCACTTTATTATTAAATGATAGAGCTGATTGTTTCATCAATGCCACTATTTCTACTATTAGTGTATCTTTAGACGTGTTAACTGCTGGATAGTAAGGTGGCGCAAATAGAATAACTGTCGCAGGTGCTAGCTCTTGGCATTGGATCATCAGGTCATCTACAATACGAAGTGATTTTTCTCTGTCATCCCATTGCTCATTTGTCAGTGTTTGTTGTTTTAGTTGCTCAACTTGTTCTGTTCCTAATTTTTTATTTGCATAGGTAAGCAGTTCCTCATAGCGTAAAACTTTCACTGACCCAATCCCAGTTACTTGTTCACGTTCACAAATCATTGAATAATTTTCGTTTAGTGCTTGCATAGCATCTTCAGCAACTTGCTCGAACAAATCCATTACTTCCGAGGCTGTTCGTTTCAGTAAAAACACATTATATAAGGCTACTGCTCGGTAAGGTGTTTGTGTTGAATAAGACATTTTCAAATCTTTTTGTTGCAATGAAACTGGTAACGGCGTACTTTCCCCAAGATCGGTCTCACGGAAAGAGTCATTCCATTCCATTCGCTGTGTCAAAAATGATGCAATATAATTAGCAGTCATGCCTTTCATCGGTTCTCCCACATGCGTTTCCTTACCATAAAACAATGCTGCTGGCATGATTTTACCAATCGTTCCTGTATAAATATACTCTGCAATGTCAGTAGGATTTTGAGAAAATGACGGTTCACTATTTAAAAATAACTTGTACGTCAATCCAAATTCCTCTCGTATGCGTACTAAATGAGTTACCGCAGCGCGCATACCAGCGGAATTGACTTCTTCATCCGGAACAGAAGTCAAAACTAGATTAATCGGCCATTGCTCGACACTCGCTTTTTCAATCAACTGCATATGTAAGGCAAGTCCCATTTTCATATCCATTGTGCCACGACCAAACAAATACTTACCAGTTTCCAAGTCAGCACGAGCACTTTCTGGTAGTTCTTCTGGATTTTCCATTAATTTTTTGGTTAACTCCTCTGGAAAATAAGCAAGAGGCTCCAATGAACCGTACTCTTCCGTCTGAACTGTATCAAAATGACTGATCAGTACGATCGTTTCTGTTGCTTCTGGATGTTTATACAGGGCAGTTACTACTTGTCTTCCAAGTCCCGCATCCTGCATTTGTAAAAGACTTGGACGGTCTTGAAAGTAGCGTAACTCTCTGAATTTTTCTACTAATTTAGGGGCAAATGCTTGCTCCCCCTCTGTTAGCGTAATACTATCCCAGCTAACCAGCTCACATAACAAAGCACGTAGCTTTTCAGGTGTAACCCATAATTTACCCATCATTGTCTCTCCAATCCCATCATCAATAGTAGCTATCTACTTAAAATATATGCGCTACACTATTAACTGTCAATCTATTTTGAATATTTATTAACATTACTTATTTTTGCCGTACTTCAAATCAATTATCAGCCGTATTTATAACAGAATGATATTATCTTTAACAGTATATATAATAAATTATATATTCATATAAGAAGAGCTAGGTAATAAAAAGCCAGGTCCTCCAAAAATAATAATGTAGATTTACTACTGATTTCCGCTTCGAGCGGACGTTTTCCGTGGGCACGGCTTCAGCCGCTTCCCTCGCGATGCTCAGGCCAGGGTCTTCAGCTCGGTGCACCTGTCGCTTCGCTTTCGGTGCAGAAAACATTTGCTATTCCCACTGGAGTCGCCGCTCTGCGCTCCAATCACTTAAATCCGCTTTATATAATCGGTAAATTGGACATAAAACACATAAGTATACCTGTTCTATTTTAAAATAAGTAAAGATGAAAGGGACTCAAATAAAAGGATATCCACTTTCTTCTCTCATAAAAATTAGTATTCCTAACCAAGCGGATGGTTTAATCCCCACATTAACTTTGACTACTCTTATCATCTAAGCAATAAGCTATGCTCTATTTTATTGTTGAGTACTACTCACTTAATTCATTGGAGTGCAAGGTGGCGACTTCAGCGGGATAAGTGAGAAAGTCGAGACCCCCGAGGGAAGAAGCTTAGCGCCTGACTGAGGAGGCTCGCCATCGCCCGCGAAGGCCAACAGGATGTTGGTCACGAAGGCATTGATGCCCACAGGAGGTGGGTTATGCAATCGTTGCCGCAGGACGCGGCGAACTTAGATTGCCTTACTTTTGAGACGTTGCGCTCTTAGCCTTTGTACCTCACCTGGAACGCAAATCAGTAGTCTCGCTTAATTTAGCTTTCATGCACTTCTTCATTAAGAAAAACCGGGCAAAAAAACGCCCGGTCCTCTAGGATCTAAACCTGTTTCTACTGTTTTCGAAGGTCTTTGTACAGATTTATTGCTATATAATTACCATTTGATTTTTTAAAGATGCTGGTCGTGACTGAAGTCACGACCAGCATCTTTTTTTCTAGGTAATCTTATGGCTATTGACTGTCCGTCGCCCTTCTACAACTTTTAGAAACGGGTTAGTTCATTTTTTTGGTAACTAGAGAAAAGATACTATCCTAATAATTGAGGAGAGAGGATGACAGTCTAACTACGCGACATCTTGGTGCTCCTGCGCAAAGCTCGTCGCAAAATAAAAAAACATTTCGCAACGACTGCCTGACCCGCATCGTGCGGGCCTGAAGATGGAATTTCGTTCGCTATCTCACTTCTTTATTTAGTAAACACTTCCTAATTCTCTTATTACTACTATATAAAAGAAGATCTCATTTCTTCCTCATTTATTCAATAGTCGATTTTATCACTATATTAACTTTGTCTACTCTTATCGTCTTAGCGATAAGCTCTGCTAATCTTCTTATCGAGTACTACTCACTTTATTGATTGGAGTGAAAGGTGGCGACTCCAGCGGGATGAGGGAGACAGATGAGACATCACATCGACGCGGAGCGACGGTGATGGCTCATTGCTCACCCGCGGAGGCCAACAGGATGTTGGTCACGAAGGCGTTGCCACACGACGTGGCGCTCTTAGCCTTTGTTCCACCACCTGAAACGCAAATCAATAGTATTATTCATTCTTTCAAGTCCCATGAATCCAGTGTACACGGTACATTTTTATATACTTTCTTATCTTTTCAAAAAAAGCAATTGTCTATGTCGACAATTGCTCCAGATGATTCACAGATGAAATTACTATAACTTAGACCATTCGTTTTCTAACCAAGTCTTGAATTCGTCGCCTTTGTCGCCTTCATACGTATCATATACATCGATACGCATTCTTTTTAGTTTCGTTAAAAACTCTTCAAACGTATGATCTTTTGGTAAGCTCTTCTTAACGCGAACAAACACTTTGTTTGCTCCTTTTAATAATTCGAATTTTTTACGCTTCGGTAACTGGGCTTCTTCTCCAAATTCTAATAAGCTTTCGAAAGCAGCCTCTTGTACTTTGTAAACTGGATCGTTTGCAAGTCGAGTTCTTAAAATATCTTTCACTTGACTATGATTGTACTTCCCTAGTTCAACAACTGCGTCATAACGTGCTTTCCAGCTTGCAGTACGATTGGCTGCTTTCTTTAGTTCTTCGTAGTTCTCTGGCAATTCAGTTTTTATTGTTTTGTTTCCCATATGATTCAAACTCCTTTATATTCTCTAATACAGTATTTTCAGCATCCCTTCATTATATACTACTTAAGTAATATCACCTAATTAAATATATAAGAAACACATGCTCATTAAGTCTCATAAACTATATACCCATTTAAACTCTCTTATATCTATTAACCTTTATCTATACGAATGATATACTCCGTTAAAGGAGGGAGAATATTGCGTAATGCTGGTGAATTTAAAAAGTATAAATTTTACCTGAGGTTTAAAGGTGGTCATAACTTAATATTCGAAACGAATACAGATATCCGTACAGCTGAAAGAAATAGAGTAGATGGCGGGGTATTTGTAGAGACGGAAAACAGTTATACGATTAACTTAACGCAATTAGAAAAGTTAAATGTCAAAACACTTCATGAAAATACATAAGGAATACTATTATACACATAAAGCACTCTATCCGCTTACGGAAAAGAGTGCTATATTTTTATACATAGCAACCATTCTTAAATCGTTGATTTCTAATGTTGCTCCCTTCCTAAATCCTCTTAAATTCACCACCTGAAGATTGATTAAGTTTCCTTTTTCTTTTTTTTCCTCTTGCTATTTGTATACCTCTCACTCAATGGTAATCCGAAAGTCGGATATACTTGCTTTACTAATTCTATATTCTTATCGATAAAAAAATAACGATGAATATAAACAGTAAAATATGCAGTTAGAATCGACAATAAGGAAATTAACACTATAAATAGAGTATATAAAGCGGAGTCAGTATAAATAAATGTTAGTAAAAACTGACCTATAAGATACCCTAGTGCACCAATAGATACCCACGCTACATTAATACTCCTCATATTTTGTAATTTGTGATATGTTCCTGAATTCAGTGCTTTTATATTTAATACATTTACTCCTACTAATAATATAATGAATAATAACATGGTAAGGATAAAAGGAACTTTTCCTTCTACCTTCATATCAAGATATAACAACTTGACAATACATAAAAAATAAACAAACGTATTTACTACCCCGTAAATGCCAAAAAACAAATAATAGGACTTCTCATATTTATAGGGATCAATTAAATATATTATTGCCCATACTGAGATAATAACTGTAGGAATAATTGCAGCTAAAAAAAATGTTACTGAGAAGGTTTCTCCTATTATCGGAAACAATCCAATAATATATAATAACAATATAAAGAAACAAATAATATTCCCTTTATTCTCTTTAGGTGTTTGAAATTTTAAATAGGATAAAGTGACATTATCGATTACTTTCTTCTCTATTTGTAGATTTCCTCGATATTTAGTGGACATACTTTTTCCTCCTTTTCAACTACATTCCGTATTTATATATTGAATAACACTTCTCAAATAACACCTAAACTCATCTCCTTATATGTTTGGTCATGGTTTGTCTTTTGAAACTGCACGAAAACAGGCGTTTTTTTGAATCATACTATGCTGCTTCATATAATCAAATAGTTCCCAATACTTCACTTGTAATTGTTCATTAGAATTATCGTTTACTCTAGTCATAAGTAAATTATCCACAGCAAAATAGCTTTGAAAATTCACTTCCTCTTCTTTAGGAAGAAAGAAGTGGTTTTCCACAATTATCATTCATCACCCTGTTCTTTTAAAGAAACGTAAAAATCAATCATACATTCTCCGTACACTTCTAGTAAAACACAATAATATGTATCCTCTACCTCTAAGTGATTGGAATTGGCATAAGATATTACTTTTTCATAGGCGGCATAAAAATCTAATGTAGTTACTTGTCACTGCTCAGTAGCTAAATGCTTAGGGTAAGCTTCCATAAAGGTGGCAGATTATCCGTAGTTATTTTTAAAAAAGCAACAATGCTATTACAAAAATGCCTCAAATCATTAGGAACTGGGGTATTTTTGTATTTCTATTTATTTTTTGATTTGATTTTTAACTGCTTTTAAAAATAAGTGACTGACTTTGAATGAATGTGATTGTTTATGATTGATTTTGATTGATATTTCAAGTAATATTATTTTTAACAGGAATATAACTCTATTTAAGAAAGCGGGTGATTACTTGCTAACAAATGAGCGACACGCTTATATTTTAAAAAAACTAGAAAAAAAACGAACAGTGAAAATTCAAGAGTTGGTAGAAGAAACAGCAGCTTCCGAATCGACAATTCGAAGAGATTTAACTGAACTTGAAAGCCAGCAAAAACTTGAACGTGTCTTTGGTGGCGCTATTCTGACCGGGCACATTCTAAAAGAACAAAGCTTAACGGAAAAATCTACGCAGAATCTTTCCGAGAAAGTCCAAGTCGCACAAGCCGCCGCAGAACTGATCAAAAAAGGAGACAGCATCTTTTTAGATGCTGGTACTACTACTTTTCAAATGATTCCATTTCTTGAGAACAAAGACCTGGTTGTCGTAACTAATGGACTTAATCTCGTTGATGCATTAAACGAATATGGCATTAAAACTTATTTGACCGGAGGATTGTATAAGTCGAAAACGAGTGCTTTTGTCGGTTCTCAAACGGTACAAGCTATAAAAAATTATCGTTTTGACATCTGTTTTCTCGGTGTCAATGGTCTTCATGAAGAATACGGTTATACAACACCGGATCCTGAAGAAGCAGCGATCAAACAATTGGCAAGTTCCTTGTCTAGAAAATCCTTTGTGCTTGCTGATCATTCTAAAATCAATCAAGTCAGTTTTGCTAAAATCATGGACCTAGAAAACGCCATGCTAATTATCGATAGTATACCGACAGAAACTTTGGATATTTTCAGAAAAAAAACTTCAGTAAAGGTGGTGCACGAATGATTTATACTTGCACAATCACACCATCAATCGATTATACAGTTTACCTTCCTGCTTTCGAAAACGGGAAACTAAACCGCTCAGAAGAGGTGTATTACTATCCGGGCGGTAAGGGTATTAATGTTTCACGAGTATTGAACAGACTTGGTGTTAAGAGCAAAGCACTAGGATTTACAGGTGGCTTTACGGGCAAATATATAGAAGATTTCCTTCAAAAAGAAGAGGTAGATACTGATTTTATTGAGACTTCACAAATAACCCGGATAAATATAAAAATCAAGTCAGATAAAGAAACAGAATTAAACGGACCTGGTCCAGAATTGACGGAGCAACAATTACTGGTTCTTACAAATAAAGTAAAAGCCATGAAAAAAGGAGATTGGTTCATTCTTGCTGGCAGTCTTCCTAATTCCATACCAGTTAGCTATTTTCTCGACCTTGCTGAAATCTGTATGGAGAACGAAGTGCATTTTGTACTTGATACTTCCGGTCCGGCGCTGAAAAAACTGACAAAAGTACCCTGCTTTTTGATCAAGCCGAACCTAGAGGAACTGGGGGAGTTATTCGATACCGAAATAACCGATATAAATGATGCACATTATTATGCTAAAAGGCTTTTGGAGAATGGCATCAAACATGTCATCGTCTCAATGGGCGGTGACGGGGCTTTACTTGTTACCAAAGATCTATCTTTAAGCGCAAAAGCGCCGATTGGTCTTGTCATCAATACAGTAGGATCAGGCGATTCGCTCGTTTCTGGTTTTATTGCTTCCTATTCAAAAGACGAAGATCCTGAAATAGCTTTTCGTTACGGTGTTGCAAGCGGAAGCGCCACTGCCTTCCGTTCAGATTTATGCGATCAACAAGGCGTCGAAGTATTACTTAAACAGGTAGAAATCACCCCAATCTGATAAAGGATGTGACAGGATGAAAATCACACAATTATTGACAGCAGAAACAATTATACTGAATTTAGATGCCACTTCAAAACAACAGGTTCTTGAAGAGTTGACAGGACAATTGGAACAGGCCGGAAAACTAGTGGATCGACAAGCGTTCCTGAAGGATATCCTAGCGCGTGAAAATCAGAGTACTACAGGTATCGGAGAAGGTATAGCGATTCCTCATGCCAAGTCAGTAGCAGTCAAAGCTCCAGCCATTGCATTCGGCAGATCTGAACATGGCCTCGACTATGAATCATTGGATGGCCAACCCGCTCATCTGTTTTTCATGATCGCAGCCTCTGAAGGTGCCAACGATGATCATCTGGAAGCCTTGTCAAGACTCGCGACATTTTTAATGGATGAAAGATTCCGCTCACGTATTCTTGCAGCCAGTTCGAAACAGCAAGTTTTGCAAGCGATTACAGATAAAGAGGCGGAAGCCGAAGGGCCAGAAGATGCATTGGAAGAAAAGGCTGTACCTGGTTCATCCGCTAAAAAGATTCTAGCGGTTACAGCCTGTCCGACAGGAATTGCCCATACCTATATGGCGGCAGAAAAACTCAATGAACGCGCAAAAGAACTTGGTATTACGCTGAAAGTGGAAACCAATGGCTCTAGTGGTGTGAAAAATCGGCTAACCGAAGCAGAAATTACAGAAGCTGAAGCCATTATCGTGGCAGCAGATACCAAAGTGGATATGGCTCGTTTCGATGGAAAACATGTCATCCAGACTGCTGTCGGCAAAGCGATTTACGAAACAGACGATTTACTGAATCGAGCGGTGAACCAAGATGCACCAATCTATAAGCATGACAAATCAAAAGATGAAGCATCCTCTAGTGAAGGCAAAGGCGGGTTTTACAAACATTTAATGAACGGTGTATCCAATATGCTACCATTTGTCGTCGGTGGGGGTATTCTAATTGCCATATCGTTTTTCTGGGGCATAAATGCTTCAAATCCTGACAGTCCTGAATACAATGAATTCGCTGCTATGCTAAATACCATTGGTGGCGGCAATGCCTTCTTCCTAATGGTGCCTGTTCTAGCCGGATTTATCGCGATGAGTATTGCTGAGCGACCGGGATTTGCGCCTGGAATGGTCGGCGGACTGCTTGCTATTACCGTAACAGGCGTTGAAGGAGCAAGTGGTGGTTCCGGATTTCTTGGTGGACTGATTGCCGGGTTCCTCGCTGGTTATGTTACGCTGTTAGTCAAAAAAGTATTTTCAAGACTTCCTAGTTCACTTGAAGGGTTAAATCCCGTATTGTTCTTCCCCGTGTTTTCAATTGCCATTACTGGAATAATCATGATGTTAGTCAATCCTGAATTGACCAAAGTCTATACAGGCATTTCAAGTTTTCTTGAAAGCCTCGGCGGTACTAATCTAGTGCTTGTCGGATTACTTCTAGGGGGCATGATGGCTATTGATATGGGCGGTCCTATCAATAAAGCCGCTTATACATTCGGCATTGCTATGCTTGATGCACAAAACTTTAATTTCATTGCTACTGTCATGGCAGCAGGAATGGTTCCGCCACTCGGCGTAGCGATTTCTACCACACTTTTCAAAAATAAATTCACAAAAACTGAACGTGAAGCCGGCAAGACAGCTTATGTGCTCGGTGCTAGCTTTATTACAGAAGGTGTTATTCCGTTTGCAGCAGCAGATCCGGCACGCGTTATCCCGGCTTCTGTTGCCGGAGCCGCAGTTACCGGTGCATTGGTAATGCTGTTTGACATTGGCTTGCGGGCTCCTCACGGTGGAATTTTTGTTATCGGCCTCGTTGATGGGGGAGCGATAAATATACTAATGTATATATTCGCCATTCTCGTGGGATCCTTTATTACTGCTATAACCCTTGGTTTCCTGAAAAAGAAAATCGTAATTGCTGTATAATGCAATACACTAAAGCTTTCGGATTTTTTCTCCGAAAGCTTTTTTATATTTGAATGATCACGCTTGTACATGAATTTTGCAAGCTCGAGCTAGCGAGTTATTTGGAGAAACAAAAAAAATGACATTCTATTCCTTTTAAGAAGTAGAATGTCACTTTTATTAGTTTCGTAATGTAGTTTTTAGTACTTTTCCACTTGCATTGCGTGGTAAGCTATCTATAAATTCTACCTCCACTGGTAGCTTATATTTAGCCAAACTTTTCGAGCATTTATTCCAAACATCTTCTGCGGTCAGTTCTTGGCCTTCTTTCAATACTACAAACGCTTTTGGAACCTCCCCATATACCTTGTGGGGGATACCGATTACAGCTGCTTCTAGTACTTCAGGTATTTCATAAAGAACCTCTTCCACTTCTATTGGGTATACGTTCTCCCCACCGCGGATGATCATATCTTTTTTTCGATCCACAATATATAACAAACCATCTTCATCCATGCTTCCTAAATCGCCGGTATATAACCAGCCTTCTCTAATTGCCTGTCGCGTAGCTTCCTCATTTTTTAAATACCCCTTCATTACCTGAGGACCCTTTACAACAATTTCTCCTACCTGACGAGGAGAGAGTGGAATGCCATGCTCATCTACTACTTGAACCTGTGTGCCTGGTACTGGCTCTCCAACAGATCCTACTTTATCCAGGGCATAATGATCCTTCAATGTTGTTGCCGCTGGAGAGTTTTCTGTTTGCCCATATATATTTTGGACTTTCACTTCCGGGAATAGTGATTTTACTTTGCGGATTAACTCAAATGGCATAGGAGCAGCACCATATGTAAATAATCTTAGATTAGATAAGTCGAGCGTTTCCATTTTAGAGCTATTCAATAAAATACTATACATCGCTGGCACACCAAAGAAGACCGTAATTTTCTCTTGCTCCAATGTATCCATCGTTTGTTCTGGAGAAAAACCTTCTTCAATAACGACAGTTCCACCAGCATAAATAACTGGAATACTAAACACATGACTTGCTGCACAATGAAAAAGAGGAGCTACAATTTGCATACGATCGGTTGAGTTTAATTCGAGTGCTTCAACGTAAAGTTTCGCGGTCGCACGAACATTTGCTGCCGATAGCATAACCCCTTTTGGCTTACCAGTCGTACCAGATGTGTAAAAGATGACCGTCGTAGTATTTGCATCCACCTTTACTTCATTAAATGATAAGTTTTCATCATTTAATACTCTGAGTAGCGTGTCCTCCTGCCCTAAACATAGAACATCTTCGAAACTATCCATCGTTTCTGGTAGGTCGTTTAATATATTCTTTAAACGAGCATCATATATGAAGGCCTTTGCCTCAGAATGGGTCACTATATAATCTACTTCCGGTGCAGTTAACTTTGTATTAATCGGTAAAATCGTGAAACCACCTAGCTGACAGGCATAATAACACGTCAAAAAATAATCTGAGTTTATCAAATACACGGCTATGATGTCTTCTTGCTCATACCCTTTCGATTGAAAGTATCCCGCAAGACGTTTAGCTTGCTCGAATAAATCTTCGTAGCTTGTCTCCCTACCTTTAAAAGAAGTAATGATTTTCGATGGTTGTTCCTTTGCTAAATATGCCAATCTCTCTGAAACTAACATGCTACTCCCCCTTTTCAAACATATATATGTATGAATATTGTGAAAATAAAGAATATTTATACTTTAATACTATTATACATAATTAGTAGAGAAATCATAACTAATTATATGAGGAGATTAAGACTCTCTAAAAAGATGAATCAATCGATGGTAGAAGATAATTGATCGATGACCTACACGGTTAGAGAATTTCCATTTTAAAAGGGTGAATCGGTTGAATAAGTTCAAGAATCGGTCGGTAACTACTGATAATCGGTCGAATCTGTCTGAAAATCGGTTGAATCGCACGGATAATCGGTCGAATCCACGTATGAAACGGTTGAAAGACTTCGGACTACCATAAAAAAAGCTCCAGCGAGATTATTTCCCGCTGAAGCCAATTCTTATTATTCGTCTTTACTATCGTCTATCGGCGGTAGGTCTTCAAATGGATGAAGATCATCTGTCGATGGGATATTATAACCGGTGCTTGGTGAATCTTGCTCATGAGCCGGATTTACTTCATTTACATCCACTTCCTGAATAGGACTCACTTCATCCATATGAGCGCTTGTCCCTTTTAAGCTTTGTTCTGCTTTAGTAGGATCTTGAAAGTTCTCTTTAATTGATTCTTTCATTGATTCTTTTTCTTGTTGATATTTTTCTTTGGAAACTTCTGCGTCATTTAAACTTCTTTCTATCTTCGTTAAATATTTTGCAGCATGCTCACGGCCTCCAAGTCCAAATGCAAGCCCGAACGCTAATGCTACTCCTCCAAGAATCAGGATGAATGCTGCGTTAATTATAGAAGCCGCAATACCTAATTGGTCTAATGCCATGAAAAACGCAAATGCTAAGATTGCATATTTTGCTACGTAACGAAGGAAATGTGGTGTTCCAGATGAATGTGTCATCACGTTTCCAACTATTTTTTCTGCTAAACTAGCTAACCAGAATCCTACTGCTAGAATAATAATCGCTGCAATTACGGAAGGCAAGTAAGCAAATATTCCTGTCGCAAGTGTCACCATAAAGTCTAACTCTAATAATTGAAGTGCCTCTACAACGAATAACAAGATAATAACGACTTGCACAATCGTCCCTATTAAAGTTGCAAACGAAGGTGCTGCTCCATTAGCAGATTGGAATCCCATTTTTCCAAAAATAGAATTCACACCTAATTTTTCTAGTAACGATACAACAATATCCTTCACCCATTTAGCGGCAACTATACCAACTAGTACGAGCACAATTGCTACGAAAATCTTCGGTAGCATCGTCATGACATCATTCAACATGGCAATAGCTGGTCCAGAAATACCTTCTAAATCTAATATCTCTAGCGCTGTAATGGATACTGGAATCATGATTAAAACAAATGCTATAATGCCTACAATTTTGGATAGACTAGTACCCTCTACAAACGAGGATAGTTTCCATTTATCTGCTAAACGATCTGCTCCCGCTGATTGTAATAGCTTTTCTAGTAGGTTTCGAACTAGTTTCGCTATAAACCAACCGATTGCAAATACAATTGCAGCTGATATTAACTTCGGTATAAAGTTAAAGAAACTTGCGAGCATTCCTTCAAAAGGTCCACTTAATCCATTAATTCCTAATGCATTCAATACTGCTGGAATGAACAAAAGGAATATTAAATAATACGCAACCTTTGCTGCAGTATCCGTCCACTTTGCCTGATCTTCAGGTTTTGCGTCGATTCCTGCCTTCTCCGAATATTTATTCAGATGGAGCTTTGATCCAGCCATTTGTATTGCTTTTTTCACGACAGTAGCTAATACCCAAGCAAATAGTAAAATCAAAGCAGCTTTCAATATATTCAAGAAAGCTCCAGTCAATCCAGAATACATGGAAACGAGTGGTGCTGCCATCGAATTCAGATTCAATATATTAAAGAATAAAACTAGTGCTAAGATCAACACGATTACAAATACAACCTTACTAATAACCTTCTCTACGGTCCATTTGGACTTCGTATTTCCTAATCGTTCATTTACCCGAAACTTTCTTAATAATTTGTGAGTAGCATTTTCCAATACTTTCGCCACGATAAATCCAATAATAAGTACAAGTATTGCAACTACTAACTCTGGTAAGTAAGATAATGTATCATTCCAATAATAACGATCTAGCATACTCTCTCCTCCTTCTATTCAACTATGTTCATATAAATTAGTTACCCTAGGCAAAGGAAAATTAAACAGGAATACAAAAAACTCCCGGTTCTTTAGGATCTAAACCTGTTTCTACTGTTTTTTGAGGGCTTTGGACAGTCTTATCGCTATATAATTATCGTTTATTTTTTAAAGATGCATTTTCATTTGCTATTCTGCTTCTTTATAGGAGCACCCCCGGCCCGACCCCGCCCCTTTGTTAGACTCAAATGCTTTCCAATTTGTGGCTAACACTGGGGGTCACAAATTGGAATAAATCCCCACTTCGCAAGTAAATCGCCATCAACCGCAAGTAAACCAAGATGAACCGCCAGTATACGCCGACAATCCACCGGTACCTCCACAGCGACCGCAAGTATCCAACAAGCGACCGCAAGTAAACTCAAAACAGAAGGACGCTTAATAGCTTGTTCCTATGCAGCACACATAATTTAATCTATAAAAAAAATCCAATCCCTCACAAAAAGGATTGGATAAACTACATTCTATTATCTCAAACTATTAATAGCCTGTTTTACACTTCCATATGTATCAAAGCAGGTAAAATCAATCCCCGCTTTCACGATTGTCATCGATAAATTAGGTCGAATTCCCGAGAATAACACTTGAATGCCTAATAATTCGAGCACATTGTGAATAGTGAATATATGCTGTGCGATTTCCGAATCTATTGCCAAAATTCCGCTGAAGTCAATAATTAGATGGTCAACCTTTAAACCCGGAATGGTAGGAATGACATAATTCAATAAATGCTGAACCCGTGTATAATCAATCGCTCCGATTAACGGTAAAATAGCTACACCATCTTGAATAGGGACAATTGGTGCGGACAACTCATTAATTTTGCGTTGATGATCCTTCATTAATTTATCACGATAAATTTCATACGAATGAATAGTTTCTGTCATACTTACATCCATCAAATAACCAAATCGATTATTTACTTTCACAACATCTTTTGTTGATAACCCCTGCTCCATAGATATTTGAGAAATTTTTTGTAAAAATAATAATCGATTAACTGCATATGGTTTCATAACGGAAGAAAACTGCTGAAACAACCTCGCTTCTTCTTCACCGTTCTGCTTACCCCATAATCTCAGTACTTCTTCTGCTGACTCTTCTGTTTCTTGTAAGGATTCAGACAATAATATTAAAAACTGGATGTTTTTTTGAATGGCTTGTTCTAGCTCTTCCGGCGTTAATTTTATATTTAAATTTTCCAACGCAGTATTTGTCATGTCTCGTATAATATCCTCTGCATGATTCACTAAATAATTGCTTACTTTTTGTATAGTTTCCATTCCATTACTCCAATCTTTAAAAAAGTGAAACTTCAATCATTGAGGGTTTTCCTCATCCGTCAATGATTGAAAAATTGAACTCAGGCGAATAACGCCGCGTCGTGCGGCAATGCCTGAGTGACCAACTTCCTGTTGGCCCGAACCATTTGGGCTTTTACGGGCAGTTCACTCCCACTCATACTTGGTTACTTTGGCCAATCTTTGAGGTGGGAGTCTTACGACGTACTAGTGCCGATGTTGCCACAGGACGTGGCGACTTTTTAATCGGCCTGCCCGTTAATGTGGGGAAAAGAAGCTGTAACCTTATCTAACTCCTTTTTTGTAATTTTCCAGTGCGATGCATTCCATACAACTTCCCCATTCGCAATAACAAATGCTTGAGGAGATTGATGTTGAATTCCCAAGTCATCCGATATTTCATCGGATACTTGACGGTGCTCTATAACCTTCACCAAATAACGATCCACCGGTTTTTCAAACGAACTGAACTCACCATATGCATGAGCACTTACCGGACATGTGGTACTATGCTTGAACACCACTAATGGTTTCTCGTTGGACTGCTCCAAAACTTTCTTCCACTGGTCAACAGACGTAATTTCCGTATAATTCTCCATTAAACAATCTCCTTTCTATTATATATCTTCCTTTACACATACCCTAACTTATTCACTAGTAATCATAATAAACAGAAATGTTTAAGTCTAGTATTTTAGGTTATACAATATAGTATGTTTGAACACCATGAAAGGAGACAACTAGATGACTATTACAAGATTTAAAGTCCTTACTACGACATTACTAACTTCCACCTTACTTTTAGGAGCTTGCGGGGACAACAATGATGAGGTTGAAGAAAACAAGCTGAAGGATGCCGAAGTACAAAAACAGGAGGAAGTAACAACAGAACAGGATACTACTGTTGAAACTCCTGAAGAAGAACCAAAAGAAGTAGCATTCGAGTCGTTTAATCTACATATCGATAATGCCGAGACAAAAGATGCCCTAGTGGCTCAATATAGTGAAGAACCAAAAGACTCTCTTTATACCAATGAAGCCGATTCCGCAAATATTAAGGGAGAAGAAGCCAATGAACTTCTTAAATCTGTTCTTGGCGAACTACAATTAACCAAAGATATGGCTGATGAAGATGTCATCCAAAGAATCACACTTGCTTTTGGGGTGGAAAAATATACAAACTTTAATTTAGAGATTCTATATGATGGAGAAAAAGAAGCTAAAACCTATACAAACACAAACAAATAAGCATATAAAAACCAAGTTGGAACTTTTCCAACTTGGTTTTATTTTTGTTCCCGTTACAGGCTTTACTTGCGATTCTCGGAGGTTTACCTTCTCTTGATTGGGGTTACTTGCTATCAATGTGTTACTTAAACCTAAACCAAAGTTATAAAGTCAAATTAGAATTGCCATCTAACTTGGCATTTACTATGAGTGGATCAATCTTCCAATTTAGCGCATAATATCCCAAAGGCAGTTCCTAATAACGCACCAGCCATTACTTCTACTGGCTGATGTCCTAGAAGTTCTTTCAATTCGCCCTCTCGTTGAACATATTCAAAGCTAGGGAAATTTCCGGAAAGTGCCACAAGATTGTCTTCCAAGTCATTTACTAATTGTGCAATTTCCCCAGTATGTCTGCGAATTCCCTGGGCATCATACATAACAATTACCCCGAAAACAACTGCTAGGGCAGTTTCTGTATGTCGAGCTCCTTTATTTGCAGCAACATATGATGCTAATGCTGCGACCCCCGCTGAGTGTGAACTTGGCATTCCACCAGTTGTAAATGCCTGTTTTAAATCCCAATTGCCTGTTAACTTTTTATGCGTGAAAACCTTCAAGCCTTGCGCTAGACCAATTGCCGAAATCGCAGTAATAATTCCTCTATTCATTTTCGTCATTTAATTCTCCACCATTTCAGAATTTATGTATTTTCTTCCTTACAATACCCTTTTTCCATATTATTAATCAAAAAGAAAGCAGCTTTTTTCACTCAATTATAACTGGTGAGAAAATATAGTCTCCTTTTATTACAGCCTGCTCCATTTTTATAGGGATTCTATTTGAAAAGATTGGACCATCCACAACAACCGTATGAAATTCTCCTTTTTCTCCACAAGCGTCAATCCCTAGAGCTTCTAATTCTACGATTAACTCTTTCGAAAATTTTCTCCCAACAAATTCAGCAGGCATCATTGTAGTGTTTACAACGACAATCCAAGCCTCAAACCCTGCATCTAAGAGATCCTCCACAACTTTACGCCGAGGTTCCTTCCACAATGGATGCACCGCAACAATATCCGATTTCTCACAAGTATTTTGTACCCATTCTAAGTGACCCTCCAGATCAATATCTCCAAATACACCATGCGTAATTCCTTGGGCACGACATTCATCCATTGCATCTATAAATTGTCCCTCATAGGAATTCCAGCTTGCTTCTTTTATTAATAAAGGGACTCCTAAACTCTCCGCCTGAGCTGCCACTACTTCAAGCGGAAGTGCGTGGGATTTAGAAACTTCTCCCTCTTCTTCAAACATGGTTAGTAACATTTTCGGTTTCATCCCCATCTTCATTGCCCGGTAATAGGCCATGGCAGAATCCTTTCCACCACTCCAAGAAGCTACAAATGGAATATCTTTCAATTTGGCACATCCTTTCCTAACTTATTTCATTGTAATCTATTTTTGTAAATCAAGAATATAATCCTCCCCTTCCATCACATACTGAAAGAAAACAATGAAAGGAGTACACATTCTTTTGCATTCAATTTCTTCTACATTACCTCAAAATAAGTTAATAAAAATGAGCATTATTCTATTAGTGCTTGCTACATTGGATGCCCTATTTACCGATTTTGGGATTAAGAGTTACCATATAACAGAATCAAATCCGATTATGCGCAGTATATATGAAGTTAACGTAATAGGCTTTTATTTTATTAAAATTGCGCTTCCTGTTTTATTAATAGGTATTGTGACCAAATTAGAATCGAAACCATTTATACTAATTTTAATGAATTTAACCCTTTTTCTCTATGCAAGTGTGTTGATACTTCACCTTTTTTGGCTAACTCTTGCTTTTATTATGTAAATCCAGCAACTAACTTGCTGCTGGATTCTTTTTCGCTTGCTTTTCTTGCTGCTCCCAACGCTTTAATAATGGAAAAGGATCGTAAGCCCACTCTGTGCGACCGTTAAATTTATACATTCCATAATGTAGATGTGGCGGGAATTTTCCAGAAGTTCCCTGACGACCATAACCCGAACTTCCGACATAGCCGATAACAGTACCAGATTCCAAAATATCACCTTCTTTTAACTCCTTCGTATAACCGGATAAATGGGCGTAATAATGATACGTATTATTTACATCACGAATTCCAACACGCCAGCCACCGTAATCGTTCCAGCCCTTCACTTCGACAATTCCATATGTGGTCGATCTCACTGGTACACCATAGGAAGCGAATAGATCGATTCCTTCATGCATCCTTCGTCCACCCCAGCCACGACTATCCCCCCAAGTACTGCGGTAACTGTAATTATGCTGGAGAGCCAGTGGAAATGCACGTGCATCTAGGTCCACCGTATTGAAATGCTCATAAATTTTAGCGTTCGTCATGATCTGCTTAACCGCTTCATCTCGCGTATAATATTCCTTCAGCGTTTTCTCGAAATCTTCTTCCGATACGACGCGATCGATTAAATAATTAGTTAGCGTAAACATGACATCATCATCCTGGTTAAGATCAGCAAAACCATCATTATTCCCATCCAGCCCTCTACCATCAAAGAAAACGATGGATGTGCTATCCCGATCATCTCTTGTGGGATTCAATACACCAACCCAAAAATCATCGGAAAATTGAAAAGCCACAACCCCGTCTCTTTTCGGGAGATCACTTCGAACCTCTTGCAGATTACGTTCGTATTGGTCAATCGCTGCCAAGTAATACCACGGTAGCATTTCACTCGAAAACTTTTTATAGTAATCCATGCGCAGTTCCAAAATCTGCTCCCGCGTCGGTTCCTCCTCCGCTGCCAAAACACTTGTGGAGAATAAAAACGAAAGCACACAAACAGAAAATCCTAGCCTCAGCCAGTTCTTCACAGCTAATACCTCCTTATTCATGATTCAAATAGCTTTCCCCAGAAAAAATATTTCATGAATGACATTTTTTCGGCAAAAAGGAGAATAATAAAAACGACTGCTTTAAAAACAGTCGTTTGTGATATAACTCGATATAACATTTTTTATCATTTTTTATGAAGTCGTTTCTGTTGAATGGAGCGCAAGGCGGCGACTCCAGCGGGAACAGCAAATGTTTTCTGCACCGAAAGCGAAGCGACAGGTACACCGAGCTGAAAGCCCCGCATGAACTTTCGAAAGTAAGAAAAACCGGACAAAAAAACGCCCGGTCCTCTAGGATCTAAACCTGTTTCTACTGTTTTCGAAGGGCTTTGGACAGACTTATTGCTATATTATTACCGTTTGATTTTTTAAAGATGCCGGTCGTGACTGAAGTCACGACCAGCATCTTTTTTTCTCGGTAATCTTATGGCTATTAACTGTCCGTCGCCCTTCTACAACTTTTAGTAACGGGTTAGTTCATTTTTGGGTAACTAGAGAAAAGATACTATCCTAATAATTGAGGATAGATGATGACAGTCTAAGTACACGACATCTTGTCGCAACGACTGCCTGACCCGCATCGTGCGGGCCCGAAGATGCAATTTCGTTCGCTTTCTCGCTTCTTTATTTAGTAAACACTTCCTAATTCTCTTATTACCACTATATAAAAGAAGATCTCATTTCTTCCTCATTTATTCAATAGTCGATTTTATCCCTATATTAACTTTGTCTACTCTTATCGTCTTAGCGATAAGCTCTGCTAATCTTCTTATCGAGTACTACTCACTTAATTGATTGGAGTGAAAGGTGGCGACTCCAGCGGGATGAGTGAGACAGATGAGACATCACATCGACGCGGAGCGACGGTGATGGCTCATTGCTCACCCCGCGGAAAGCGTCCACCTGAAACGGAAATCAGTAGTATTAATCATTCTTTCAAGTCCCATGAATCCAGTGTACACGGTACATTTTTATATACGTTCTTATCTTTGGACAAAGGCTAAGAGCGTCACATCGTGTGGCAACGCCTTCGTGACCAACATCCTGTTGTCCCGAGGAAGATTGAAGCCGCACCTGCGGAAATCAACTTGGTTAGGATTTCAATATTATTTCTTACACGCCTTCATAAATGCACCAAAAATCGCAAGCGAACTTGCATCCCCATTTGCTATTAAGCTCTCTGGATGCCACTGAACTCCCATTACAAATGCATGATTTGTGCTTTCAAAGGATTCAATGACACCATCACTAGCAACACCATTTATCATAAAACCTTCTGGCATATTTCGAAGTGCTTGATGATGGTAACTATTCACCTTAATTTTATCCACTCCAACAATTTCCCGTAACAATGACCCTTCCGTCACTTGTACAAAATGAGAGCCATGCCAATTCGGAGCTTGCTGATCATGCTGTAATAATGACGCATCTTTTTGCGAATAAATATCCTGATACATATCGCCACCCATCGCAATGCTCATAATCTGGGCGCCACGACAAATTCCTAAAATAGGCTTATTCAATTCCAACATCTTTTGAATAAGTGCTAGTTCAAACTGGTCCCGCTCGGGCACAATATTACCCAATCCAGGAAGTGGCTCCTCCCCAAACAAGGTTGGATCAATATCTCCACCACCAGTTAATAATAGACCATCAATAACTCCGGCAATTTCCTCAATTCCATCTCCAACTAGATTTGGCAGCACGATCGGAACACCGCCAGACTTTGTGATTGCACGTACATTACTCATCGGAACTGACAGCAAATCCTCTTTTAAATTGGACGAAACTCCAATAATAGTTCTCATTCCAGCCCCCCTATTATATTAAGTTTTATATATTCTCTCATTATAATATATATGCTAAATCTTGAAACGATAAGTTTTATGCCTATTATCTTTTTAAAAAAGGGTTGTACAGTAAATGACGTTGGTGAAGAAAACCTCTATCCCTTTTAAAGGAGATGAGGAGGTATAAGCTTGAAAGTCTTTTGTCTATTTATATGTAATTCAAAGGTGTAATACTAGTTGTTTGGAGTATAAGATGGCGACTCCAGCGCGAGCTGAAGACACCACAGGAGCGTACTTTTCGCGACGAGGAGGCCTGATGCCGTGCCCGCGGAAAGCATCCACCTGGAATGGAACATATCGGGATACACGAAGGACTATCCAAAAAATCAGCTTTACTGACTCCTAGGATAGCCCCTACAATAACTAAATTATAGTTGGCTACTATTCTTCACCAAAGTCATTTGACAAAGAACCAAAAAAAGTAGCTAATTACTTAAATTTATAAGTAACAAGCTACCATTTTAATGGAATTTGGGATAAAACTTTTAGAATCTATTACGATGTCTTCAATTTAACTATTAGACTTTTCAACAATTCTTACTTCATACTTGCGCAACACTACTTCTCCAACCAACTCTTCACCTGTAACCATATCTGTTACTAATGATTCAAATAGGACGGGTTGGTTTTGTTCCGTAAAATTCATCACGAAGATATAGTCACTTTCAGCAGAACTTCTGACCTGTACAGAAACGCCCTTTTCGTGTTTGACGTTAGAAATAGGTGCAAGATTCAATTCTTCGATCAACGTTTCATAGAAATCCTTTTGGAAGGCATCTTCTAGACGTCCACCAATATAGTAGGCCTTTCCACTTTGATATTGATGGCTAGTTATTGCCGGTGAGTTAGCATAAAAGTCTTCTACGTAAAGACCTTCTATGTTGGCGTTTGTAAGTTCAATAACTGTCGCATAATCCTTTAAAGAATAAGTTTTATTATGATACGTTATAGTATTTTGATCTCTCGGATATAATGTATCCGTTTCAACAGGCTTGATACCAAATATCTCTTGAAGATCTTTGTGCCAACCACCTAAATATGCTAAATCATGCTCATTTACCAATCCGCTAATATAGGTCATCACTAATGTACCACCGTTTGAAACAAACGTTTTCAAGCGAGAAATCGTTTCTTCGCTTACTAAATAGAGCATCGGCACAACTAATAATTTGTATGCGGAGAAGTCCTGCTCTTTAGTAATAACATCTACAGGGATATCCTTTTCCCAAAACGTGCGATAATGATCCTGCAATGTTTGGGGATAACGTTTGGTCTCTAATCCAAACCCTTGCGCATCATTTAGTGCCCAGTTGCTCTCCCAATCATAAAGTAGGCCCACATCCGCTGGACGGTTGGTACCTACGATATTAGACAGTTTTTCTAATGTTTGACCAACTTCTGCAACATCTTTAAATACTCGGTTTTCTGCACTATTATCATGATCTACTACAGCACCATGGAATTTTTCAGATGAGCCACGTGATTTTCTCCATTGAAAGTATAGAATACTATCTGATCCATGAGCAACCATTTGCATCGCTGACAGCAAGTGCATACCCGGACGCTTCGTCTTATTGACCTGATGCCAGTTAACTCCACTTGGGGTAGATTCCATTAATAAGAACGGTTGCTGTTTAAGACTACGGTAAAGGTCATCTATAAAGGCTACCTTCATCGCTAAATCCCCGGTACTTTCCCAATCATTATGCCAAGCTGGGTATGCATCCCAACTTATTACATCTAAATGCTTAGCAAATTTGCTATAATCTAGCGCCTGAAAAGGTATTAGGTCATTTGTATCAGCCATAAAGTTAGTTGTAATTGGAACAGTTGGTGTTAATTCTCTTAATGGAATAATTTCATTTTTATAAAAAGAAATAGTCTGATCGGTTATAAATCTTCGCCAATCCAAATTTAATCCATGAACCATACTTTCTCCAATGGAAGAAGGTGATTCAATTTGTGACCAATCAGTTATTGTATGGCTCCAAAATGGTCCCCACCAAGCATCATTTAAAGCTTTTAGCTCACCATTATATTTGTTCATTAACCAATTTCTAAAAGTATCCTGGCACTGATTACAATGGCATTCGCCACCATATTCATTGGAAATATGCCACATGAGTAAGGCAGGATGATCTCCGTATCTTTCTGCTAGTAGTCTATTAATCTGCTGTGTTTTTTCACGATAAACTTTAGAAGTGAAACAGTGATTATGTCTGCCTCCATGTAGTTGCTTTACTCTTGAGCCATCTACCCTTAATACTTCAGGATACGTTTGAGACATCCAAGCAGGGCGAGCTCCACTAGGTGTAGCCAAAATTACTTTACCACCGATACTATGAATATTAGAGAAAATTTCATCCAACCATTCAAATTGGTATACACCCTCTTCAGGTTCCAGTGTACTCCAAGCAAAGATGCCTACTGAAAATGTATTTGTATGAGCTAACTGCATTAGTTTTACATCGTCCGCCAAAATATCTGGGCGGTCTAACCATTGATCAGGATTATAGTCTCCTCCATGAAGCATAAATTTCGCTTCACTAGTGTAAGATTTCTCTTGTTTTGACATTTTAAACTCCTTTGTACAACATTTATTCTTAAATTTGAGTGCTTCTTGGGACCTAAAATCGTTTATTCATAGTTACATATTTTCAAGATTGCTTTAGTATTCTTAACCCTTCGTTCCACCAGCTGTTAAGCCAGAAACGAAGTATTTTTGTAGCATTAGGAAGATAATTGCCACCGGTATACTTAAAAGAATGGCGCCAGCAGCAAACGTCGTGTAACTTGCTCCCATGACATCATTCACTAATTTATATAATCCTATTGGCAAAGTGTAGTATTCGGGTGACCTTAAGATGACTGATGATAATATGAAGTCGCCAAGTGGACCTGTAAAGCCATTCATAGCTACAACTGCTACCATAGGTGTAGATAATGGCATAATGATTTGTAAGAATATTCTGGTGTTACTAGCACCGTCAATCTTAGCGCTCTCATCTAAATCCATCGGAATCGTGTCCATATACCCTTTCATCAAGTACGTATTCATAGGAATTTGTCCACCAATATAAAGTAAAATTAGTAACCAATGGCTATTCATCATCCCTAAAAGTTGCGCTAAAACAAATAGAGCGATCAAAGCAGAAAATTGTGGAATCATCTGTAGTAACAGGAATAATGTTAGAGCATTTTTTTTTCCTTTAAAGCGAAATCGTGAAAATGCATAGGCTGTGAAAGAAACACTCACAATAGTTCCAATCATCGTAAAGAAACTAATCTTCAATGAGTTTAAGTACCACTTGCCATACTGTAAGCTATCCTTACCAGCAAATAATTCCTTGTAGTGATCTAACGTTGGATTCTCTGGAATAATAGACATACTGATTAGACTATTCCCAGGGTTAAAACTAGCTCCAATTGTCCAAAGTAGTGGGTAAATAATAATGACTGTCATAAAGCTTAAAATTAAATAAGTAGCAAGGCGGCGTAAAAAAACTCTTCCTTTCATGTTGATTAAGCCCCCTCTTTAAACGAATTTGTTCGTCTGAACTGCCAAAGTGCAATTGCAATAACGAATACAGATAATAAGATAGTTAATGCTGCTGCTAGTGAGTATTGACTTGATTGCATGGTCAATTTATAAATCCAAGAAACCAAAATGTCCGTTCCTCCAGCTGTTGAACCAGGAACAGCTGGCCCACCACCATTGAATAGATAAATAATATTAAAGTTATTAAAGTTAAAGGTAAACTGAGTAATAATAATTGGAGCCATTGCGATTAATATCATTGGCAAAGTAATATTTTTAAATTTTGCTAGAATGGAAGCTCCATCAATCGTCGCTGCTTCATAAAGGTCTTCTGGAATAGATTGAAGGACACCCGTCGTAACGATGAATATATATGGAAAACCAAGCCAACCTTGCATAAGTATTAATGCAACTCGCGTCCAGTTTTCATCAGTTAACCAAGGAATAGGATCGATACCAAACATCGCTAAAATATCTAGATTGATGGCACCAAAAGAATCATTAAATAATCCGGCAAATATTAAAATTGTTACAAATCCTGGAACCGCCCATGGAAGGACAAGTACCGTACGGAAAAATTTCTTAAAACGAGTATCTTTTTGATTGACGAGTACTGCCAAGAATATTCCAAGGCTAACCTGGAGCGTAGATGCAACAATCGTCCATACCACTGTCCAGCCTAATACATCAAAAAATGTAGAGCGCCAAATATCTACAGTGAAAATATCTTGAAACGTCTTTAATCCAACCCAATCTGCTAAATTAGCGGGTGGAGAATGGTACAAATCATAATTTGTAAACGCTAATGCAAAACTAAATAGGATTGGAAAGATCACAGCAAAAATTAGTATAAATAGAGACGGACCACTCACAACATATGGATATCCCTGCGAGATTAAATTCTGATATTCCGCTCTAAGTGTATTTAGTGGTTGGTTGTTATCTCGAGATTTCCCATTTTTATATGCATCTCTAAGATTTAAATAATAGAAAGCAAGTCCGAAACACGTCACAATAATTGCAATTATCCCTTCTGCCAAAAGGAATATTGAGTTATCTCGTGGCACCTCTGTTCCTAGCGTAAATAGACCCCAAAATCCCATATTCAATAGATCTGCGAACACTGCAATAAATGACACACCAAAAACTAAAAATAAAAGACCTTTTATCCACTGCTTATTGTACATTTGTCCAAGGCCGGGTATAACAGACAAGAGTAACGCTATCTTTCGATGTTGCATCTAATTCACCTCTTTATATTACGACCAGTATTTACTGGCCCATTTTGTCGTAATTATAATAAATGGCGTCAAACCATAATACTGTTTGACACCACTTATTTTGGCTCTACATATTATTTATGCTTAGCTTCAATTTGACCCGAAATTGTTTTAACTGCTTGATCTAAAGCAGCTTTTGGTTCTGCTTTGCCTGTTGCAATTGTTTGTAACGCAGAATCCGTTGGTGTCCAAACTTCATTCATTTGTGGAATATTGGGCATCAATACAGAGAAATTCGATTGCTCAGCAACCGCTTTAGCCGCTTCACTTTCCGTAACAACTGGATCACTAGCTAAAGCAGCTACAGCTGGAACCTCTTGCGTAATTTCATATCTCTTTTTAGAGTTTTCTTCATTTGCAATGAATTTAACAAATTCTTCTGCAAGCTCTGGGTTTTTAGAGTACGAACTTACGTTGTAGCTTTTTACTCCAATGAACGCAGTCATATTTTTACCATTTGAAAGCTCGGGCAATTTTTGAACACCAAAATTTACGCCTGCTTTTGTAAATGGCTCAACATTCCACGGTCCTGAAATGATTGCTGTAGCTTTTCCTTCTGTAAATAAGGATTCAATTACACTAATTCCTTGCTCACCAATAATTCCTGATGGGAATAGTCCCTCTTTATAGAACTTCTGAATATATTGTGCACCTTCGACAGCACCTGCATTATTAAGACCGATATCAGATGGGTCATAGTTTCCATTCTCGTCTTGTGCAAAAATATAACCACCATAAGCACTTAATACGCTATTTGCATAATAGATTTGGTCAAAAAGAGCTAGGAAACCAAACTTTTTACCATCTGCAACGCCCTTAGAATATTCATACCAGCCTTCTAAAGAAGTTGGTAGCTCTGCTTCTGAAATAAGGTCTTTATTGTAATAAAGCATCGTAGTTTCAACTGCTTTTGGTAATCCATAAACTTTTCCATCTACTTTTTGAGCTGCCATTGCCGCTTCTGTATAAATACCTTGAGTAGCGTCATCGACATTTAGTTCTTTTATTAAACCTTCTGTAACAGCTGTCCCAGTCTGATCACTTGGCATAGTTAGAACGTCTGGTCCAGTACCAGCTGGCCCGTCTAAACGTAAATCCTCAATTTGTTTCGTATATTGTTTTTCAACCATCGTAACTTTTACATCATGTTCTTTTTCAAAAGCGGCAATGGCATCTTTAATACCCTCACCTTTTAGAATATCCTCCCAAACAACTAACTCTTTTGGTTTTTCTTCTTTACCTGTATCTCCACTTTCTTTTCCATCATCTTGTGGTCCACAAGCTACCAAAGATAAACTTAAAGCAATACCGCTCATAATGCCCAAATATTTTTTATACATTTTCATTGATACTCCCCCTCTCAAAATATAAGCCAAATCTCATTCGAACTAATGAAAGCGTTTTACAAATATTAGTTTAACACCACAAGAAAAATGTGTAAACAAAATTTTCTATATTTTTAGTAAAAACATTCACAAAAATACATTAAACTATTACTAACTTAATTTGTACTCTTTCTAATGACCAATTCTGCTCCAAGATATAGGGTTTTGACAATCTTTCTCTTTTCTAATACTTGCTCTAAAAGAAGTTTTACCGCATTTTTACATATTTCTTCCATATCAATATGGAAGGTTGTTAGCGGGGGAGATACATACTTTGCAACACTTACATTGTTAATACTAATTACACTTACTCTATTCGGAATCGCTACCCCACACTCATTCAATGCCTGTAGACAACCAACTGCAATGGGATCTGCAGCTATAAAAAATGCAGTAGGCAGTTGGTCCCCCAAGGTTTCAATTGCTTCGGTCATCAAATTATATCCGTTTTCCACTGAGAATCCTCTACGGGTAAAAACATTATTTTCCTCCAGCAACTTTTTTTCTTTCATATACGTTCTAAAGGCTTGTTCTCGAGTATCCATTTCATCTTCATTGGTATTGGGATTATGGTATGTCCCTCCGATAAACCCAATGTTGTTATGTCCTTTATCGATTAAAAAGTCTACTGTTTTCTTTGTCATCTGTACTAAATCAGGTTTGACTGAATCATAAAAATTAGAGTCAGGTGTAGAATCGATAAAGACTCCGTTAACCGTTATTTTTCTAAGATACTCTAACTCTTTTTCTGAAAAAGTACCTACTGCAATGAAACCATCGGTAGTATCTGGAATTAGGTTTATCCCATCTGTTTTTTTATATATTGTTAGATCAACATTGCGCTTTTTCGATATACTTTCTATTTCCAGCCTCATTGATTTAAAGTATTCATCTTCTAATTCTTCTTTATCAGTTAACCAATACAAAAATGCGATATTCTTCACTAAAAGTCTCACTTTTTTCTTTTGATACTCTAATTTTTCTGCTACTTTAAAAATTTTTTCACGTGTCTCTTCAGGAACTGATAAACTTTGATCATTGTTTAGTACACGAGAGATGGTTGATATAGAATATCCACTCTCTTCAGCAATATCTTTTATTGTTGCCACGTTTCCCTACCTCCAAATTCTTGATGAATAATGATATTTCTAAATATTTTATTTAAGTTTAAGTAAAATACTTTACTTAATTTTACTACTTTTTTTCTTTTTAGGCAAGAACCTATATACTTCTTGAAATAGTACTTCTTTTCCTGTTCCTTGAAACATATTTAATATTGCGTCTTCTTTGAAATCATAGTAAACTAGTTCTAACTTAGTTAAGTTAATTTATTAAGTTTTTCTACCTTAATCAAATTTGCACTTATCCATACTTTCAGGAGGCATTATGAATACTACAACAAATCTTCTAAGTGAATTTAAATCCATTTTCAATACAACTAAAGAGCCTAGAATATTTTTTGCTCCCGGTAGGATTAACTTAATCGGAGAACATACAGATTATAACGGCGGGCATGTATTCCCAGCTTCTCTCTCCTTTGGTACTTATGCACTTGGAGTAAAGCGAAATGACCAAAAGCTACGTTTCTATTCCTTAAACTTTCCAGAAGCAGGAATTATAGAATGTGATTTAACAAATCTATTATTTCATGAAAAACACAGTTGGGCCAATTACCCAAAAGGAATGCTTCTCTACATGCAAGAAGTGGAAAACAAGATTTTTCTAGGTGCGGACATTTTATACTACGGTAATATACCAAATGGTGCTGGCCTTTCTTCCTCTGCATCTATTGAGATGGCAACTGGTGTTTTACTAAACGAACTGTTTGAGTTACAAATGGAACGTATCCCAATGGTTCAGCTTGGACAAAAGGTAGAGAATAATTATATTGGTGTCAATAGTGGTATTATGGATCAATTTGCGATTGGGATGGGGAAAAAAGATCATGCTATTCTTTTAAATTGCCAAACCTTAGAATATGAATACGCACCCTTTGTATTAAAAGAACATGTCATTATGATTATTAATACAAACAAACAACGCACATTAGCTGGTTCAAAATACAATGAACGACGTGCTCAATGCGAGGAAGCATTAAAGGACTTGCAGAAAGAGCTATCAGTTAGTAGTTTAGGCCAATTAACAAAAACTGACTTTGAACAGAAAAAACATTTAATTACAGACACAGTTAACCAAAAAAGAGCAAAGCACGCTGTATACGAAAATGCCCGAACACTAGAAGCACTAGAGAAATTGCGAAAAGGGGACCTACCAGGTTTCGGTAACTTGATGAATGAGTCTCACCTTTCCTTAAGAGATGATTATGAAGTTACAGGCTTGGAACTGGATACTATAGTTCAAGCCGCTTGGGAACAAAAAGGCGTGGTAGGTGCTAGGATGACTGGTGCAGGATTTGGCGGCTGTGCGATTGCGATGGTGGAAAAGGACCAAGTGGAAGAAGTAAAGAAAAATATTAACACTATTTATCATGAAACTGTTGGGTATGATGCAACTTTTTATATAGCTACAATAGGCGATGGAGCAAAAGAAATTTCAAAGGGAGAGATAATATGAGTATTTTAGTATTAGGAGGAGCAGGTTATATTGGTTCCCATGCAGTTTACCAACTAATCGACCAAGGTGAAAATGTTGTAATCATAGATAATTTAGAAACGGGTCATTACGAGGCTGTCCATCCGCAAGCTACTTTTTACGAGGGAGATATTCGTAGTTTCGAATTCCTAAACTCCGTATTCGAGAAGGAATCTATAGAGGCAGTTATTCACTTTGCTGCAAATTCTTTAGTTGGAGAATCGATGGAAAAACCTCTTAAGTATTTTGATAATAATGTTTATGGTACACAGGTCCTACTGCAAGTCATGGTAGAACATGATGTGAAGAAAATTGTTTTCTCGTCCTCCGCTGCTACTTATGGTGAACCTGAATCTGTACCTATTATCGAAACTATGCCAACTAACCCCACAAGTACTTACGGGGAAACAAAGCTTATAATGGAAAGATTAATGAAGTGGACGGAGCAAGCCCATGGGATAAACTATGTTTCTCTGCGTTATTTTAATGTAGCTGGAGCAAGAGAAACTTCAGAAATTGGCGAAGACCACACCCCTGAATCACATCTTGTACCAATTATATTACAAACTGCACTCGGTCAGAGGCCCTATATCACTATTTTTGGGGAGGATTATGATACCGAAGATGGAACGTGCATTCGTGACTATGTACATGTGGAAGATCTAATTAATGCTCACCGATTGGCTTTAGACTATTTAAGAGATGGCGGTCAAAGTAATATATTTAACCTTGGGAGCAACCAAGGATTTTCTGTAAAGGAAATGATTGAAACAGCCCGTACTGTAACGGGGAAAGAAATCCCTGTTAAAATAGGTTCCAGAAGAGCTGGTGACCCAAGTATTTTAATCGCTAGCTCTGCAAAGGCACAAGATATATTAGGTTGGAATCCAACACATACTTCCGTTACGAAAATCATTTCGGATGCATGGAACTGGCACTCCTCGCATCCTACCGGCTATGAAAAGGAAGTGTAACAATGATTTTTCAGAATCTAGCGGGACTGTTTCAAAAAGCTTTGGAAGTAAAGTTAATAGAAACTGCCGATTTAAATTACGTTCGTAATAAGGTGATCCAGTTACTAGGAATAGATTCATATCCAGAAGAGTCTATCTTACCTATAGAAGATAACATTCCAAACCTATTAGAAAACATAATTTCTTATGCTGTCGAACAAGATGTAATAACGGATATCTTGGAAGATAAAGAAATTTTATCCGCAAAAATAATGGACTGCTTTGTTGCAAGACCTTCCGTTATTAATGCAATTTTCAACGATAAGTACAACGAATCCCCAGCGGAAGCAACCGATTATTACTATAACTTAAGTATAAATAGCAATTATATTCAGATGAATCAAATCAAAAAAAATATTTCCTATAAAGTAGATACTTCATATGGTGAAATGGATATTACGATTAATTTATCCAAGCCAGAAAAAGATCCTGAACAAATACAGCGGGAACGTATGATGAAACAAACATATAACTATCCTAAATGTCTTCTTTGTAAGGAATGCGAAGGCTATACAGGGAGAACCGGATACCCAGCCAGAGCAAACCATCGAATTATAAATGTCCCTTTAAAGGGGGAGGATTGGTATTTACAATATTCTCCCTATGTGTATTATAACGAGCACAGCATTTTGCTTTCTAAAGAACATCGAGATATGAAAATTGATAAAAATACCTTTGAAAGATTGCTTCAGTTTACAAATAAATTCCCTCATTACTTTATCGGATCCAATGCCGATTTACCAATTGTCGGTGGTTCCATTCTAAGTCATGATCACTATCAGGCTGGGTGCTATGATTTTGCAATGACTCTGGCAGAAGATGCTTTTACCTTTACATTGAATGCCTTTCCGGAAGTTAATGCATCTGTTGTCAAGTGGCCAATGTCTGTTATTCGTTTAAAAGGAACTAAACAAGAAACTCTTGTTTTAGCAGCAGATCATATACTTCAGAACTGGAAAAATCACTCAGACGAGCTAGCAGATATCATTGCTTTCACTGATGATACTCCACATAACACAATTACACCGATTGCAAGAAATCGTGATGGTTGCTTTGAAATCGACCTTGTGTTGCGGAATAATCGCACGACTGATGAACATCCCCTTGGAATTTTCCATCCACATGCGGATGTAAATCATATTAAGAAAGAAAATATCGGACTAATCGAAGTAATGGGCCTTGCCGTTTTACCCCCCCGCTTGAAGGATGAACTGAATGAAATCAATGCTTACCTACTAGATGAAACTAGTAGTGTCGCAATGTATCATCAGGAATGGGCAGACCAGCTAAAATTTAAATATGGTTCTATAACTGATTTCAAACAGGCAGAAAACATCTTACATCAGGAGTTAGGGAAAAAATTTATAAGGGTGTTGGAAGATGCAGGCGTATTAAAGAACCAAGAGTCATTTGAACGATTTATTAACAAACTAAATAATAAATAGGCGGATAAATATATGCATATAGAAACGAAAGAAATTCTGGGAAAATGGAAAGAATATACACTTACTAATAACCATGATATGACAGTCAGCGTACTAGATTTCGGTGGAATAATAACGAAAATTCTTGTCCCAGATCGGAACGGCACCATAGAAAATGTAGTACTCGGCTATAAGGAATACAAAGATTATGAGGAAAATCCTAATTTTTTTGGAGCAATCATTGGACCCGTTGCTGGAAGGATTAAAGCCGCTTCATTTGAGCTTGATAACAAAACTTTTAACTTAACAGCAAATGATGGGCTTAATCACCTCCATGGGGGTCCAGAAGGGTTTCATCAGGTTATTTGGGATGTAAGCTCCTTTAAAACTGATGATACAGTCGGTTTAGTACTGACTTATAAAAGCACAGCTGGTGAGGCGGGTTATCCTGGTAATGTAGATATAAAAGTTACCTATACATTAACAGATAATAATCAGTTATTCCTAGACTATTTGGCAAGCAGCAACGAGAAAACTCTTTTAACTTTAACTAACCACACATACTTTAACTTATGTGGAAATTTAAAAACTACTGTGCATGAACATACTCTGTCTCTGGATAGTAGCGAGTTCGTTGAATTAGATGAGCAGTTAATTCCTACAGGTAGAATAGTAAATGTGAATGGGACACCTTTTGACTTTCGTGATGAACGTGCAATAGGAGCTGGCTTTAATGATGACTCTGAGCAAAATAAAATAGTTGGAAATGGTTATGATCATTATTTTATATTCGATAAAAACAGCGATACTCAAGTCGTGGTGAAAGAACCTATACAAGGCCGCATGATGACTGTAAAAACCACCCAACCAGGAATGGTTTTATATACAGCAAATGGGTTGAGTGAGGGATTGCCATTAGCAGAAGGATTATCTAAGAAATACCAAGGAGTATGTTTTGAAACACAAGCATCTCCAACCTCCTTACACTATGCTGAATTGCCAAGAATCATATTGAATACTTCGGAAATTTATCATCACCAAACTGTTTTTACTTTTAGCCTGATGGATTCATGAAAATAATAAGCATCGTAAACGATAAAAGGCCGGGACAGAAATCCAAAACAGCATTTTTCTCTGTGAGAAAAATGCTGTTTTTTTTGCTGTGCAGAAAATTGATTGCCACTCCGGGGACGCTTTCCACGGGCGTGGCCTGAGCCTGAAGTCTCAGGCATCACGCTTTTCCCGTAGGAGTAGCCCCTCATTCCAATCCATTTTATAAAATATCCATTGTTTAATAAGGATTTCTCCTTATCCAATGAAATTTCTACTTCTGTCCCAGCCTGTTTAAAAATGGATCAAATAATTCTACTAATAGTAGGGATACTGCACCCATTAATGTTGCATCATTACCTAGATTAGTAACAATAACTGTTGTTTCCTTTGCCCCAGGAGTGATTGCTCTTTCTTGGATAGTTTCAAGAATTGCAGGTAAAATGAACTTTTCACTTTTCATGACCCCACCTCCTAATACAATTTTACTGGGATTTACTAAATGTATTAAGTTGATAAGCCCGACCCCAATAACAGTCCCCGTTTCATATAATAGTTCGATGCAGCCTTCATGCCCACCTTGAGCGAGCTCAAATATTTCCTTACCTGTTATATTCCTTTCAATTTCCTGTATGCGTTTTGTCGCACGCTCTGCTATTGCTGATCCACTTACGAATGTTTGTAAGCATCCTCGATTTCCACATTCACATAATCTACCGTTAATATCAATAGTCATATGACCAATCTCCCCTGCAATTCCAAGTGCTCCTTGATATAATTTCCCATCAATTACTATCCCTGCTCCAACACCACGTCCAATATTAACAGCAACCATACTATCAACATTTCCGTGTCCTCCAAACCAAGATTCACCTAAAGCCATTGCTCTTGCATCATTTTCAACTTTGATAGTTAAATTAAATTCCTTCTCTAGCTCCGCTTTAATCGGAATATTACTTAAGTTTAAAATAGGTGCAACTAGTGATGTTCCAGTATTTATATCCACTACTCCGTGCATAGCTATTCCAATCCCAATAATTTTATCCTGATCAATTTTTGATAGCTGGAAAATTGTATTTATAGTTCCCTTTAATATAGCTAGGAATTGATCATTTGTAATAGGCTGTTTAAGTAAACTAGATGTTCTATACAGAATTTCACCTGCTAAATCTGTAATAACACCCTCCACCGTTTCTGGTCCAGCATCGATACCAATAACATAGTAGTTATCCGTATCGATATGTAGCATAGTAGGTTTACGACCACCGCTTGAGTGTCCCAGTGTACTCTCTCTTACTAATCCCTGCTCCATTAGTTCCTTTACAATACTGCTGACAGTCGGTGGAGTAAGTGTTGTATCCTTAGCAATTTGCGCTCTAGATATGGGTTCCGAAGTACGGATTTTATTTAATATAATTGATTTATTAACAGATTTCATTAATTGAAATGTACCTCGTTGCATTGAAAGTCCTCCATATGCCTGTATCATGAATTTATTGTAGCATAGGCAGGGTTGGTATTTATGGAAATGTACTAGAAATTACTCCTCCCCTTATACTAAGTAAAGATGAAGTTAACACTGCACTTGTACTTTTAGATAAAGCCTATGAAAATATTGAAAAAGGGAAATTTGACTTAAATAAATTAAAGAATTATAACGGTTGGGGTTAACTCCCATATACTTAGTGTTTCTTATAAAAAAAGTTATTCTCTCTAAGTAAGAATAACTTTTTTTATAAACAGATATTTACACTTGATTGACTATGAAGTTTAATCTTTACCTAATTCTTCAAGAGCTTCGCTTATTAACCCAGGCAAATACTCTTTTAAATCTTTAAATTCATATCCGTATGTCCTAGCTTTTTCATTACTGATCAACCAAGTTTCTGTAATATTATAGGGTGAATCGCTCTCTTCTTTCGTATCTGCAACCACTATCGCAGACTTCCCAACTTTTCTTTCCATATATTCAATCAGTTCTCCCATTTTTACATGGCCGTTAGAAGTCGCATTAATGGGACCTTCAAAATCAGATTGACCAACCCATGCTAAGAAATCGCCAGCCTCTTCCTCTGATATAAAATCCATTGCAGCTTCTAAGTTGACTAAATGTACATCCTCTTGATCTCTTACTTTTTGAATATAATAATTCAGTCTCTCTGTATAATCATTGATTCCAATTACAATTGGAAACCTTACTGCTACGACTGGAAAAGATGCACGCCCGAAAAATGCAGCTTCAGCTTGTCTTTTTCCTTCACCGTAAGAAAATTCTTCTTTTGGTCCTACAATCAATTTGTATTCAAAAGGATTGAAATCCGCTTCCGTGAATCCATTCTCTCCTCCGCCTTGTTCATAGACAGATTTAGAAGAGGTAAACACATACTTTTTCGTTTTCCCAGTAAACACGTCTATTGAATCGATCGCTTCTTGTGAGGAGTAGCATATTTGATCGAAAACAATATCCCATTCAGTACCTACAAAATTCTTCTGCATATCCCCTACATCTAATCTATCAACCTTTAAACGACTAACTTTATCTCCAAACGGATCCTTCACATTCCCCCGTGACGCAATTGTAACGTCAAACCCCTGTTTCAATAAAGATTCGACTAGCTGTACACCAAAAAATCTTGTTCCACCCAACACTAATGCTTTTACCATATATACATCCCCCTTATTTGTAGGTCTCTTTACTATCCCACTTCCACTAACTCTTAGTCAATATGAGAATATTCAATTTTCTGATTTTAGAATAAAAAAACCAGGCAAAGAAATGCCAAGTCCTCTAGGATCTAAACCAGTTTCTACTGGTTTCGAAGGGCTTTGGACAGACTTATTGCTATATTATTACCGTTTGATTTTTTAAAGATGCCGGTCGTGACTGAAGTCACGACCAGCATCTTTTTTTCTCGGTAATCTTATGGCTATTAACTGTCCGTCGCCCTTCTACAACTTTTAGAAACAGGTAAGTACATTTTTGGATAACTAGAGAAAAGATACTATCCTAATAATAGAGGAAGCTCACGAAGATGCAATTTCGTTCGCTATCTCACTTCTTTATTAGTAAACACTTACTAATTCTCTTATTACCACTATATAAAAGAAGATCTCATTTCTTCCTCATTTATTCAATAGTCGATTTTATCACTATATTAAATTGTCTACTCTTATCGTCTTAGCGATAAACTCTGCTAATCTTCTTATCGAGTACTACTCACTTAATTGATTGAAGTGAAGGGTGGCGACTTCTGCGGGATGAGTGAGACAGATGAGATATCACAGCGACGCGCTAGCGACGGTGATAGCTCATCGCTCACCCCGCGAAACGCGTCCACCTGAAACGGAAATCAGTAGTACCATTCATGCATTAAAAGTCCTGTAAAAACAATGTTCATGCTGTATTTTTATATACTTTCTTATCTTTTTAAAAAAACGAGCATAAGAAATGCCCAGTCCTTTAGAATCTAAACCTGTTTCTCCTGTATTCGAAGGGCTTTGGAAAGACTTATTGCTTCTAATTACCGTTTGATTTTTTAAAGATGCTGGTCGTGACTGAAGTCACAACCAGCATCTTTTTTTCTCGGTAATCTTATGGCTATTGACTGTCCGTCGCCCTTCTACAACTTTTAGAAACAGGTAAGTACATTTTTGGATAACTAGAGAAAAGAACCAATCCTATTCATAGTAGCTAGATGATGACAGTCTAAGTAAGCAACATTGTGGTGCTCCTGCGCAAAGCTCGTCGCAAAATAAAAAAACATTTCGCAACGACTGCCTGACCCGCATCGTGCGGGCCTGAAGATGCAATTTCGTTCGCTATCTCGCTTTTTAATCTAGTTAACACTTACTATTTCTCTTATTTCCACCTGAATATAAGAAAATTTACTTTTTTCATCCTCATTACAACATAGAATTTCTAATTAAAAGAGAGGTGGCGCTCTTAGCCTTTGTTCCTCCACCTGGAACGGAAATCAACAGTATACCAACAAATAGTAGTGGTACTTATTTTAAGCTGCCTAGAGGTTTATAAAATTTGAAACTGAACTGCTTTATCAAATTTTCCTTCCTCCTTGTAGAAATCGGAAAGCATGTTTGAAAAAAGCTTATGCGCAACTGTATAGCGCTCGTTTAAAGAAGTAAAGGGCAATAATTTTTCCTCTAAATAAGCCATTGCCTTTTTCTTTGTATGATCTAAAAGCAACAAATAAAAATTAGCATACATGTCAAAATGGACAGATTCAATTCTATTAGCGTCTTGTTTTAATAACTTGAAATTTTCTCTGCTTGTATCCCATTTCTCTAATTGGTATTCTGTTTGACCAAGGTTGAACACACATAACAGAAAATTCTCCGTGTCTCTTGGAATTTTTGTCAGACTTTTCTTAAAATAAGCTCTTGCAATAGAATAATTCTCCATTATATAATGTAAATCCCCGATATTATGATAAACCTGAGGTAGTAAAGAACTGCAGTTAAAAATTTCAGCGTTTCTTAACAAATGACCATATGTTTCTAGTGCTTTATCGTAAATCTTTACTTGTGAGTAATTCATAGAAAGCGAAAATAACGTGTTTAAAATTCTGCTGAAATTAAGCTGCGCCTTGAAATGCTCTAAGGCTTTTTCCCCATAAACAATTGCTTCATTGGATTGTGTTAAATAACCTTTCACAACCGCGACATAATAGAAAGCTTCTCCTTCAAAAATACCTAAACTACTATTTACTTGAATGATCTCCATTAGAATCTTATCAGCTTTAGCATAATTACCTCTTGATATTAATAATATGGAATTGAAGTAAGAAAGTAGGCACTCCTCATCTTTGGAAAAATTTTGTATCTGTCCTTGTAACCATTTCAATTGTTCCTCCGCTGACTTTAGCTCTTTTACAGTTAAATAGTATCTAAACTTATACAGCTCATACAAGTACATATAGTCCGTAAAGGCAATGAGATCCTTATAATTTTCTAATTGCACATAAGCAGACGACAACTTTTCTAATTCACAATATTGAAGGTGCGATACAAATTCTTCGAGTAAATGTCGAATATTACGTTCCCCATTTTCTACTTCACTAATATCTATCTTTAAACGTTCTAGCAGTAGTCGGTTAGTTTCAGCATTTCCTTCTCGTGTATTATTCTCAATTTTACTTAAATGCGCACTCGAACAAATCCCTGCGCAAAGTTTCCCTTGGGTCATCTTTTGCATTGTTCGGTAATATTTTATTAATGGACCTATTTTCATACGTTCACTTTCTTTCTGATTCTTCTTATACTCCTATAATAAGTTAAACTTCTTCATAAATAAAATAGAATTATTCTATCAGCCTTTTATGTGAGCCGAATCTAGGAAAAATAAAAAACTATTCCAAGGAATCTATCCATGAAATAGTTTGTAATTTATAAATATTTCCCAAATACACCATAACCAAAATACACCGAAAGTACCGACAATGCGGCAAATACCACGTATTCAACGGTTCCACCCGTTCGTGTTGTAATCGGAAATCGGACCGTTATTTTAAATGGAAACAATAACTTGATACCATTTTTCGTAGCCATGTCTAGTAATAAGTGACTTCCCATACCAACTAAAATGCCCAAAACGATAGATTCATTTTTGACAAAAGAGGTTAATAGAATAGCTGTCAAAACTAAACATAGTAAACTATGAGTGAATGATCGGTGTCCGAAAAGGGTGTTGACTACCTTAGATAATGCTTTAAATTTACGACCGATCGTACTGCCTCCATGACAAATATCTGGAAGGAGGGCACCAACTACCCCTGCACTAACTAATAGAATCGGTTCATAATTTGTCACTTGGGCAAAAGCAAGACTCGCTGCAAGACCGCCTATGATGTGTGTGTTTCCTGTCATGCTTGTATTCTCCTTTTTATTGTATGTAGACAATTATTTTACACTATTTATAGCTTAAAGGTTATCGGACATAGGTACTGACTCATGCTCTGTGAAACCGATTTTGTTTACGAGATGTGGTAATAAAACAATAAAAAAAGGCTGTTGATAAAGGATTGAGTTTGAAAAGAAATGGGTATATATAGATAAAGGGAGTGATGATTGTGGCAAACGGAAACAGAAGATCCATGTTAATAGGAGCAGCTACCGCACTTGCAGCAGTATTTTTGACAAGTAAAAACAACAAAGCACAACTAAAAACAGCTGTGAAAAATTCTAAAACGAAGATTGATTCGATGGTTTCTTCTAATAACACAAAACCAACTCAAATGACAAAGACAGGTTATTCCGACCCAAACGATCCAGATGATAATCGCATGGTCGAAGAGGGTGCTATGACAAGCGTTCAATATTATAATGAAAATGTACAGGATGCAAACTCAAAGGCTGAGGCAAAACAAGCATTTCCAAAATCGCAACAGAAAAAATTAGCTAAAAAGGTAGAATCTTTACCGGAAGACAACAACGATTCACCAGCAAAACAAGAAAATGCAGCACACTTATAAAACAATATAAAAATAACACCGGTGTCTCATAGGCACTGGTGTTTTCAACTTATGTACGTTTTTACAATCACTCAATCCCCAACTATTTCAATCACTGCCTGAATCTCAATACCATTCAAGGCCTGAGTCGCCAAACGGTCTGCTTCCCCGTTCATCTTCCTTGGTACCAACTCATACTCCGCTTGAATTCCTAGCTTCGTTAGCTTCCCTTCAATTCGATCTGCCCAACCAGTTAAATCTCGTTCAATTACGGGCCACTCGCCGTTCAAATGATTGATCACTACTTGTGAATCCCCTTTAAATCGGACTGGCAAATGATGAACACCTAGCAAATCCAGTTCCTGTAAACTTAAATGCATCGCAGCATATTCTGCTTCATTATTCGATTCTAAACCCGTCGTAGCAGCATTTCTTCTCAATCTATATGCCTTGCCATTCTGCTCATAATAAATGACACAGCCAAGTCCAGAACTTTTTGTTTCAAGATCATATCCTCCATCAAAATATACCTTCACATTATGTGGTTCCGTTTCAATCCCCTTCAAATATCCCTTCAATTCCTTTACTGTCCACGAACTATCGAACCGATCAACAAATGTCACCTGCTTTAGTCGACCTGTTCGCTCCATATCTTCCGCAAACAACAATGCCTGAGCAGCTGGAACTTCCTCCGAAAAGAAATCCATCTCTGCTCCTCGCTTTGTTTTATACACCCACTCTATTCGCACCTTCATCTCGCATTCCTCCTTACGTAGGTTTAGTATCTCCAGTGTATATCAATTTATGACGCTTCTACTACAATCAATAAAGTGAAAAACTCCGCTTTAATATAAAATAGCAGCCGAATTAATTTTCGACTGCTTAAGAAAATATCCATTTATGCATACACTACAGATTTTTTAATGGATATCTAGTATATTTGAAATGTAAAAAGGATTTAAAATACGATTAGTTAAGTAATTAGCACTCATTTGTAAAATGATCTTTTAGTAACGAATGCGTGTAATTATTAATTTGGAAATGGGGGAAATCACTCTACCAATAGAAACTTTATGAGAATCAAACCAAGACTCCCAGTCTACCGTAGAAATTGTTTTTTATTTTGATTAATCGCTTCGATATAAAAAGGTAATTCTTGAAACTCAAAGAAAAAAAGAGCTTGTTGATATACTTCTTTGATGTACTCTATAGGAGCCGCTTTCTTTTCTAAACATTGGCCTTTGTAGTATAGGAATTTTCCGGTTAAGAACATGAAGGAGCTTTCCTTTGACTTTTGAATTCCTTGATTTGCTGTATTTAGAGCTGCATCGAATTCTTTGAGATCATAAAGGATTTTACATTTATTAAATAAAACAGTTATTAGAGTTTTATATATTTTATAATCACTGTAGTTTTTGTGGATGTGCTCTTTTAATATTTTATTGTAATAAAATAGACATTTCTGACTCTCACCATTTTCACCGTAAACGTTAGCAATAGTATTATTAATTTTTATTTGCAAAAATCTGAACTGGATAGTGGTTGGATTAGAATAATTTAAAATACTTTTTAAGTTAACTATACATTCTTCTGGTGAAATAATTTTCAAATAATATCTAGCAGTATTTAAAATATAATCACAGTATAAATCTAACCAAATATTTTCTTTGTCAATTTGATTTGAATTAATAATCGATATTATTTTTTGATAATTATGCTCTTTTAAGTGAAATTCAATATCATTTATTAGTTCTTCACTTTCAAAAACGTTTTTATGGAATAGCATTTCAATAAAGTATTCTACTGGGACTTGTAGTTTTAAAGCTATTTTCAATAATGTATCTATTGCTGGGTACACTTCACCAGCTTCAATTCTACTAATTGTTGACTGTGTACAAATATCCTTTGCGAGCTCCTTTTGGGATATCCCTAATTCAGCTCTCAGTTTACTAATTTCTAAACCTAAGTATTTCATTTCCAACAGAATCACCCCATATTATATAAAAAAAGGACGGTAAAAAACATGAAAAAATTATCTATTATCTTATTAATCGTATTAGCAGTTGCACTTTATCCAAATGGAAACAGTGAAGAGGCAAAAACATTTAAACAACCAATTACTACTTACGATTTGCCTTTTACAAATTAATGATGACATGTCCAATAAAATTATTCTTTCTAATTTTATTGGATTCTCTAACAAAATCCAAAATATATAAGGAGAAAAGCCCATGCAGCCTACAGTAAATCTAGATGTAAATCAGACTTCACTACATAATTATAGCGCAAATAACAAAAATAATCATCCGAAAAATAGCATTTCTGATGTAAATAGCATCGAAGGAACTGTTAGCGATCAAGTATTTGCATCTTCCTTGACTGCACTAGAATTGGACCTTATATATGCAATAGATCGAAACGAGTTTGAATTGTATTACCAACCTAAAGTAGATGCGAAGAAGAGTTTAATCATTGGAGCCGAGGCACTTATCAGATGGAATCACCCGACATTAGGGTTAATCCTACCTAATGATTTTATTCCGTTGGCAGAAAAAATTGGATTTCTTAATAAAATTGGAAAATGGGTAAAAAAAACTGCGTGTGCTCAAAACAAAGCTTGGCAGGATGCTGGCTTACTGGCTATTCCAGTATCTGTAAACTTATCAGCTTCTCGCTTCATGGAGAAAGATTTAGCCAGCAGTATTAAGGAAATACTGGAAGAAACTCAGCTTGAAGCTCAATACTTAGAGATTGAAATTACCGAAACTTCTATTTTGAAGAATGAGGAAATTGTTTTCTCACTATTAGACGAGTTAAAAAATATAGGAATTAAAATTGCGCTAGACGATTTTGGGACTGGATACTCTTCTTTATCCAATCTGCATCATTTTAACGGAAAAATTGACATACTAAAAATTGATCGTTCGTTTATACAGGATTTAAGTATAGCTAAACAAGAGGATGCAAATTTCATCGTGCATATGATCCTTCAACTATCGAATCATTTACAAATGGATGTAGTCGCAGAAGGTGTTGAAACTTTGGAGCAATTGAAGGTTTTACAAAACTATAATTGCAACACGGTACAAGGATATCTGTACTCCAAACCATTGCCTGCAACTCAGTTTGTCGAGTTATTAAAGAAACAGAGGATAGAGCCAATTTGTTGAAAAATCTACAAAAGGCTCCCCACTATACAAGTAGGAAACCTCTAATTGGGTTCTATACTCCACCGGGATGTTTTCCCAAAGTAGATTCTCTTTTCCTCAAATGGACATCTAACTTAACATAATCACTACCTTCAGTCTTTTTTTCGATCATGTCGATTAGGTGAGTAGTTGCTAGTTTCCCCAATTCATAAATTGGTTGTTCAATCGTGCTTATTTCGGGATCCACCATTTGAGTTAATTGAATGCCGTCAAATCCAATGATCGCTATTTCTTCTGGCACTCGAATATTCATTAACTTTAGCGCTTTTAGTGCTCCAATAGCCATAAGATCGTTTCCGAAAAAAATCCCATCACAATCTCGGTGATTATTCAATAATTCTATTGTGAGTTTTTGGCCGCTTTCTAAAGAGAAATCACCCTCATAAATACATTCTTCCTGCAGTGGAAGATATATGTTCATCGCTTCTCGGTAACCTTTCACTCTCTCTAAAGATGAGGGATAGGTGCTTGGTCCACTTATATGGGCAATATTTTTACAACCAACCTCTATTAAATGCTCCACGGCAAGTTTCGCCCCTTCGCTATTATCAACTCCAAATGAATTATCTTCATCATCTCCTGCTCCACGGTCAATACGAACAAAAGGTAGATTCATATTCTCCATTCCTTTTAATACCTCTCCGGTAAATTGAAATGACCCCAAGATCAAACCATCAATAAATCGACTTTCAAGACTCCTCCAAAAACTATTGGAATGAAGCATCTCTTCCTCCGTATTTATTAAAAATAAACTATAGCCCCTTGTTCTTGCAACACCTTCAATGGCGACTACCAACTCCGGAAAGAAGGGATTGGTGATATCAGGAATAACTAATGCTATGGTATTCGTTTTCCTATTAGATAAACTTCTAGCCACTTCATTTGGCTTATAGTCCATTCGCTCCATGACATCTTTAATTTTCTTCTCTGATTGCTCACTTAAATAGCCTTTGCCGTTAAGATATCTTGAAACAGTCGCGATGGATAAACCTGATTCTCTAGCTACATCTCTAATCGTTACACTTTTTTTCACAAAACTCAAACTCCTTGCCAAGTTATGCTGAAAAGATTCAGAGGAATGTCGTGACTGAACTCGACATCTCCAAACCTTTCGTATTCATCCTATTTCTTTCACTTTAAATGAAAGGATATCTGTTTCACCTTTATCCAAAGATCCAATTCCAATCATTCCTGAAGTAATTTTGTCATCCTCAAATTCAATAATAACCTTATGATCTATTGAAAATTGGATACTTGCTCCTTTAAATTGAACCTCAAAACGATACTTTTCACCGATATCCCAACTAAATGGTACCGTGATTAAACGTTCATAACCATAATCATTTAAAATTAAGGATACTTTATCATGCCCATCAAATCCGACAAGGTAATGTCGTTGAATCCCTTGTGCTCTGAAAATCATTTGATGACTAATCCCACTAATTGGAGTAATATCAGTTTCTATAATTGCATCTCTTGTATAGTAATTACCTGTGTAACTCGAACAATTACCTTCTGATAAACAGGTCATCTTATCTCCATCTAATGTCCACTGTCCGTTGTGGTGGGCAAAGGGAGTAATACTTAGAAATTCAACAAATTGTTTGGAAAAGTCTATACTATATTCAGCATTTCCAAAAATGTGAAAGTTTTTTAAATAGAATGCCCCGAACGCACGATTAAGGGATTCGGAAGGACTCTCGAGAATATAGCCAATTTCATCTATTAATGCACCATTTGTTTCCGGAATAGTAAATCGTATGCTGTTCCATTGTTGGTTTACCAGTTCTATTTTATCTAAAGTTACGCATTCCTTTGTAAAGGTATTACGAATATAGGGGGTTATAAAAATCCCTGATCCTTGCCATTTGTCTAGATAGATATCAACAGCTACCTGTTGCCCACTATACGCTTTAGGAGCAAATGTAGGTTTATATTTTTCATCATTGAATTCTTCCCGGCGGTAGAAAGGCTTATAAAATATCTTACTTTGACTATCGCCATACATTCGATCAAAAATGACTTCTAGAGATCCTTGTCCAACTTTATCATTATGCTTAATAAATGCTTTAAAAGGATTATCCGATTTAAAACCATGTGTGGATCCTGGAAGTGCAAAGTCAAAGAAAACCTCCCCATCCTTTACTTTATTCTGCAGATTATCTGGTGGGTTCTCGCCTGCCATCTTATATCCTAATAATGCAAGTTCCGCTGAAAACGTTGGTATATCAACAATATTTAAGTATCCTGATACGCTAGATGCAACTATACAATCATTTACTGGTTTTCTATAATGATCAGGTATACCAGCAATTCCATCATATACACCAAGAATCGTTCCAACATTTCCTGCATTACAATCTGTATCCCATGCACACATTGTTGCGATTTCAATAGTTCTTGAAAAATCTCCATTCCCATAAAGAAGTGCTAAAATACAAACCCCTGCATTCGGAATAATATGACATATTCCAGGATATTTATCATATCCCCATTGTAGTTCTAAATAGTTGCGACATTCACGAAAATCCTCTGGCTTCTGAAGATGAAATGTCATTACTGCATTTACTACTTTTGCATATGTAGAGTCCTCTGGAATTACCGATAGTCCAGCATCTATTATTTCTTGAATAGACTTAGCAGTAAAAGCTTTAGATATACAAGCAGCTATAAATCTCGCACCATAAAGACCTTCTTTATCATGAGATACACTGGCAGCCAATTCTGCAAAATGAGCTGCTTTTTTAAAATCTTCTGGGTATATTAATCCCCAACTATCAATGAGAATCTGACCACCTATTTGTTCAGCTAAGACAATTCCATTTTCTTCGACTGATCCTGATTGAGGAGCTGGAATTCCATTTTTTAGATTGAGATAGGCATTATGCTCTGTACTAATACCTTCTCCACCCCACCAAATCATTCCAATGTTTTCTCTACAATAGTTTAACCAAGACTTCCCCACATCTTCTGCCTTTACTTCTCTATCCTTGGCATCGTCATAGAGAGCCCGTATAAAGAATATAGGTCCATTTGCATCATCATCTGCAGAAAACATCTCATAATCCTTTACGTAACCTCTTATATCGCCATAAACTTCTTGTATTTTTTCGAAAGTCCATTCTGTAGGTTCTAACGGTGCACCAAGTCTAATTCCAACGTTCATTCCCAAGAATCCCGCATACACCTTTTCCAAATAATTTTCATGTAACACGTGATTCACTCCAATTTTGGTTAATACTATTCAAAAATACTCATTCTCTTTTGATTAAGAGCAAGATCCTCTTTTATAATTATTTCAGCTACCTCAGCAAATTGCTCCGCTAAAAAAGTGAAATTCGTTTTATTTGTTTCTTCTAATAGACTTATTTCTTCTTTCTTTATAACATCAGCACCGTACATTGCTCCAAGTATGACACCTGTCATCACTCCTATGGAGTCTGTATCTCTACCAGAGTTTATACCATCATAGATAGAGTTATAGAAATCTCCATTGTTTAACACGATAAATGCAAGTGCCATTGGAAGCTCCTCGATAGAAAATATCCTACTCGGAGTGTAGTGGTTGGATGGAACCCCTATTTTCTCAAACTTCCGATGGACGTCATCCTTCATCGGAGAATACTTTTCCATTTTTTTCTGTAGTACTTGAATTACTTCATCCATGTCAGCATTTTTCATGCGCAACTCTTTTGCAGCTGCTGTCAAATCTTTGATAGCTTCCTTCGTGCCATCTTTAGCGAAGAATATGGCAGTTTCAATTATCTCATCTATGGTGACATTCACTTCAAACGCTTTAGCAACACAGGCGGCTAAAACTCCAGCCGCCTCCAGCCCATAACTACTTTGGTGTCCCATTGCGAATAATATTGCTTCATCATATGCAGCCTTAGGATTACCAGCATTGACAATACCAATAGGTGCTATATACATTGCTGCACCACAGTTCACCATATTGCCAATGCCACCTTCTCTTGGTTCACAGTTTGCTAGCACATGCCGTATAAAAATATTTTTTTCTGGATAGAACAATCGATCCATAATCATTGCTTCTTTGCCAAGTTCAGGTATATATTGTTTTTTATAGGCAATTTCCTTGATGAATTCATCTCCCATATCATATGCATCGAGATGTCTTTTTTTGGTCAAGTACACCTGGATCAACGCATTCGTCATAAGGGTATCATCAGTAATTGTTCCATTCCCCCTCATTCTCCCCAGTCGTTCTTCTTCTGGAATATCCGCTTTGTACCATTTTGTTTCAAGCGATTCAACACGACCATACTGTTCTTTTATTTCGTGATAGTTTAATTTTTCAATTGTTGCTCCCATCGCATCACCAAGTGCCGTCGATAGGAGTACTCCTTTTACTCGATCTTGAAAAGTAACCATTTATATTACCCCTTACTTGATTGTTTCGTTGGCATACTCTGTAATTTCATTTCCGCCAGCTTCATTCCACTGTTTTACATAGTCATCGAATTCACTAACTGATCGTTTTCCTGTAATAACATCGGCAGAAAAATCTTTATAAATATTTTCCATCGCATCCCACTTAGAAACAAATTCTTCAGGGATTATGAAACTGTTATCAGGATTGTAGAATTCATTAGCCAGCTCTCTTGAATTTTGTGCCGGCTCACTTAATAATGGAGTAACAAGTGGTTTTTCTAATTCAAAAGCTTCAGGTTCCCAGAATCTTGCGTACCATTCATTGTAATATTTTTCTGTCAGTTCAATTCCTGAATCTGTTACGTTAAAATGCTCACCTTCAAAACCAAGACGATCTAGTTTTTGCCCTTCTGGACTAGCTAAATAATCTAATACTGCAAAAGCCGTATCTTTGCTCTTAGATTGAGATGAAATTGCTAAGCCACGAGATTCTTTCGTAATATCTGTAGCGATAAAACCTTGGTATTCTCCTTTAGCTGGCGGAAGTACGACAACCTCAGCATCTGCACCATTTACTTGTGTCATTTTCCCGTTATAAATATCAATAATTTTTCCGTTTGTTCCAGTAATTACAGCTGCATCACCATCATAAAAAGCTTCTTCTTTTGTATCCCATTGCTTCGTTAAATACTGTGGATCCAATAATCCTTCTTCGTATAATTGGCTATAAAAAGTTAATTTGGCTTTCTCTTGTTCAGAAACCTTTGAATTTATATACTTCCCATCCTGTTCCAACCAAGTTTGGTTTAAACCAAATGCCATTTTAAAAATGGTATCCAGTTCAGCTATATCTCCAGCTACCGTTACTGCATAAGCTGGTTTACCACCGTCTGCATTTTGTACAACTTCTTTAAAAAACGCATGGTAATTTTCAATAGATGGATCTGCCATTAATGCATCAGAACTTGCTGCCTTCTCGAACCAATCTTTACGAATAACAGGTGTTTTCGAATCTAATGGCTTAACCCAAAGCAGGTATGGATAGTTTTTTAATCTTTCTTCATTATGTGGTAGCAAAATATCCTTGATATACTCGGACTTCTCAATGTATGGAGTCAAATCCTCGAGTAGATCTTGATTAGCAATTTGTTGATCTCCACCTTGGAAGTATATTAAATCTGGAATTTCTCCACTCATTAACAGTAGATTTAACTTCTCCGCATAGTTACCTTGAGGCATTTCTACCAATTCAAACTTCACATTCAAATCTTTATCTTCTTTTAAAGCCTTTTCTAAATTAGAAAAGTATTTTACTGCCACTGGATTAGATGGCCCTTCATCCTTGAATACAACTTTCAGATTAACTACGCCATCTTTATCGACAGTTGCTTCACTTACATCATCTGAATCGTTAGAACAAGCCGTTACAAAAATCATGACAAAAACTAGAACTAATAAAAGCATCTTCTTCATTTTATTTCCCCCTTTGATTTGGTATTGCAGTTAAATGCTAACAAGTAGCTTAATCTTTTACCCCTCCTTCAAGTGCTCCTTTCGCATAATATTTAAGAATAAACGGATAGAAAACAAGCAATGGGACGATGGAAATAATAATTGTTCCCGCTTGTAAAGAACCAAAGTCTAGTGCCTGCACCTGCTCATAAGAGAGAAGATTCTGCGCCCCTAATAGAGTCGTATTATCTCTCTCTACAACAAATTGTCTTATGACTACTTGCAATGGCCATTTATTGGGATCGGTTAAGTAAATCGTTGCTCGGAAGTATTCGTTCCAATGATAAACCCCATAAAACAACCCCAATGTAGCTAAGCCTGGTTTAGAAAGTGGTAACATAATACGAGTGAAAATTCTAAAATGCCCTGCTCCATCGATTCGTGCAGCCTCTAAAATACCATCTGGAACTTCTTCAAAGAACCGCATCAGTATAAACAAGTAGAAAATATTTATAGTCTTATAGAGTATTAGAGAAGCATAAGTGTCTAATAACCCTAGGTCTTTCACTAATAGATATTCCGGAATGAGACCTGGCTCAAAGACCATGATTACGATTAAAAAGAGAATAACCACTCTCTTCCCTACAAAGTCTGTCCTTGCTAAAACATACGCAGCTAAAGCAGTTAAAAACAGATTTAGAGCGGTACCGACAATCGTCAGAAACAAACTATTGAATATACTCCTTACGATAAGTGGATTTGAAAACAACACCTCGTAATTAATAAATGAAAACCCTTTTGGAATAATATCCAATCCACTAAGTTTATGCACTTGTAAGGGGTCCGATAAGGACATCGCCAACAAATTTAGGATAGGAACTAGTACCATAAATGATAAGACTAGCAATACCGTACAAATGATAAACTGGGACCAAGTAAACCGTTTAACAAAACGTCTCATCACTTACCACACTCCTTTCCCCGTCAACCTTTTCGATATAAAGTGAGTACTTAGTATTAAAATAACACCAATTACACCTTTAAAAAGACTGGCTGCCGTTGCATAAGCGTATTGCCCATTTAAAATCCCGATACGATACACATAAGTATCCAGAATATCTATTTTACTAATAGTAGAATCGTTAATCATATTGAATACTTGGTCAAAACCTGCGTTCAGGAAGAAACCTAAATTTAAAATGAACACGACTACGACCGTACTTAGCAGTTGTGGAAATGTTATAAAACGCATCTGTTGAAAAGTAGAAGCTCCATCGATACGCGCAGCTTCATATAAAGAAGGACTAATTTTCATAATTGCTGCGAGGTATATAATGGAATCCCATCCTGCGCTTCGCCACATTTCAGAAAATACTAGTACCCAGCGGATATGGTCCTTGCTTGTCATATAATCGAGTGTCGGCAGTTGAAAAAAATTCCTGATAACATTTATACCACCAGCATCAGGACTTAATAAGCTGATCCATACTCCTGCAATTACCACCCATGATAAGAAATGGGGTAAATAAATAACAGATTGCACATATTTTCTAAAAGGACCATTTCTAAGTTCATTAATCATCAATGAAAGAACAATCGGTATTGGGAAAAAGAATACAATTTTCATAGTGCTGATAATAATCGTGTTTTGCAATACATCAAAAAAAGCTGGAGAGCTGAATAATACTTTAAAATGCTTTAAACCGACCCAGATATTATCCCCAATAACACGGTAATCCTGAAAAGCGAGCTTCATGCCAATGATAGGAATTACATTAAAAATGACAAAGTATAATATAGCCGGAAAGAGCATTAAGTAAATGACCCAGTCTTTTTTAATTCTGTGGAATATCCCTTTCTGTGTCATCGATTCGCTCCTCTTTAATAATTTGATCTACATCTTTTTTAAATGGCATTCCAGCTTGTGCCCCTTTCTTTTGAACGGACAAAGCTGCAGCAATATTTCCAAAACGGATACATTCACTCAATTCTTTACCATCTGCTAAAGCAACAGCAAAGGCACCACAAAAAGTATCCCCCGCACCTGTTGTATCTACGGCTTTTACTACGTGGACTGGTACATGTACTATGCGATTTCCATCGAAGAATTTAACTCCATCTTGTCCGCAGGTAATCACTAGCTTATTAGGATACTTTGTTAGCGCGTCCTCCATACTACTGTCTGGCTGATCCAGTACCTCTTGGTATTCATGTTCATTTGGAGTTAAGTAAGTAATTTTGTCAATAATATCTTGTTTTATCAGTTGAGCTGGAGCCGGATTCACTATAATTATCTTTTGATGTTCATAGAGAATCGGTATAAGATAATCAATTGTTTCCATCGGGATTTCTAGTTGGAAAATAAAAATATCATGCTTCAAAATCTGTTCTAAGTAATTTTCTACATACTTCTTGTTTGTAAAGCTATTCGCACCAGGAATGACAATGATCCGGTTTTCAGAGTTACTAATCTCAACAAAGGCAGCCCCTGTATGTGCGTTATTCTCAAATAGAAGAAAAGAAGTCACTATATTCTCTTGCATAAAGGTATCCTTTGCAAAATAGCCATTATCATCTTTGCCGACAGAGCCAAAAAACGAAACTTCTGCTCCTAAGCGAGATGCCGCTACTGCCTGATTTGCTCCCTTTCCTCCGAGTGCCCTAAAAAAGTTATTACCTAAGATCGTTTCTCCAGTCTTAGGGAGGACATCTGCCTCTACAAAATAATCACTATTTATACTGCCGACCACTGCAATTTTTTTCATATGTCTAACACCCTAATCTATTAGTATGTTCATCAACGGTGCATGTTGCTGTGCACCATATACGTCCCTTTCTCCAACAGTTCCGGAAGAAACTCCCCTTAGAATTGTTATCTTTATGCCCATCGCGGGATCAAAGAAAACAATATGACGGACATCTCTTTCTGTTATGTTATAAAGATCACAAATAAGCTCCGTCGTAATTTTATTAGAATTTTTAACTCTCAGATATTTTTCAGAACTATCAAATAAGATATCCATTGTAAGCTCAAATGGACCTGAATTTTTACTCCTTAATACCTTTGCCATATCAAATAATTTCTCCATCTGCTCCCACCCTATCTATATTCAATTCGGAACGGATTATCTACTATTTCCATTAAGTGATATACAGAAAACTCGTAAACGGCTCCGAACTCAATGTCGCTTGGTGCAAAAGGAAAAGCAAGATTCCCTGCTGTAGACTTTCTTTTTTCATGTGGGAAGTGCAGAAAAGTTGATCTCGCTGTTGAACATATGCTATTTGCAAGCTCTTGATCTTTTGCAATTACTTCTATTACTAAGCCTATTTCATGACCGCTGAAGACTTCTTTTTCCTTGTTGCCAAGTACTGCGTTCATCCCGTAATTATAAAAATTTACTTGGTAATCATCACTTGGAATTTCGTCATAATACTCACTTACTTGTTGTTTCACTCTAGATTCAATATCATCAATGTTTTCCAACAAAATCGGATCTCTTATTCCAGCTAATGCAAAAGTACGATAAGCAACTTTTCGAGCCCCTTCTAGCTTGATAAAATGCTGACTAGCAGGTATATACTTGCTATTAGAAACTTCCACCACGCCATCTTCTAATTCTTTGAACTCGCATTGCTCAAGGTTCAAAGTGAATCCAGGTCCATGCAGAATATATGGATGCTCTTTCTCATAAAAAGTATGTGCAGCAACACTAATCGATGTACATTTGCGTTTCGGATTCAATGACTTCACTTTAAAAGAGGTATCACCGATGATGCCTAAAATACTATCCTTCGTCGTTCCGGGCTCTGCGCAAAGAGCCCCGCATTCTAATATTTTGCCTAGATGATAGGAAAGCCCTGGGTCTTTTCCATGGAATATTCCTATTGCAGCAAATGGAGATGGATCATAAGCTCTTCCGCAAACAATAATATCTGCTCCTTCTTTAAGAGCTTCCAGAATAGGTTCATGCCCCATCTGTGCTACAATTCCATTCGTCTCGAGAATAACCTCTTCCGTTAAAAGAGGGATATTAGGACTTAGTGGTTTTATTTTCCCTTGTACATTTGACTCTATTACTAAATCATTTGGGATATCTGCCCATATGACAGCTATTTTCACTTGCAGTTCTAGTTCTTGTAAAATCTCCTCGATAATTTCCATCGTCCAATTTACATGAACCTGTGCTCCTGCTCCACCAGCCGAACCAATGATAATTGGTATTTTGTTAGGAATTCCATTTTCTAAAATAATCATTAAATCCTTTTTGGCAGCTCGCCTACTAACAATGGAAACACCCGCTCCGAGTTTATGGGGTCCTGCATCTGTAGATCCTGCATCCACAACTATTCCGTGCGGTTCCTCTTCTATTCCTCTTAAGAATGATTCCTCTGGAAAACCATACCCCAACATCCCACATGGAGATAAAATCTTAATATCGTTGCCCATCTTGTCACCCCTCATTGTTTACTAATAAATTTATCTATTTAATAGAATAATCACTTTTATGGAACCGGTTACACATTCCGTTAAAAAAATATTTAAACAGCGTCTCTTAATTTATGAAACCGTTTACAAGTATGATAATTCAAAATATTCTTGCAGTCAACACTATTTTTTTATATTCTCTGTGTAGCGAACTAAATTCCTCTCCCCAGAGCTGATCATAAAGTATGATCAGGGCCAAAAAAGTTTTAAAAATGATATTTTCCACCTACCCATTATAGCCCCAAAGGTTCTATAAACTGGAAATTCTAGATGCTATAATAGAACTCAATTAATTGAACTTTTATTAGGAAGGGGAAAATAAATGAAAAAATTAGTATCTGTCATGCTAGCAACTTTTTTAGTTATTTCTATATCACTGTTAGCAAATGAATCTGCTAGTGCACAACCTGCGCTGAGTAAAATTATGTGGGGAAAAACAGAATTAAAAATTGGACAGCTTGGAAAAGTAACAATTTTAGAGGATACCCCTTTAGTAAAACAAAAAACTGACGGCAAATTAGAAACATTTAGAATCCTTAAAAAAGGGGACGAATATCGAGTCTACACATACAAATCAATGCACAATGGATTATATGGAGTGGGTGCAAACAGCTTCGTCCCAAAAAATGCAAAGATTAAATACGAAACACCATCTAAGAAAAAGTTAGAATTACTTTCTTACAAAAAACTATTCCAAGAAGCTCGGAATATTCAAATTTATGAGTTAGGCGGAGACCAAACTAGACAAGAATTACTTAAAGTTTTTGATTCTCATTTTACTGAAGCATTCGCACTTCAATATATATCTCATCATATGTCCACAAAAGAGATAGATGGAGTAAGATATTATTATTACAAAGACGGCAGTAGTTTGCCAGACATGGAACGTTTTGTAGATGATAATTTTTCATGGAAAGAAACAACTACCGTGACTTACTATCAAGTTCCAACGATTCATTTAAATAAAAAATATTTAACGGACCATATCAAAATAAGTGAATATCAAAAAGAAGGTAAATTCACGTACACCATTATTCTAATGAAAATGGACGATGGCATATATAAAATTAGTGATGTAAAAAGAGAATATTAATATTATCTGTTTGGAGTAAAAGGAGCCTTTTCTCTATTACGTTTAAATAAGAAAAACCGGGCAAAAAAACGCCCAGTCCTCTAGGATCTAAACCTGTTTCTACTGTTTTCGAAGGGCTTTGTACAGATTTATTGCTATATAATTACCATTTGATTTTTTAAAGATGCTGGTCGTGACTAAAGTCACGACCAGCATCTTTTTTTCTCGGTAATCTTATGGCTATTAACTGTCCGTCGCCCTTCTACAACTTTTAGAAACGGGTAAGTACATTTTTGGATAACTAGAGAAAAGATACTATCCTAATAATTGAGTAGAGAGGATGACAGTCTAAGTACGCGACATCTTGGTGCTCCTGCGCAAAGCTCGTCGCAAAATAAAAAAACATTTCGCAACGACTGCCTGACCCGCGTCGTGCGGGCCTGAAGATGCAATTTCGTTCGCTATTTCGCTTCTTTATTGGGTAGACACTTACTATTTTTCCTTATTTCCACTAGTAAAAAAGGAAATCTACTATCTTCATCCTTCCTTACACAATTTCATTCCTACATTCAACAGATGGCTTTATCCATTAACTCCTACTACTCTTCTTATCTAAGTGAGAGTCTATGCAATATCCCCTAGTTTAGTACTACTCATTTAATTGATTGGAGTGAAAGTGGCGACTCCTGTGGGAACAGCAAATGTTTTCTGCACCGATAGGGAAGCGACAGGTGCACGAGCTGAAAGCCCCGCTGGAAAGACGTTGGTCAAACTTTATTTGACCAACGTCTTTGCGACGAGTAACCGCAGGAGCATATGTTTTCGTAGTGACGAGGAGATTGAAGCCGTGCCACGGAGGCCCACAGGATGTGGGTTATGCAATCGTTGCCGCAGGAGGCGGCGAACTTAGATTGCCTTCCTTTTAAGACGTGGCGCTCTTGGCCTTTGTACTCCACTGAAACGCAAATCAGTAGTATCAATCATTCTTAAAAGCCCTGTAAAACTGCTGTTCATGCTGTATTTTTATATACTTTCTTATCTTTAAATAAATACCGCCCTATTCGATACTAAATCGAGTAGGGCGGTATTTTTATAAACTAGTAATTATTTTCCTCTATTTCTTTACTACAATCACATTAAACGTCAAGGTATGCTCGCCGTAAGTGACAGTAACTGTTGTTTGGCCTTGACTTATGCCTTCTACAACACCTGCTTTTACAATTTCAGCTATTTTATTATCCGCTACATTGTAAGTTGCAAGTTTCGTAACATCTTTTTCTTTTGACTTGCCATTAACAGTAGTAACTTCTGTAATTTTTACTTTTACATCTTTACCCGTTTTTATTTCTAATTGGGGTTTATCTATTGTTAGAGTTACTACTGGTTCTTCAACAGCAGGTGCTGTAACTGTTACATTTACAGTTAATTCATTTTTACCGGATTTAACGATAATCGTTGTATTTCCTGCTTCTTTTGCCTTCACTAAACCATTCTTAACAGAAGCCACTTTGTCATTTGCTACTTTATACGAAGCTGATTTTGTGACATCTTTTTGTTTTATTTCCCCATCAGCCGTCGTTGTTACTTCTGTAATTTTCAGTTGTTCTTCGTTTCCTTGCTCCAAATCAATTTGTGTTTTATTTGCAGTTAGAGTAACGCCCGGTATAACCACTTTACCTTTTACAATTACATCTACAGTAACTTTATTTTCACCGTATGAAATGGTAATTGTAGTAGAACCTTCAGCTACTGCAGTTACTACTCCATTTTCAACTGTTGCGATTCTTGCATCCGCTACAGCATAGGTTGCAGATGTCGTTACATCTTTCTCAGTTGCATCACCTTCTACAGGTGTTGTTGTTTCTGTCACAGTAAGTGGAGACGTTACTCCAGCTATTAAATCTAGTTTAGTTGGATTGACAGAAAGAGTTACTTTCGCTTCAGCTTCTTTTTCATAAATTATTGCTTCGCCAACATTTCCCGCCGCATCATTAATAATTACTTTCACTGAATCTGTTTCAGCCGTTACTGGGAATGTAAAGCTACCGTCTTGGTTCAAATCAAACTTAACTGCCGCATGTGCTTCCCCATTAACAGTCGCAATATAGGAAGCTTTTAATTTTTCATTTAAATTATAGTCTAAACCATATAAATACAATTCTTCATTGTATTCGATATATTGGTCTGTTACTTGACCAGTCGCTACACCTTCTGCTACTGTTCCAGTAATTTCTGGTTTTGTTGTTTTCACAACAACTGGTCCCACATAGTCAGACACTGTCCCTGAAGCTGCTACGCCAGTGAAGTCAATTGTGTATAAACCGTCTGGAATCGTTGTTGCTGGTTCCGTGCCCCACGGTTTATATTGTCCTGCAATATTCAGGTTATAAGATCCTGCAGCTAGTGCCGAACCTGAATGTAAATAACCAATATAGCCATCTCCATATTCTCCACCCTCTGGGTTCATAATGTCCCAAAGTTCAATATAGTTAGTAGTTACGTCACCAGTTAATGTAAACGAAAGGACTGCAGAATCTTTCACTCCGTCGCCATTAAAGGATAAATCTGTTTCTGTAATCTTGTAGTCTTTCAGTTGTGTTGCTTCTGCTCCTCCAAAATCTGCAGCAAATGGTAATGAAATATCCGTTTCTCCCCCTTGAACATGGATATATCCGAGGATTTCATCGCCAGGCTTTGTAGTAGTCGCGGATGCAGTTAAAGTAATATTTAATACTTGCTCACCAGCAAGATTGAATGATGGTTGATCAACCGTCACCTGTGCATCACCGAATGATTTCGTGACATCCACTGTGACATTGTATTGACCCCCAGTGCCTTTAATATCTTTTACTTTAATTTGTTTCGTTACTGTAAGATTTTCTTTCAGTGATTGTGGACCGAAAGTAACTGTCCCTTTCAAATTTTCTACAATTGCACCATTAGCATCTAATACAGCAGTATCTAATGCATACGCAAGAATTTCTGTATGAGCTGCAGCATATGCATCTGCACGTCCCGCACCTTGAGCGAATACATCATACTTCGCTGTATCCAATATTTTAGCCGTATTGGAAAGGGCTACTTTTACGTCAAAAGCATTCCAATCAGGATTTGCTTGTTTAACAAGTGCAACAATACCTGCGATATGCGGTGTTGCCATAGAAGTTCCTGTTTTACGATCATACGCTTCCCCGTAAACTGCTTCTGGGAAATCCGTTTTGTACATTGGGATTGTTGACATGATATTTGTTCCAGGTGCACTTACGTCTGGTTTAATATCAAAGTTAGGCGTGGAAGGTCCACGTGAACTAGAGTCATTTACGTCATCTCCAAGTGTATTTGTGGAAGCAAAGTTACCAAAACTAACTTTACCTGTTCCTTTCTCCAATTCAGCAAGAATTGCCTTTCCATCAGTTAAAGACATATCAAATGTTGGAAGGAAGGCAAATGAATCGCCAAGGAATGTTCCTGACGCATTTGGAGAATTCGATCCAGCTGGAGAGTTATAAATAATCGTAGCAACTGCTCCATTTTCTTTTGCATTCGCAATTTTATCAACAAACGCGATACTACCACGAGCTATCAATGCCACTTTACCTTCAACATTGATTCCTTCGAAGTCTTTTACTTCCCCTAGGCCAGGGACTGCCACTAGGTCAAACTCGCCTTGAAGTTGTGTTGCTAAATTTTTTCCAAATGTTGTACCCATTAATTGTAATTGTTTTGTTAAGTTGTAACCACCAACTGTGATATTTACTTGGCCATTATGCATTGTTTCTGGATTTGTTGTATTACCAACTGCAATCCCTAAACGTGCTGTTGCCGGAGTTCCCATTGTTCCACGGTTTGGACCTGAGTTACCCGTTGCAATTACTCCGATTGTACCAGCAATCATTGCATTATTAATTGCAAATGATCCTGCATCTGTCTCCGAGTTTGCTCCACCACCAAGTGATAGATTGATAACGTCCATCTCTTCTAATACTGCAGTTTCAATAGCTTTGACGATTCCAGAAGTAGATCCACTTCCGTATGCACCAAGTACACGGTAAGCGTAAAGGTCTACTTTAGGTGCAATTCCTTTAATACCAAATTCATTTGCTCCAATTGCTGCGATCGTTCCCGCAACATGTGTACCATGAGATGTATAAAATGAGCTTCCAGTTGCATTAAATTCAGGTGTTCCCGCAGGACGTTCGGAAGGTAATGTTTCCGAAGCATCATCATCTGCACGTGTTTTTGCGTAAGTAGATGAGTTAGGAATAAAGTTCTTCCCGCCTTTATAAACTCCAGCGAACTCCGGATGATCCGCGTCAATACCAGTATCAAGTACTGCTACTTTAACGCCTTGTCCTTCAATTCCTTCATTCCAAAGCTTTTCAATTCCTAAGAACGAAACACTTGTATTCATTTGCGCTTCTAATGTTTCATCTTTTATAAGTTCAGTTGATTTTGTTGTATTTTCTTCTGAAGCATAAACAGTTGCATCTGGTTCGATTAATGTAATTCCTTCTACTGTAAGTAGTTTCGGAATGTCATTTGCTTTAACTGTTGCTGCAATTCCATTTAAAACAGTATCAAATGTATATCCTTGCTTAATTTGTACCTGTTTAGCAGTTAGCTCTTTTTTTACTTTTGTTTGTTGCGCTTTTACATTCGCACGAACTTGATTTGCTCGAGCATTGGAGAGTTTTTTGTCTTTTACTTGGCTTATCCCTTGTTCAAGTGCTACTGGTTTTTCAGATAAATGAATGATCACCGCAACTTCTTGATTTCCCGATACATTTTTTAAACTTTCATGAAGGGTTGGACCATCTTTAGATAAGCTCAATTGTTCTGCTATAGCTGCCTTCAGTTGAATAGTACTTTCACTTTGACCATTTTGCTTGAACGGTTTTGCTTCTTCAGCACTAGCACTCGAGAATGGAAACAATAAAGAAAGAACCATAATCACAGCTAGCATACTACTAAAGAACCTCGTAAACTTAAACTTTTTCAAATCTCATTTCCCCTTTGACTTTGGTTTTCACACCTACCAATTTCATGTGACAATACCAATTTATCACAACTAAACTAATACGAACACCGAAATTTCTAACTATTCCGAAAGATTGATATATAGTATTAGTCTCACTCAAAAATGGTATATCTTATGAACCTGTCTGAGATTTAAATAATAGTAATTTATACCGCCAAGTTCAGTAGATTCATAACTATTCCGACAATTAAGAAATCCTCCACTGTTTAACGAATAATTGCTTCTTTACATAGAGTTAGCTGTAATTGTTCCTTATTTTTCAGAATTGTTTGCTACACAGGGACAATGTCGAAAAAGAGCGAAATTCCAGATTTTTCAGAACTACATGTAGATAAAAGTCCTTTTAGAATTATTAATCTGCTATAATTATTTATAGATACATATAATGTAAATTAAAGAAATAAGTTAGTCGTCTACAAAAATATGGAATTGGAAGGAAGATTGTATGAAGAAAAAAACGTGGATTATTGCTATTATTTCTATTTTTGTTGTTGCTGGAGGGGCATCTGCTTTTTTCCTACTGGATAAGACGCCGAAGGAACAGTATTTTTATTCCGAAATTAAAACTATTCAACATATCCAGGAGCTTGTCGAAACACGCTATGAAGATGAGTCAGAATGGGCAAGTATCGGTAGAACAAAAGCTACAGACAGCACATATGAATTATCGGGCGAATACGAAGGTAATACGGATCCTCAAATAGAACATATGCTTAATAATTCAAATATTTCCCTAAGAATTGCGGCTGATCCAAATGAGCGCGAGGTGGAGACCGAGATAAACGCAACAGTTCTTGGTGTAGATGTGGATCCGATAAAAGCCTATATTACGACAGAAGAAGTTATTGTTGGCCTTCCTTTCTACGATCAATTGATTCAGTTAAAGGATAAAGACTTTGGTAAATTTATGACTACTTTAGACCCGAGCTATGAAGGCAGTGAAACGCTTGGTCTTGATAGTTTCTTAGGGGATAAAGGTTTGTATACAGAGGAAAATCTGGAGTATTTAAAAGATGAATATGCTATGTATATATATGAATCTATTCCGGAAGATGCTTTCACAGTGACAGACGAAACAGTAGATGTAAATGGAAAATCTATAAAAGCAGAGAAAGTTGCGATGACGCTTACGGAAGCTGAAGTACAAAAAATCTTGAAAGATGTTCTTCAAAAAGCAAAAGAAGATCCTAAGTTTGAAGAAATTGCAAAGGAATCTACTGAAAGCTTCATAGACCAGTTAAATTTAGCTAGTAGCACGGTAGAACCTGTTGATTATGGTGAAATGATGGATGAGTTAATCAAATCTGTCGATGATATTAACCTACCTAGTGGTATTAACTCAACCATTTGGCATGATTCTAATTTAATCGTTAAACGAGATTTTAATGTTGAAACTCCAGATGCAGGAATATTTGCAATTGCTGGGACACAATCATTAGAAGAAACTGCGCAAAACTGGGAATATTCAGTAGGTGTAGATAATGAAACATTGAATATTACAGGGAATCTTTCGGCTACTAAAGATGGTATTTATACGGATGAAGTTTCCATATTGGATACGAATAACGTTGGATTAGTCTATAACGCTGAAGAAAAATTAGCGGGGGAAGAAAGAACATTCGAACGTACATTTATGATGGAAAATGAAAATCAACCTATGGAATTTTTATGGAATGGGAAATCTAACTTCAAAAAAGACACGATGCAAGCTGATCATGAATTTGTTATTACAATAGATGAAAGTTCCAATGCAGTTATAAAAATTGGCCAAGAAAGCAAGATTATTAAAAAAGTAAATCTACCGGCTGACTCTGAAAAAATGGTCAATATCGGAACGATGGATTCCGATTCACTACAGCAATTACTAACCGAAGATATTTACCCTGAAATGCAAAGCTGGGGAATGAACATCATGCAGCAATTCGAACAATAAACGTACTAAATCTTTTAATGCATTTAATATTGGTTAGTGAAGCTCTATTCTAATAAAGGTTAAAACTATCGCTTTATTGATTGTGGTGGAAGGCGGCGACTCCAGTTGGAACAGCGCGAGCTGAAAGCCCCGCAGGAGCATATGTTTTAGTAGTGACGAGGAGATTGAAGCCGTGCCCGCGGAAAGCATCCGCCTGTAACGAAAATCAACAGCAATGATTAATCATATCTAATTTAAAGAAATGAGTGAATGCATCTTGATCCAACTGAAAAAGATTGCTTTCTTTACGACTCAATATGGAAAAAGTATTCAGAAGAAGTGGAAATCGCTTCTTCTGCTTTTTCTTTTCCCTATTTTACTGTTAGCTTCTACACTTGGAATTGTCGCTTCTCTCTTTGCTCCTTCAGCTAAAGCACCTGTTACCGTTGCTTTTGTAGATGAAGACCAAACAGAAGAAACGAACATGCTACTGGAATTCATGTCCCTCTCCATCGATAAAGAGGAAGGTATTGACATTATTTCTATGTCCAAAGATGCTGCCAATGAACGAATAGAAGATAATGAAATAAGTGCATATATCCTGTTTCCAGAAGGTTTCACTAAAAAGCTATATAAAGGAAAATCGGTCTCCCTAACGATTGTTGGTAACCCCTCCAAAACAGTAGATAGCTTCATCGTCAAAGAATTAGCGGAAAGTATGACACGTTATATTTCCTCTGCTCAAGCTAATATTCTAACGGTGTATGACTATGTCAGTAATACATATATTCCGGAAGAGGATTTAGAGAAGCTTCTATTTGATACATTTATCGAATTTACTTTGTATACATTAGGAAGTGGACAAATTCTAGATGAAGAAGAAGTGACGAACATCACCACAACCTCCCCTACTAATTATTATGTAGTAGCTGGATGGTTTAGTGCATTTACTATTTGGCTATTTGGAAGCTATTCATTATTAAGGAAAGATACCCATGAAGCAATGCGAAATCGGTGGAAACTACTTGGAGTCACCCATTGGCATACGACTATTTCGCAAATATTTATTTCTCTGCTAGTAGGTATTGCATTTGCTTCTATTGCTTTTATTCCGGTTAGCAAATACTTCGCAGTAGAGTTATTTATTGTCGATTATTTCCGATTGCTCTTGTTCGTCCTTTTATATGGTTTACTTCTATTAATAGGTTTAGCACTCATAGACTTATGGATTTCATCTAAAAAAGTAGTGCTGCTCCTTCAATTTTTCTCTGTTGTACTATGGATAGTTTCAAGCGGAGCATTAATTCCTACGATTTATTTTCCTTTATTCTTAAAAAATGCATTACCATTATTCTTCTCTTTCGAAAGCTTCCAGTGGATCGTAGAAATAGTTTTAGTTGGACGAAACTACGCAAGCTTTACGTCTTTAGGAATTCAGACGTTAGTATGTTTACTCCTTTTGTGGATCTCTACCCGGTGGAAAGATAGGTGGAAATGATGAAAGCTATACTTGCTATACAAGCAATGCGAATGCGAAAAGAGTGGAAGACTTTATTAACATGGCTGTTACTACCACTCCTTCTCACAGTATTAACGTTCAGCACGCTAAATAAATTAGGGGATGAATCCAAAGTTCCAATTGGTTTAGTAATAGAGGAAAACTCCCCCCTTTCGGATAATCTAGTTCAACGAATAATGGATACGGATTACTTACAAGTAAATATACTTGACCTTCCAGAAGCAATAGATCTATTGGAAAAACATGAGCTCGACAGTGTATTTGTCATTCAGGATGGTTATGAGGAAGATATTCTAAACAATCGCCGTTCTCAACTTATTGAGGCGTATTCATCTAATAGATCTTTCGCTTACTTTGCTGTTGCAGAGACGATTAGCTCCTATGTTCAAGAAGAGGCAACTCGGACGAAAGCAGCAACAAAAATAAAAGATTTATACGAAAAGTATGGCTCCAGTGAAGAATGGGACCGAGAAGAAATCTTCCAAACGAGTAAAGAAAAACAAGAAGCAAAACAGCTAATTACGACAAGCTTTTCGTTCCAATGGACACCAACAGAAACAGGAAGTGATACTACCTCTCTTCTATCTATTTGGGGTATTTGGGCATTCTTCCAAATCATCGCTACATTATTTCTCTTCGATTGGATTGTAAAAGCTAATAGCCCATTGATAAAAGTGCGTTGGACGTTTACAAAAATATCATTAAATAGCTATATTAGTTGGAATTTATTGTTCTACACGGTTTTACTATTTGTTATGGATGTAGTCACTTTATATGTTCTTCACTTATTAGATTTAGCATCTCCAAGTGCTCGCCTATACTTTGCCCTACTTGGCTTCCGGGTAACGATAAATATTTTAGCTGCGCTACTTGCTAAAGGCTACACTAATAGTTTCTTCTATTATATTAGCGCCATTGCGATTTCTCTTATCCTAACGATTTGTGGGGGTGCATTTATTCCAATTGATTCTATTATAAGTAGATGGCCATGGATAGCGCCTTTCAGTCCAGTTTATTCATTGTTACAGGGTGAGATTGCGTATGGATTTTTAGCTGCCATTATAGTCATTGCAATAGTTAAAGGAGGTATTTTGAGTGCTGCAAGTAAGTTCCCTACAAAAAAACTATCATAAACACAAAATATTAAACGATGTAAATATTCTAGTGAACCGAGGAGAAGTTGTCGGGTTAGTCGGAGAAAATGGAGCCGGTAAATCGACGCTATTGGAAATTTTAGCAACGGTGCTTCCTCAATCCAACGGCAGTATTGTACTAGAAGATAAATCATATTCAAAAGACATAAAAAGCATCCGCAAGTTAATAGGATACGTCCCTCAGGAAATCTCTCTATGGGAGGAATTCACAGTAGCTGAAAACTTTTTGTTCTTCGAAAAGCTATCCTGGAAAAGAAGATCATTAGAGGAATGTAAACAACTCTGCCTCGATATGCAGCTAGACAAATGGGATGAACCAGTAGCTTCCTTATCCGGTGGTATGAAACGGAAACTAAATCTCGCAATCAGCCTTATCCACGACCCAATATTAATCCTACTAGACGAGCCAACCGTAGGAATCGATATGAAATCGAAAGAAGAGATTGGAAACTATTTAGTGAACTTAGCAAAAAACGAAGGAAAAATGATTATCTACACTTCTCATGACATGACCGAAATCACCTCGTTTTGCGACCGCATTTACTGTTTAGGGGAGGACCCGTTTTACAGGAATTTACTCAAATCGAAGGGTTTGACTGTGGAAGAATTGGTATAGGTAGAGAATTTTTTTAATGTTTCCTGTAAAATGTTCCCTGTGCATCTAACTATTCTGACAATTATCCTGTGTAACTAACTCAGTACTGCTTTACACTCATTCGGCAATACTTTCTCTGAATCTGTCAGAATTGTTTTCTACACAGGGACAACAACAAATTCGCCCTCAAGAACTATTGTCTTGAGGGCGATTTTTTATTTAACTCTTAAATGTTCTATTTTTATCCATCAAGACTTTCAACTGAGCTGATATCTCTTCGATAAACTCGCTTGCTTTGATTGTTTTATTTTCGTTTCCTAATGTATAACCGTATTCTAATATTTTTTTGAATTCATGATTCAATTCTAGTGCCGTCATGTAATGCTCCTCCTACAACTAAATTGTAACTGACTACATTGTAAATTAAAAATTGTCCATTTTAGGGAATGTCGTTAAAACTTAATGGTTTAGTAATATTTTGAAACACCTTATCGGTAGCCATTATTATTTTGGTGTATTTCTTCATTTACAAGTTGAATTTGTTACTCTCCCTTTATACCCCTTAATACCCTTTATTAATCTACCTTAATACATAATATTGAAATAATCATACCACTTTTTTATCGAACAGGTATTTTGAACCACAAAATTCACATGTTTTAATGATTCTTTAAAAACCTTTAATGATTGACTTGTCGTTATTTGTTCAACTAATATTCTCCAAATAACATTCTCAAAATGGAAATTATGCAGCATATTAGTAATGCACTAATTAACTGATATTTTAAAATCAAAATTTTTTATAGGTAATACGCATAACATTGATTATCTTTATACTAATACTTACTGTACAAAATGCTTAAAATTTCTATAGAAACTGAGTAAATCTATGAAAAATGATCATAGCATTTCACAGATAGGTTTAATTTTTCTAATTAAAAGTCTATCAATCTCTTCACCAATGTACGCTAACGCCGTTGCAGGAACACTGGCAAGTAGAAATCCTTGAACAAATCGCAAAATGACAATGATTAAAAATGAATCGGTAAGGGAAATTAGTAAAAATGGTAGCACTGAACTTATAAGAGAAAATTTAATATATAGTATGCGACCCTTTCTAACCGAAAAAAAAACCGAATACAAGAAGTCCTATCATAAGACCAACTGTAGTCATTGATAATGACATGCAGGCGTAGGAAACTGTAATATTAAATTCAGTTGTGAACGTAGGTAGAATCGGTTGCACTGAATACATCGTTCCTAAAACAATTTTCCAAAAATGAAAGTTTTTTGTTGTATAGCCTGTATGTACCCTTGTATTAGTCAATTAAATCACCTATTTTCTTCGGAAGCCTTAGATTTATTATTATTAAGTGATCCCTGTGTAAGAAACAATTCCGAATTGTTTCTTACACAGGGACAAAAACGGGACAAAAACACACCCTCCAGCTGCAAGCAAGAGAGTGTGCGAATTTCATTCAGATGTCGGAATTGTTTCTTACACAGGGACCAAAACAATCTTCTTGCGAGCAAAATAATTCGACATGATAGCTCCAAGCGTCAAATTGATTACCATATTTACTACTGCCGGTACTGCTGCAAGCGAACTCACATGCTCTAATGCCAGAGTAGCTGCTAGTGCCGTATTGCAAATACCAGTCTGAAATAAAATCGAACGTGCCGCTGCTTCTTCTATCTTTAATAATTTGGCTATATAATAGCCACCAAACATAGGAATGGCAACTTGAAGAAAAACTGCAATAGCAATAAGAGGCAGTAGATGCAAATTTTCCTCAAGGGAAGACTGTGCACTAGAAATAACCGAAACAATAATTAAAAATAAGGCAAGCTGTGAAAGAATAGCGGTATAAGGTTTCACCTTATTAACGGTTTGGCTGAATTTCCATTGTAAAAAAACACCTAAAAATAATGGAATAAAAACGATATAAATAATGTTTAAAAAAATTGCCCAAAACTTAATGGGAATAAGCTGACCAGCAAATAGTTGTGTTAAAGAAGGCGTTAGAAGTGGAGATATGATAGTATCTAGTGTCGCCATCGTAATACTTAATGCTACATCCCCTCCTGCTATAAAGGAGTATAAATTAGCTGATGTCCCGCTTGGCACTGTTCCCGATAAAATTACCCCAATAGCTACTTCTGGATAGTCCCCAAAAAACAAATAGGCCACTCCAATTGATACTCCAGCCATTATAGTCCACTTTAGCGCTATACCAACAAACGCATTTTTAGGGTGTTTTATGGAAGCGATAAGCTGTGATGTAGCCAGCTGCATACCCATTAGTAGGAAAATTGCACCGAGACCAAATCCCGTCCAACCACGAAATCCTCGAAATGCTTCAGGAAAGAAGTATGCGATAATGGCTAGCGTGACTATCCAAACAGGTAAAAAACGCGAAATAAGCGAAGAAATAACTTTCAATGAGCACACCATCCCATACTAAACTGAACGACTTCTCCTAACAAATAGAGCATCGCTAATTCTATTAACTTAAGGAAGCTCGAGGTGCTAGACACTTTAAATAGCGCAAGTTTCTAAGCATTATTTTCCTTATTTTCTAAAAACCTGTGCCAAAAAGCACAGGTTCGTTTACACTTTTTTATAAATATAAGCTCCAGCTTCTACTCGATCCAATTCGACGGAATCTCCAATCGACACCTCGCCCATTAAACGGCCAGTAACCTTCGCAGTTGTATCTATTAGTTGAACTAATACCACATTGTATGGTGCAATTTCTGCAAACTCAACAGGTGGAACATGGATTTTCGTGAAACTATATATTGTTCCATGATCAGAAACTTCTAGCTCCTGTAAATCCGGAGTACCACAACTCGGACAGTAAATACGTTTAACAACTGTGTCATGCCCACAACAAGAATACACTTTCATGTGATTACACCCTCTCCAAGATATGAACAGCTGAATAAGAACCTGTCCCACCTAAATTTTGAGCAAGTGCAATTCTTGCACCCTTTACTTGGTTAGGAGCAGTACCATTAAGCTGATGAACGAGCTGGTAAATTTGAGAAAGTCCGGTTGCTCCAATTGGATGACCTCTAGAAAGTAGGCCACCACTCGTATTGACCGGTTTTTTGCCTCCTGGTTTTGTATGCCCTGCTTCAACAGCTTTCCAGCCTTCTAGTCTTGGGAAAAACCCTAATTCTTCGATAGCAATGATTTCGGTCATGGAGAAACAATCATGGATTTCAATCACATCAATATCCTCTGGACCTAAACCTGCCTTTTCATATGCTCGTCTTCCAGATTCTCCAATAGCAGGAATAGATAGCAATTCCGCTGCATCCTGCATTTGTGTAGGACCTGATACAAGGGCAGATGCTCTTACATGTATAGCACTTGGCTTCCTCGAAAGGACAACCGCCGCAGCTCCATCTGTCATCGGAGAGCAGTCGAATAATCCTAAAGGCTCCGTAATCAGGCGTGCGTTCATTATTTCTTCAATGGATGTTGCTTTCTGGAACTGTGCAAGCGGATTATTGAGAGCATTTTCTCGGTTTTTCAATGCAACCATCGCTAAATGTTCCTTAGTTGCTCCAGTTTCATGGAAATATCGATGAGCAAGTACACCAAAGAAACCTGGGAAAGTCAGCCCCGCATGTTTTTCATTTGATTCGGTATCCATAGCGGCGTTAATAGCTTGTGTTACATCTGGAGTATTTGCATGTTTCATTTTCTCTACTCCAGCAACTAGAACTGTATCGTATTCTCCACTCATAATCCCTAATATTCCTTGACGTAATGCAATACCTCCAGAAGCACAGGCACCTTCTACCTTTGCAGTAGGAATATAACCAAGTCCTAGATCATTTGCAACGATTGCTCCTAAAATCTCTTGATTACTCATACTTCCTGCAAGAAAATTCCCTACAAATACTGCATCGACTTTAGGTCTACCTGCTGCTTCTAGTGCCTGACGACTTGCATCTAACAACAAACTTTTTAATGTTCTGTCCGAATGGTTTCCGAATTTTGTCATTCCTACACCATGTATATATGTTTTGGTCATCGTTACACTCCTACATGTTGTGACTTCAATTCACGTTTCAATATTTTTCCGTATGAACTCTTAGGTAGTGCATCTACAATGTGTATTTCCTTTGGCTTTTTAAAACTTGCTAAATGGTCCATGCATAAAGCTAAAAGTTCACTATTTCCAACTTCTGCAGTACCATTTAACACCACATAAGCAATGATATTCTCTCCCCATTTATCATCTTCAACGCCTATTACACATGTTTCTTTCACACCTGGATGTAGATTTAATACTTCTTCTACCTCACGGGGATAAATATTAACTCCACCCGAAATAATTACGTCTTTCTTACGATCGACGATATGTAAAAACCCTAATGCATCGCGCCAACCTAAATCTCCTGTTTGCAGCCATCCGTCTATGAGTGTCTCTTCTGTTGCTTTTTTATTGTTCCAATAGCCTTTCATGACTAATGAACCTTTACAAACAATCTCACCAACCTCACCATGTGCTACTTCTTCGTTCTTATCATTGACTATCTTCATATCAACAAAAGGACCAATTTTACCACATGACTCTAATCTGTTCGGAAGCTCGTGACGAGGCATCATAGTTATACACATCGGTGCCTCCACTTGGCCATAAGTTTCCACAAAGACTGTTCCTGCTTTATCCAACGCTTCCTTGAGCTTAGCCGCAGCAATTGGAGATCCTGCCATATTAATAGATTTAAGTGTTTCCAGTTTCGTTGCATCGAATGAAGGATCCTGTATCATCAAGTTCACCATAGTTGGCACCATGAAGATGACGCTTACTCGATCTTCTTTTAAGTGATCCAAAAATTGATCTGATTCGAATTTATCGTAGACGATCTGTGTCAGACCGTATAGCCAAGCAACATGACTGAGAAAATTACTTCCATGAGTTAACGGAGCGACATGCCCGATTATATCCGAATAATCTACATTACAGACTTGCGCTAACGATAAGGAACCGGCAATCATGTTTCGGTGACTTAACATAACACCCTTAGGACTACCCGTCGTTCCTGATGTATACATAATAGCAAAAAGATCATCTTCCTCTACCTGCTCCAAAAATCCTTGACCGTAGTGGTCTTTAATCACCTTTTCATACTGTTCACCAATATAAAGCTCTGGAAGTTTTACACTAAGTGTAGACAATAGTTGCTCATCGCCGATTATCAAAGAGACATCTGCATCATTTACCATATAGTCCAATTCTTTAAAATGAAGACGATAATTAAGTGGAACCTTAATAATTCCAGCATGTGCAAGCGCTACATCCAACTCAACATGCTCTAATCGGTTTTTCATCAATACGGCAATACGGTCTCCCTTTTGGATACCGATTGCATGAAAATAAGCAGATAAAGCTAGTGTTCTTTTTTTAAATTCCTCGTAGGTGAGTGAACGATCCCTATCCTTCACTGCAACCTTATCTGGATTGGCATCTGCAGCCTTTAAAGCCAATTTACTGATTGTCTCCATTTAAAGCCCACCTTTCGCAAATTGGAATACGGGCATTCCCCATATTTCATCTTCCTTACGTTGCATTTCTACGTCTTTTAACGGAAAAATAATATACTCAATCGTTACCGCTACCGGGTTCTCATCCTCAAGGAAATGTCCTCCATTAATAACAGAATTGCAGTCTACAAATACGCCATGCATGTGAATATCCGGGTTGCCCTGCTCATCGAATCCTACAAAGCCCGTTGCAGATAACAATTCCACAGGAGAATCAGTGCGCTTTTTGGTAGAATATTTAATCCGTCCTTGCGTACCATCCCGCTCTACTTGAACATAAGTAGCATGTTGCAAAGAGCCGATACACTGAAAGTGAGCTGCCGTTACACCATGCAGGTGGCAAATTTCTTTAATACCTTTGAAAAGATCTATATCTTTTGTCAAACGCCCCACGATTCTCTGAGTTGTTATATCATAGACGGATTGTAGTGGTGCGTTAGCCAATACTGTAACCCCCATCTACTTTTAACACTTGAGAAGTAGAGTAGCTAGCTGTTTTAGAGGCAAAATATAATACTGCCTCTGCAATATCATCCGGAGTTCCCATTCGATCAATCACTTGATCAGAAGTATCATAAGGCACTCCTGCGGTAATTCCAGTAGCCACAGCTCCTGGTGCTACCGAATTACACGTAATTCCATATTTACCTACTTCTTTCGCAATCCATTTTGTCAGAGCAATAACTCCTCCCTTGGAAGCAGAATAAGCAGGACCGGAACGTCCATTTTTTACACCACCAGAAACGACCCCGCCGTTTATCCCAGAGATCGAGCTTATATTGATGATTCTTCCATAATTAGCATCTCGCATATGTGGGTATACACAAGCCTGACTGAACAAGAAGGTTGCCTTTAAGTTTGTATCTAAATCACGATCCCACATCTCAACAGTCATATCTTCCAGATCCAGTCGACTACATGTACCTGCATTATTGACTAAGATATGTATCTCTCCAAATTTTTCAATCGTTCGTGCAACAGTTGCTTGGACAAAATCTTGATCTCGAATGTCCCCTAAACATTCTAAGTAAACAGAGTTCCCTAATTGAGCAATTGTTTTTTCACATGAATTTAAGTCGACAAGAACGACATTAGCCCCTTCGTTTGCAAGCTGTATAGCAACAGCCTGGCCAATTCCACTAGCTGCACCAGTGATAATAGCTACTTCTTTTGAAAACTTCATCCCTTAAATCCCCCTTTATTTTACATTCAGTAGATCAGGTAAAAACGTTGATAAGGACGGTATAAATGTTATGAACATTAAAACGATAATGGCCGCCACTATAAATGGAACTACCCCTCTGGATATCCCAATAATATTCGTCTTAGAAATACCCGCCGCTACATACAGATTGAGTCCTACAGGTGGTGTAAAAAGACCAATTGCAAGATTTACTGTCATGAATACACCAAATACGGTTGGATCCATATCGATTACAACCATAATTGGCAACAATATTGGTACGAATATATAAAAAGCGGAAATGGCATCAATAAATGCACCTGCGATTAAAAGCAATAAATTGATCAATAAAAGAATGACAATTGGATTACTTGAAATCGATAAAATCACATCACTCATGTCACGAGCAATTTGTTCGGTTGTAATTATGTAAGCAAACACAGAAGCCGCACTAACAATAATCATAACGACAGCAGTCTGAAGAGAAGCATCTACAAAAATACGATACATACTTTTGAAAAGATTTTGCCTTAATACAAACAAACCAACGACTAGACCATATACTACCGCTACTACAGCAGCTTCTGTTGGAGTGAAAAATCCTCCATATATTCCGCCTAAAATGATGATTGGTATAAATAGTCCTGGTAATGCACTGACAAAAGCACGCCATCTTTCTTTACTTGTAGCTTTTTGAATAACATCCTCTGCAGGTAGAAAAGTCCCTTTTTTCACTTCTCTACTGCGCACGTAAAATGCAGCAATAATGAAAGCCAGACCCATAATCAATCCAGGAATAACACCAGCTAAAAACAGACGATTAATCGTAATAGGGATTTGATCCCCTGCTACAACTGCAAAGACGATGAAGGCAATACTAGGTGGAATAATGATTCCAATTGCTCCTGAACTCGCAACTAGCGCTCCAGCTGTTTCTTTTGTGAAACCACTTCTAACCATTGCCGGTATGAGAATACCACCGATTGCTGCAACGGTAGCTGGACCAGAACCTGATATAGCTGCAAAGAAAACAGCTACTAATACAGTTACAAGCACAATACCGCCTTTACGATGTCCAACCATAGCCTGCGCGAATTCTATTAATCTTCTAGAAATTCCTACATGGTCCATAATTACTCCAGCTAATATAAAGAAAGGAATTGCGAGTAAAGTAAATTTCGCTACACTCGTATACATAATATCAGTTACTGCTTCTAAACCGTATAATCCACTTGATGACACTAAGACGATCAACGAGGAAACGCCAAGAGAAACGGCAATAGGAACACGAAGGAAAATCAGTACAAAGAATGCTCCAAATAATAGTAATGCAATCATAGTAATTCCCCTTCCTTATCTGTAGATGCTGGGTCCTTTAACTGCCATTCCGCCAAGCCAACCTGGATTGTTCGAACGATACATAAAATTGCTCCTACAGGAAGGGACATAGTCATCACCCATGTTGGCCATCCTAGTGCAGGTGTTTTCTGACCAATATCTATTTGGAATATAATCGTCTGAATGCCATACCAGAATAAGACTCCAAACAGTACTAGTCCTGCAATTGTAGAAAGGGCAATCATCCCTCGTTTTACTCCTTTTCCTCCCAAATCATATAGTAGAGTAAAGCCAAGGTGTGAGTAATTACGCACACCCATAGCCGTACCTACAAAAGTGAGAAGGACGAAAAGGTTAATAGTCAATTCCTCTGTAAAAGACAGAGAAATCTCCGCAAAGTTTCTAGATATAATATTAGCAAAAGCAATAATGGTCATCGCTAATAATGCTAAAACTAGAATAATTTCTTCTACCTTATCAAGGATTTTCATCCGATTCCCTCCTTATCTCTTTTGGAAAGCTTCCAGTAATTCAGCACCCCAAATGTCTTTGTATTTAGCATACAAGGGTTGTACTGTCTCTTTAAATGCAGCAAGTTCTTCTTCCGTTGGCTCATAGAATTGCATGCCACTTGCTTTTAAAGCTTCAATTTGAGTTGCCTCTTTTTCACGTGCTTGCTTTACTTGATATGCTGCTGCTTCTTTCCCTAAACGATCGAAAAGTTCTTTATCCGAATCACTTAACGAATCATATAGCTTTTTATTCATTCCAAGCACTAATGGATCATATGAATAGTTCCACATTGTAATGTAATCTTGTACTTCATTTAACTTAGATGAAGAAATTACATCGATTGGATTTTCTTGACCATCAATTGTTCCTTGTTGTAATGCCGTAAATACTTCAGAAAACGTCATCGTAACAGGGTCTGTTCCTAGTTCACGGTATAAATCGTTATACATCGTAATTCCTGGAATACGAAGCTTCAACCCTTTAATATCCTCTGGACTTTTTACTTCACGTACACTATTAGTTAGTTGACGGAATCCATTTTCGCCAAACCCTAATGCCTGTACTCCTTTTTCAGACAATACTTCTTTCAGTTTCGTTCCGCCGTCACCATTGAATACTTTATCTACCTCGTCTAAATCGTTAAACAGAAATGGTGCAGATGAGACACCGAAACGATCATCCAAAATAGAATAAATGATAGTCGAGTTGAAAGTTAGATCAATCGTCCCTTTAGCGAGACTTTCCACTGCCTTACCAGAATCTCCTCCGGAAAGCTGTTCATTGGCGAATAGTTCAATATTAATACGGCCATCACTTTCTTCTGCTAAATCCTTCTTCAGCTTTTCCGCTGCTTCATACCAAGTAGAAGAATCGGAAACTGTCACTGACATTTTTAAGTTGTACTCCTTTTCCTCTGAAGAAGCTTTCTCCTCGCCACATGCTCCTAAAAGTAGAACAGCTGATAATCCGATTGTCGTAAAAATTGAACGTTTTAATTTTTTCATTTCCTTACACCCCTTTTTTATAATTAATCATTGACTCATATATGAAATCAACGATATGTACCGCTTCCATTTGATGAGATAATCCTTCTTTTTCAATGCCTACCTTCATTTGAAGTAAACAGCCTGGATTGGAGGTCACGACTTTCATCGGTGCTACCTCTATCACCCCTTTCATCTTTTCCTTGAGAATTTTAGCAGACATTTCAGGTTGCAATATATTATAAATACCAGCCGAACCACAGCAACCTGCTGCATTTGGCATTTCCTGATATTGATACCCAGGAGCTGCTTGTAATAATGCGCGTGGCTCCCTCCAAACTCCATTCACATTGCGTAAATGACATGAGTCCTGATATGTAACAATTGCCGATGAGACATTATTAGTGTGTGGAAGCTTTTCGAGCATTCCTAACTTAACTAATAAAGAGGAAATATCGATAATTTTCCTAGAAAATCTTGCCGCATCCTCTGTACCGAGGAGCTTCCCATATTCGCTAAGAAATGCGCCGCAACCTCCAGCATTCTGAACAATAAAATCATAGTCATCATGATCGAAGGTTCGAATGTTCTTCTCCGCATTACGCTTCGCTTTCGGCACCTCACCACTATGGCCATGAAGTGCACCACAGCATTGCTGGCCAGGTGGTATTTCAACTTCGACATCTAGCATATTTAGTAGTTCGATTGTTCGCTGGTTTGTTTGTTGAAACATCGTCTCCATAAGACAGCCTGTAAAAAATGCTACTTTTGTTGAAAGTGGCTTTGTTTCTCTTTTAGGCTTTTTCAGAGCAACTTTTGGTAATACAGCCTCCATCTCTTTAAGCTGTGTAGAAAAAAGATCCATAAAACCAATTTTTCGAGCGACTTTTTGTATACCTGTTGCCTGATATAATGCAATCAGCTTCACCGTACCCGTCATTAGCTTCTGATCTGCAAATAACCCATCAAATGTTACCTTTCTAATGACCTTCTCTTTTAGACTGATAGGTTTTGCTTCTTGAATAGCATGTCTCGTTTCCTCGATTAACGTTCCATATTGCACACCTGCCGGACAGGCCGGCTCACAAGCGCGACAACCAAGACAGACATCAAAAGCTTCCTCTACGGATCCATCCCACTTCACAACGCCATCCCGTACAGCTTTCATCAAGGCTATTCGACCTCGAGGGGAGTGAGTTTCGTCTTGGCCGGTCATAATATAAGTAGGACAAGCCGGTAAACAGAATCCACAACGCATACAATCCATTAGCAAATCCTCTTGCACATGCTCCTGAAAGCTTTCTTGCATCCGCTCTGCGAGTGGGCTAGCCATATTGCAGCACCACCCTAGGTTTCGTTGACTTCGCAAATAGTTTACCTGGATTACATATATTATTCGGGTCAATCGCTTGTTTAATAGCTTTCATCAGCGAAATTCCTTCTGGTCCTATCTTCCACTCCAAGTACGGAGATTTCATTTCTCCTATACCATGCTCTCCGGTAATCGTTCCACCAAGTGCAATAGCAGCCTCAAATATTTCTGCAAAAGCAGCATCTACTCTTTGCATTTCTTCTTCATCCCGTATATCCGTTAAACAGGTCGGATGCAGATTACCATCTCCCGCATGACCAAATGTATAAATCTCTACCTGATGTCGCTCTGCAATTCGTTGAATCTCACGAACCATCTCGGCGATTTCAGAGCGGGGAACAGTCGCATCCTCTAAAATGGTAGTCGGTCGTTTCCTTGCGAGTGCGGATAGCGCACTTCGTCTTCCCGCTTTTAAACGATTTGCTTCCTCCGTGGAATTCGCAATGGCAGTAGAGGTAGCACCGTTATTCTCTGCAATTTCAATCATTTTGGCAACATCAGAACTAACTGTTTCTACTGCTCCATCCTGCTCTATTAATAGCATCGCTTCCGCATCGGCCGGTAATCCTAGATTCATGAATAGCTCCACTGCGTCCATTGTTCCTCTGTCCATAAATTCAAGCGTAGCCGGTATAATTTTGGCAGCTATAATTTCAGATACAGTGGAGGCAGCAGCTTCTAATGAATGAAAATAGGCAATCCCTGTCTTCTGTGTCTGCGGCAGAGGGATTAGCTTTAGAGTTATTTCTGTTATAACCCCTAAGGTCCCCTCTGATCCAACAAGTAGAGAGGTTAAATCATAACCAGCTACATCCTTTGCCAATTTCCCACCAGTCTTAATAATGTCCCCATTTGGTAGGACAGCTTTCAGTCCCATGACATAATCCTTCGTCACGCCATACTTCAGCCCCCGAAGACCACCAGAATTTTCACTAACATTTCCCCCGATTGTTGAAATTTTCATACTGCTCGGATCTGGAGGATAAAATAACCCACGTGCTTCAACATAATTGCAAAGATCAAGCGTAATAACGCCTGGTTGTACTTCGATACACAAATTAGCTTCATCAAAATCTATTATTTGGTTCATTCGATTAAATAGAAGAACAATACCTCCACTAGTCGGCACAGTACCTGCTGCTAAATTCGTACCGGAACCACGTGGTACGATTGGAACAAGATACTTCTGGCAGACAAGCATAATTTTTTGAATTTCTTCCGTCGAAGCGGGCGACACAACAGCATTCGGTAATGACTGGAAACCAGCAGCTGCATCATAGCTATAGCTTGTAAGATGTGCAGCAGATGTCTTCAAATTGGCATCTCCTACAATTCCTCGAATTTCATCTATCCATAGCAACATTTATTCCCTCCTCTGCGATATCTTTAATAGCGCTTACAAGAATTCTACAAAAATATTAACTAGTTTGAAATGTCCGATAGTCCAATAATTCAGAATCTTACAATGACTTTTTTTGTCCATTTGGACAGTGCTAAACATTTACTAGTTTGATTAGAGTCCTAGTGAATAAATTCACATATTCAAAAGAGTACGGAATAACTAAGAGCTCCCAAAAATCCACCAGTAAAACTCAATAAACAAAAAGTCCATGTAAAAATCGCTAGGTCCTTTAGGATCTAAACCTGTTTCTAATGTTTTCGAAGTGCTTTGGACAGACTTATTGCTATCTAATTACCGTTATATTTTTAAAAGATGCTGGTCGTGACTGAAGTCACGACCAGCATCTTTTTTTCTCGGTAATCTTATGGCTATTGACCGTCCGTCGCCCTTCTACAACTTTTAGAAACAGGTAAGTACATTTTTGGTTAACAAGAGAAAAGCTACTATCCTAATAATAGAGGAGAGAGGATGACAGTCTAAGTACGCGACATCGTGTCGCAACGACTGCCTGACCCGCATCGTGCGGGCCTGAAGATGCAATTTCGTTCGCTATTCCGCTTCTTTATTGGTTAGATACTTACTATTTTTCTTTATTTCCACTAGTAAAAAAGGAAATTTACTATCCTCATCCTTCATTACACAATTTCATTCCAAAAATCAACAAACGGTTTTATCCCCTACTCGGACTACTCTTATTATCTAAGCGAGAGACTATGCAATATCCATAGTTTAGTACTACTCATTTAATTGATTGGAGTGAAATGTGGCTACTCCAGTGGGAACAGCGCGAGTTGAAAGCCCCGCAGGAAAGACGTTGGTCAAACTTTATTTGACCAACGTCTTTGCGACGAGTAACCGCAGGAGCATATGTTTTCGTAGTGACGAGGAGATTGAAGCCATGCCCACGGAGGCCAACAGGATGTTGGTCACAAAGGCGTTGCCACACGACGTGGCGCTCTTAGCCTTTGTACTCCACTGCAACGTAAATCAGTAGTATTAATCATCTTTAAAAGCGCCTAAAACTGGTGTTCATGCTGGATTCTTATATACTTTCTTTGAACAAAAAAACCATGATTTTAAATTCATGGTTTTTAAATCTGTATTGGTTTACGCAGATTAGACTCGTTTATAAAGTCGATAAGCTGTATAAATTTCCGCTAGATGGGCCCGATTAGACATTTGAATAGAAAGCAAACTTTCAATCTTAGATAACCGATACTTCAATGTATTCTTATGTATAAATAGTTTATCAGCGATTTCCTGTAGACCTCCATTGTCATTAAAATACACTTCCAATGTATCAAATAGCTCCTTATCCTCTAATATCGGCTCAATCGTTCTACTTACAAAAGTCTTAATACAATCATCGGAAAGCTCATAGTATAGAAGTTCCAACTTGAGGTCTTCCTCAAAAACGATTTTCTTCTGTCTGATAGAAATATTAATAGCAGTCTGTGCCTGTAAAAAAGAGCGTTTCAAATCTCCGGCCTGTCCTATGCCAATTGGCTGAAAATCTTCGTATACCTTCATTAACTGCATCTCCATTCTCTCAAAAGAAGACATTAGTTGATTTTTCTCCACCTCTGGTATAAAAAAGATTAATTGCCCTAACCCAGAGCGGACAATCATTAATTCTGGATGAATGGTCTGGTTATTTTTCATCCGCTCTACAACTTCTTGATCAATATACTGGCTCCCCTGTAAAATCGCAATGCGGCAAAAGTTCTCAATAGGAAACCCCAATAATTTAGCTTTCTTCGTTGTCTCTAAGTCAGACAGCTTCTTTAAAAAATAATCGGACACAAAATACTCAAGTTCTCTAACCGATCTCTCTCTTTGTTGACGAGATAAAAAGTCAGTTACAAAAAGTTCTACTACCTTCTTAACAAGCTTTGCATACTTTTCCACTGTTTTAGGTGTACCCGTTATCCCAATAACACCAATTGCTTGATCTTCAATTACAATCGGCATAACCATCCCAGGCCTAACACCTTTTAACTTTTTACACATTTCTTCAGTCATATGTAATTGTTTAAGATTCTTAATCGATAGCGAAGCCCCTTCATGAAAAGTATTCAACCGCTGAGGATCTGTACTAGCTATGATGAATCCGGTGCGATCTGTAACTACTACACTTTGTTCAATAAGCGTTGAAAGCTCCTTCACAATTTGTGGCCCTAAAACCTCTAAATCAAACATCGTCATCCCCCATCACAACTAATAGTTAATTTTTCTATATATTGCATATTACATGAATAATGAAATAGCACAACTGTTTTTTTTGTCCCTGTGTAAGAAACAATTTCGAATTGTTTCTTACACAGGGACAAAAAAAAGCCAGAAGAAAAATATGAAATTTTTCTTCTGGCTTTCAAACCTACTGAGGCGGCGAACTATTCTTTTTACTCTTCCAAGGGGTACCTAATAATGGCAGTGCCCAGCGATCCAATCCGTACCATCCTGCTACTTTCCAAGCAAGTACTAACCAAGTAGCCAAGATGAATAGCAATGGATTAACACTAAGCGTTCCAGCAAACAGAAAACTTACGTTCATGAGAGCACCGAAAAAGGCTGCAATACCAGTAAGTAAGCCGAACACTAAGCCCAATCCTACTAATACCTCTCCAATTGCTACTACGTAGGAAAACAACTTGGCATTTGGTAGTACAGTGTTTTCCAAGAAAGTTGCATACCATCCAGCCACATCTGCGCCTTCTTGTGATTTTGCAAGTGCACCCTTCACAAAGCCCGTAATTGCAGCTCCAGCATTTTCTCCTGTCCAAGCATCATTGTTTAATTTTCCCCATCCAGCTGTCAACCATTTATAACCGACATAAAGTCGGATGATTAACCAAATAACCGCAGAACGAGTATCACTAAATAAGAATCGCGAAACTGGGTTCTCTGGAATATAAACAGCACTTTTATCCGTCAAATTAACCACTCCTCTATAAAACTATTGTACTATATACTATTACACTTTACTACATAGTTATGTGTCTATAGTGTATACAAAACGTGAAGTTTCAGTTACAAAATATTACCCTGTGTAAGAAACAATTCGGAATTATTTCTTACACAGGGACATTTCACTAAACCGCCTCTACCACATTTATGGCAAGAAGCTCATTTAAATAGGCATCTATTTGGTTATGGTAATCTGCTCCATCTCCTCCAAAAAGTCCGAAATGGCCGCAAATACTATTTATTACTTTTAGTTCACTGTTTGGAATCAGTTTTTGCTCTGCTTCACAGTCTCTTACCGGGAAAAACATAAAGTATTCATTCGGATTTAAAGCTCTGTCTACACCAATATAAGTTTCATAATCTTTACTTATGCCAGAAAACCAAGTTGGAATAACAATCACATTATCTTTTTCACTGTTTAACTCGCCATGCGTGTTTTAAGCCAATTTCAAATCTGGGATGATTCCGCCATCTTCTAATTCAAAATCTCCTAAATTATAAACTTCGAAAGGTCCTACATTCTCCTGTGAATAAAAATCATTTTTAATCATTAACCATTTCCCCCCTTCTACTTCAAAATGTAGTTCAAGGTGACTAATTGAATAATGCGCATCTATTATAATCATAGATTTGAGGGATACACAAGTCAATGTCTAATATTAATAGAATAGTTCGAATTCTTTTGTCCCTGTGTAAGAAACTATTCGCAATTGTTTCTTACACAGGGACAAAAAAACACACCCTCCAGCAGAAAGCTAGAGAGTGTGCGACTTATGTCAAATTGTCAGAATTGTTTTCTTCGCAGGGTCACTTTATAGAATACTTCCCAAACCCATCAGTACCCTCACCCACATACTTAATACTCCCGTCAGCAGGGATTACTTTTTCTGCTTGTTTAGAGGATTCGAATACGATTGTTGCGTTTGCTGGTAATGGTGCGAATTTCCAGTTGCCGTCAGCCGATGGATCGATTGTTTTCTCTGCAAGAATGTATTCGATAATCGTTTGACGGTTTTCATCTGGATAGATTTCAATCGCTGTTGCATTGCGTACGCCTGGGAATGTTCCATTTGCACGGTAGTTGTTTGTTGCTACGATGAATTCTTGTTTTAAATCGATTGGTTTACCATCGTATTGTAAGTTTTTAATACGTGATGTGCCTTCATTTTTAAGATTTCCATCTGCATCATATTTTGCTGGTTTCGTCACATCAATTTCGTATGTTACACCATCAATTACGTCATAGTTATATGAGCGGAAGTCTGTATTGATAAGCTGTTGATCGCCAGTCTTTGTTGCATCGATTTGGTTGAATTGGCCCGCGGACATTTCCAACCATTCTTTTACGTCTGCTCCATTAACTTTAACAATTGCTACTGTGTTGTCGTATAAATATAAGTCAGCTACGTTTTTAATTGCTAATTCACCTTTTGGTACGTAAGTGTAGTATTCTGGATCACTTCTTGTTCCGGCTTTAAATGGAGCTCCTGCAGAGAGGACTGGAAGTGTTTCATTTGCTGTACCTTTTAGTTTCTTTTTCACATACTCAGTTTGAGCGTTTGTTACGATTTGGATAGATGGATCATCCTGTACTTGTGAGAAATAACTATGGATGTCAGCTGTTGTAGTTCCAACTGCTTGGCGCACGTATTTAATCGTTCCTTCATGTGCTTCCTTTACTGCATTTACAATCGTCTGGTCAACATCCGTTGCGTCCTTAGCAATTGTACGAACTTCTGCTTTAGACTTTGTTACGTTCCAAACGTCGCCTTTTTTCTCCAACGTTAAGTCAATAACACCTAAATGGCTACCGAATTTACCAGGCATTACAACAGGAACGCCGTTAATCGTACCGTTATTGATATCAACATTTGTTAAAGAAGCATCCACTTTACCAGGGAACACTTGATGTGCATGTCCAGTAATAATGGCATCTACACCTTCAACTTTCGTCAGTAAATACGTTACATCCTCTTCTCCAACCTCATGCTTTGTATCTCCAAGGCCAGAGTGAGAAAGAACTACAACTACGTCTGCTCCTGCTTTTTTCATTTGAGGAATAATAGCTTCCACAGCTTGTACAGAATCTTGAACCTTTACTTTTCCTTCTAAATGAGATTTATCCCACTTTAGAATTTGAGGAGGAACAATACCAGTGACCCCAACGGTTATCGTTGACTTGTCGCCTTCTGCATCTACTACTTCTTGTTTTATTAACGCATATGGTTCATACATTAATTTACCCGTTTTTGCGTCTTGAACATTCGCATTGACATATGGGAAGTTTGCATCGTCCATTACTTCATCTAAATAATCTAAACCGTAGTTAAATTCATGGTTACCAAAAGTCGCACCATCGTATTCTAACAATTCCATTGCTGTTACAGATGGATGTTCTTCCCCATCTACTAATTTATCTACAGCTTGCTTGTAAGAACCTAGTGGAGTTCCTTGAATTGCATCCCCATTATCGAATAATAACGAACTGCTATTTTCTGCACGTGCATTCTTAATAAGCGTTGCAGTTTTCGCAAGACCTAGACTATTAGACTCTGTATCTTTGTAATAATCATAGTTCACGATATTTGTATGAATATCAGAAGTACCTAAAATCCGAAGCGACACTGCATCTTTTGAAACTGAATCTGTACCTGATGCTTTAATAACTACTTCTAATTTTTTCAATAAATCTTCTACCATTGGATATGAACTAGCAGTAGGAAGTCTATCCAATAAAGGTGCAATCGTATCGATTACCTTCTTAGCTTCGACAGTATTGCCAGCTGCTAATAATTTTTCTGCCTGCACAACCTTCATATAAACAGTAACAGGTACCATAAGCTGATCACGCTTCGCATTTGCCGGTTCTTTATATTGGTCTAACAACAAATCTCTTGGTGCTTTACCAGAAAAACGATAAAGAATAGATGTACGGCTTTTCAGTTGAACAGAAAGTTTATGATACAAAGTCTCAACCTTCGCCCAATCCTTTACAGCTTCTGCTTTTTTAAGATCATTCATAATAGGAGTTAAGTATTTATCCGCATAGTTATATGCATCAATATAAGGGATAATTCCTTTTGTTACACGCTCGTTATAAAGATCGTTTAAATCTTTTAGTAAAGCGGCTTTATTTTTTGCATTAGATTTCGTGATAGCTACCTTTGCTTTCACATAATTTTCTTTAGCTTTATTGAGTGCCGGATACAACTCTTTACTTGTAGCAAGCTTGCCACCCTGAGCAGGAACAACATATGCATAAGCTGCATTCTTCATATCTTTTCTCGCTTGATCCACTACGTCTTGCATCGAGCTACTCGCAAAACTTACATTCGTACCAGCTAATAAAGACGTTGCTAAAGCTGCAGCTACTATTGTTTTTTTGAACGTGTTCTTCTTCATCGTTTCACTCCTGTTTAAATAGATTATTTTCACCCAATTTTTACTCAATAAGTCCCTCCCTAACAATAAACTATGGAACAACCTATGACAATGAAAATATTGTAATAATTTAGTAAATTAAAATAGGTCTTATTTACATACCAAACACGGAATATTCGACCATTCATTAATAATATCGAGTTTATAACGACAATCATATAGGTAAATGAAAATATTAAATTGGTCAACAAAAATAATACTTAGTATACATTATGCAGACATCTAATTTCGCTATAAAACAGGTCATTATACTACAATTAATTTCAATTAATTCTCGGGTACTTTTTTTACGATCACAAACTAGATTTTTTCTATTACTCGCATGCGTTTTTCAGATAATGTCCTTTGGAGAAAATAAATAAATAAATAAATAAATAAATAAAGCGTGAAGTACAAACACTTTGTTTCCCCGAAGTAAATGTTCAAACTTTATTGAGGAAAATTGATTACACTTACTTTGTGTAAACTGCTTAATTTTCTTGACGGTACTTTCGGTGAGGTGAAACTGTTAAAATTTGTACAGTTTTGAAAAGTACCAATTTCTAAAGCAAGTATGAATTGTTTCTTACACAGGGACACAAAAAACACACCCTCTAGCAGAGAGGGTGTGCGAATTCACTTAGTTGTCAGAATAGTTTTCTGAACAGGGTAGCTTTCGCTTCAATCAAACCTACCCTTAAAATCTAACGTACTACATTTTTCTAATGGAAGCTTAACGCTTTTTCCTTCTGCTGCAGATTTGTAGATCGCAAGCACAAGTTCAAGTGCCCTTCTTCCATCTTCTGCTGTTACATAAGGAGCTCTATCGTTTTGGATCGCGTCAATTACATCCGCATACAATGGAGTATGACCAAACCCATATACAGATGGTGGGTTTTCATGATACTTTTCTTTCACTTCATCTGCGTTATCTTTGTTATCTGCAAACATCCATTCTTCAATGATATTTACCGATTTCCCACCAATTTTAACTGTACCTTGTTCCCCAAATACATAAAGAGTTTCCTCTAAATTTTTCGGATAAACATTCGTTGTACCTTCGATCATACCGTAACTACCATTAGCAAATCGGACTAATGCCATACCTAAATCCTCTGCTTCGATAAATCCATGCATCATATTATCTGTCATGCCAACAACTTCGACGATTTCGTCACCCATCATCCAACGTAATAGATCAATATTATGGATACATTGATTCATCAGAGCACCACCGTCTTGCTCCCATGTACCGCGCCATGGTGCTTGCGTGTAGTAATCTTCTCCACGATTCCAACGAATATGAGCTGTTCCGTGAAGTAATTTACCAAAACGTCCTTCTTCGACTGCTTCGCGCATTTTTTGAATTGATTTATTGAAACGGTTTTGGTGACAAGCACTTACTTTTATATTTTTCTCTTTTGCTAATGCAATAATTTGGTCTGCGTCTTCTAATGAAAGTGCAATCGGTTTTTCGATAATTAGGTTGCTACCTGCTTCTATGCAATCCAATGCGATTCGACCATGATTTCCACTCTCTGTACATATACCAATCAGTCCTGGCTTTTCAGCTTCAAGCATTTCTTTATAATCAGTATATTTTTTCACCGTATTCGGTAGGTCGAAATTTGAAATGGTTTCGTCCATTTTAGATGGATCGATATCACATATTGCAACGATATCTAATTTATTTTCAATTGCTGCGGCGATATGGTTTGGTGAGATTCTACCGCAACCAATAATTGCATATGTTAAACTCATGTATTTGCCACCCCTTATTTCTTATAATAGTTCGATATTATCTCTATTTGTTACTTCTTTTAATGCATTTTTTGTATCAAAGATAGATTTTGCATGTTGTTGAACAAATGCATAATCAACATTTGTATGTGCTGTTGTAACAATTACTAAATCGACGCTTGATAGTAACTCGGCAGATAATTCTAGTTCACTTTTCTTCACTTGGCCTTTTTCTTTGTATTCCGCTACGAAAGGATCGTAGTAAATTACATTTGCGCCTTCTTTTTCTAGTTCTTCAATAACGCGAATAGCAGGACTTTCTCTAAAATCTTCAATATCCTGTTTATATGCAACACCTAACATTAAAATATTAGATCCATTCATTGATTTTTTATCTCTGTTTAAAATTTTACTCGCTCTTTCTGCGCAGTATTCTGGCATACGGTCATTAACCATCATCGAAGATTCAATCATCGAAGTATGGAATCCGAACTCACGCGCTTTCCATGAAAGATAATATGGATCTAAAGGAATACAGTGACCTCCTAAACCTGGTCCAGGGTAAAACGCTTGGAAACCATATGGCTTAGATTTTGCTGCATCAATAACTTCCCAAAAATTAATGCCCATTTTGTGACTTAAAATCGCTAATTCATTCACAAGACCAATATTAACATTGCGGTATGTGTTTTCTAAAATTTTCTCCATTTCTGCAATAGCAGGAGAGGAAACAGTATGTACATCCCCATCTAAAACTTCACGGTACATTGCAGCAATTACTTCTGTTGCATCTGCACCAATAGCACCAACTACTTTAGGAGTGTTTTTTGTTTTATAAATTGCATTACCTGGATCTACACGCTCAGGAGAGAAACCTAAATAGAAATCCTCACCACAAACTAAACCAGAACCATTTTCTAATAATGGTTTGATTAATTCTTCTGTTGTACCTGGGTATGTAGTAGATTCAAGCACTACCATTGTATCTTTTGTTAAATATTTCGCAATTTCCTTGGAAGAAATTTCTAAATAACTAACATCCGGTTGTTGGTAATCATCTAACGGAGTAGGTACACAAATAGCGATAAAGTCTACGTCTTTGATGAAACTAAAGTCAGAAGTTGCAGAAAGCATCCCTTTTTCCACTAATGCTGAAAGGTCAGTATCTACTACATCTCCAATATAGTTTTCGCCATTATTAACCATGTTTACTTTTTCTGCTTGAACATCAAAACCGATTGTTTTGTATCCAGCTTTCGCTTTTTCAACAGCTAGAGGAAGGCCAACGTATCCTAGACCAACTACCCCCACTATAATTTCTCTATTTTCTATCTTATCCAGTAGTTTTCTTTTCATATTTTACCTACCCTTTCTTTCTTGCTTAATTTTATTAAATAAATACTCGTCGATTTTTTTATACCGTCAAAAAGTTTAACCGCCAAAGTGATTTCTGACACAGGCACGCTCTATGAGGAATGAATGAATAGCCTACAATCACTCTTTTCTATTGATGTACCATTAACAATGCCCATTAAAGTATCTCAAACTAATTGGTAACTTTCAATTAATAGCCAAATAATATTAGAAGTGAGTTATAGACTATTGACGAATTTGTTACTAACACAGCGACACAACCAACTCTAGTGCCGATAAATTGTTATATACTGTGAAAAAAAGATGATTTTCTTATTTAAGTAATATTCATTCCATTATATCAGAAAAACACTACCATTTCACAGGAATCTTCTAGTAAAGAAGAGGACTAACTACTTATTTCTAATACGCTTATTTAATAGTAAATTGTAGCGAATTGTCAGAATAGCGTCGAATTATTTCTACCACAGCGTGTTTTTATAGATACTTTGCAACGCTAGTGGGGACGCGTTTTAAATTTAATTCTTGCTAGTGGGAACTGCTTTAAATATAATTAAATTATTCAGAATTTTCTTTTTCATATTATTAATACTTTGTAGTTTTAATCGTGTTGATTTTAGCGCAAGGCGATGCCTAATGTAGAAATCAAACTCGTTCGGATTTTATGATTTATTGTTCCATTATGAAATTGATTCTAAAAAATTTAAATAAGTAAAGGATGTTTTAAGGTGTTTATTCAGGAATTGCTAGAGCGTCTTGGAAAGGATATAGTTAGCCAAAATGAAAACGAATTGTACCGTCATAGCCATGATGAATCTTTTCATCCATCAGTAGAGCCAGACGTCGTCTGCTTTCCCAAAGGTCGAGATGATATTGAAGGGATTATGCAAGTAGCACGCGAGCATAAAGTACCTGTAACACCATTTGGTGCAGGGTCTGGTTTAGAAGGACAAGCAATTCCAATTCAAAAAGGGATTTCTATTAACTTTGAAAATATGAATAATGTCATAAAGTTTTCACCCGAAGATTTATTGATTACCGTACAACCTGGTATTACACGCTTACAGTTAAATAAGTTCGTAAATCGACATGGTTTAATGTTTCCAATCGATCCAGGTGCAGATGCAACGATTGGGGGAATGGTAGCTACGAATGCGAGTGGTACTACAGCAGTTCGCTATGGATCTATGAGAGAACAACTGCTCGATTTAGAAGTTGTTTTGGCTAATGGAACAGTAATTCATACAGGTTCACTTGCTAAAAAATCATCTTCTGGCTACCATTTGACAGGCCTATTTGCTGGATCCGAAGGTACATTGGGCATCATCACTGAAGTTACCTTACGACTTCACGGAATTCCAGAACATACGATAGCAGCACGATGTACATTTAATACACCAAAAGAATGTGCTGAAGCCGCTCAGGCAATTCTACTAAGCGGAATTCCAGTCATGCGGATGGAGCTTCTTGATGCAGAAAGTATTGCTCAAGTGAATGCATATGGTGACTATAATCTTCCAGTTGCTCATTCACTATTTTTTGAATTTGCAGGCATAAAAACCTCGGTTGAGGAAGAAGCAAAGCTTGTAGAACAATTAATGCGAGAATTAGATTGTGATAACTGGGATGTTGCTAGTGGATCTAAAGAGCGAATGGAACTTTGGAAAGCACGCCATGAAATGTCTTATGCATACCAACATGTAAAAGGAATGGCCAATACAGGAGCAGATGTGTGTGTTCCAATATCGAAGCTACCAGAACTTATTGTATACGCGCGCGAACTAATTGATGAGACTGGATTGACAGGAGGGGTGCTGGGGCACGTCGGCGATGGAAACTTCCATACAATTGTTCTTTATGATCCAAACGTGGAAGGCGAGTTTGAAAAAGCTGAGTATACAAACGACGCAATCGCAATAAGAGCAATCGAAGTTGGTGGCACATGTACAGGCGAGCATGGTGTCGGACTTGGTAAGAGAAAATTCCAAGAAAGAGAACATGGTGCAGCAGTTTCTATTATGAAACAAATGAAACAAATACTCGATCCAGAAAGATTATTAAATCCCGGAAAAATATTTTTCGAAGACTAATCAATCATAAAAAGATCTGTTGGCAGTTTTATTGCTAACAGATCTTTTTGAATTTGTATTACCAAAATAAGAAAAAATCAATTAGTACGCAAGTTTACAACAGATTCATATTCTGTTATTGCTTCATCTAACATTTGTAAACCTTCATCAATTTGTTCTTTTGTCACAACTAATGGCGGAATCATTCTGATTACCTCTCCATGGTTCCCACAGAGATAGAATAACACTCCTTTTTTTAGAGCGATATCCAAGATCTTTAATAACCCTTCTCCATTAGGTTTACCTGTTTGAGGATTAATAACTTCAATACCTATCATTAAACCAACAGCACGAATATCGCCAATTACGCTATGTCGTGCTTTTATATTTTCTAGTTGTTGGACTGCATAACTTCCCATCTTTCTAGTGTTTTCAAGCAGGTTTTCTTCTTTCATAATTTCCAAAGTGGTCAATGCGACCGAACATGCAATTGGATTGCCACCAAATGTTGTGCCGTGACTACCAAGTGGCCATTGCTTCATCAGTTCACTAGACGCAACTGTTGCGCTAAGCGGAAGACCTGATGCAATTCCCTTTGCTATTGCCATAATGTCTGGAGTAACATCAAATGTTTGTGCAGCAAACCATTCGCCTGTACGACCGAATCCAGTTTGCACTTCATCAAAAATCAGTAATATTTGATGGCGATCACAAATTTCTCGTATTTTCTTTAACCAACCTTTAGGTGGTACAACATAACCGCCTTCTCCAAGAACAGGTTCTAAAATAACACAAGCTACTTCTTCAGGTGTTACTTGATGATTAAATAATGTTTCAAAGTCAGATTCCAATTTATCGATTACGTAAGTTTCAGGATCAACCCCTGGTGGGCATCCTTTTACATTTGCATAAGGTATTTGATATGTAAGTCCGGATGGTTGCATAAATTTACGATATTTACTTTTGGACGTTGTTACACTTAATGCACCTAATGACCTACCATGAAACCCTCCAGTAAATGAAATTACATATGGTCGCTTCGTTACATACTTAGCAAGTTTAAGAGCACCTTCAATTGCTTCTGTTCCGCTATTTGCAAAGAAGAAACAATCCAGATTCCCAGGCATAATTTCTGCAAGTTCATCTGCTAACTTCAAGATAGATTGATACATGATTACTCCAGAAGGACCGTGTACTAAACCATCTGCAGCATCTTTTATCGCTTGAACAACTTTCGGATGACGATGACCTACGTTTGTAACAGCAATACCAGATGTAAAATCTAGATATCTCTTTCCATCTACGCCGAAGTAGTAACAACCTTCCTCTTTCACAACTGGTAGATTTGGATGATCCTTAGCCATACTCGGAGCTAACCGATTTGACATGTTTTTTAGCAGATGATCCCATTTGTTTTCCATAAAATTGACCCCCATAATCGTATTGCGACACTTAAATTAAGTAGTAAGAAAGAGAATTTCTAATGAATAGATTTCAAACTTTCTTCCCGAATAAGAGATAATAATTCCTCTTTGTAGTTTCCGAATTCCACTGTGCTTTTCATACTGTACTCCCTTGGTCGTTCCAAAGTAATCGGAATCTTTTTCTTTAAACGTCCAGGTCTAGCTGTCATTACATAAACGGAGTCTGCCAAAAAGATAGATTCATCTACATCATGTGTAATAAACAAAATTGTTTTTTTCGACTCTTCCCACGCTTTTAGTAGTACTTCTTGCATAATAGTTCTAGTTTGGGCATCTAGAGCACCAAAAGGTTCATCCATTATTAATATTTTGGGGTCGTTAGCCAAAGCACGAGCAATAGCAACTCTTTGTTTCATTCCTCCAGACAACTGGATAGGGTAATGTTTCTCAAACCCTGTTAAACCTATTAATTGTAAGTAATATCTTGCAAGGTCATCCCGTTCTTTTTGCGGAACACCTTTTAACTTTAAACCAAATGTAATATTATCCTTAACATTTAACCATGGAAACAAAGTGTAAGACTGAAAGACCATCCCACGATCAGGACCAGGTCCATTAATTTCTTGGCCATCTAAGAGAACCTGACCTGAGGTTGACTCTTCTAAACCAGCTACGATACGTAATATGGTTGATTTTCCGCATCCAGAAGGTCCTAAAATGGTGACAAATTCTCCATCTTCTACAGTAAAGGAAGTCTTTTCGAGTGCTACTGTTTCTCCAGATTTCGTTTTAAATATTTTGCCAACGTCTTTAATTTCTAACTTTGGTGTGGTGATTTTAGGAATAGCATTTCCTTGTTTTTTCAAGTCGGAACTTTCGGTTAGTATGTCTAGTTTCTGTGATACCATATTAATAACCATCCTTTCTCATCCAAGAAAACGAAGCACGGTAAATAGATTTAAACATGATATCTGTAATAAGCCCCAATAAACCTATTATCAATATGCCTACGATAATTTTATCTGGTTGCAGGAAACGAGAGGCTTGCATAATCATATGTCCTAAACCGCTAGATGCTCCAACAATCTCAGCTACTACTAAATAAGTCCAAGCCCATCCAAACGTTATACGAAGTGTATCCACAATTCCTGGAAGGGAAGCGGGGAGAATCACTTTTGTAAAGATTTGAGCATTCTTAGCTCCTAATGTATAGGAGACATCTATCAGATCGTTTTGCACATTCTTTGTAACATCCATCACCATAAGAGTGAGTTGAAAAAACGTCCCTAAGAAAATAACAGACATTTTCTCTGCCTCACCAAGGCCAATCCATAATATTAATAATGGAATAAATGCTGAAGCAGGCATATAACGGATAAACCCAATGATTGGTTCAAAGGCGCCTTCCATAATTCGTAGTGATCCCATAAGTATTCCTAAAGGTATCCCGATTAACGCAGCAACTAGAAATCCAGTAAATACTCTTGAAAAACTGATACCAATATCAAAAAGAATATCTCCACTTACAAATAACTTAACGGCTGTTGCTAACACAGTTGTAGGAGTTGGTAAAAATAAGGCATTAACAAACCCACTATAACTTAAGAGTGACCATATTCCGAGAACAACAAGAAATGTGATGAACCCAACTGAATTATAAATTTTCTTTGGTATTTCTTTATTAGGAGTAAACCACTTTTTTATCATCTAAACCCCTCCATCCTATACATCTTTGTGGAATGGTGTCGTTAACGTTTACTTTAAATGTTAACGACACCTCTACTCCTTTATTTTAGAAAACTAGAATCGATTACATCTTCTGCTTTTACATCATTCTCAATCACTTTTTGATCTTTGTAAAACTGAATAGTATTTTCTGTCGATTCATAAATAGAACCTTTTTCACCATCTAGACCAAATAAGTTGTCATTATCTTCTTTTGAGAAAAATTTCAGTCCTGTTTCTGTTGCTTCAAACTCTGCTACATCAATACTAAGTCCTTTTGCCATTATTTCATTTGCTTCTTTTTTATTATTTTTCCAATAATCCATCGCTTCACCCATTGCTTTTACAAATGCTTTTACATCTTCAGGGCGGTCTTTGATAACATCTTCTTTAAAAGAAACAGTATCGATGATAATTCCAGGTAAATCTTTTGTAGATAACAATACTTTTCCGTTTGCTTGTGCTCCTTTAGTTAACCAGGGTTCCCAAGTAACAGCTGCATCTACCTTTCCAGCTGCGAACGCCGCACCAGCATCACCTGCTGACATTTGTACGACTGTTACATCTTTTTCAGTTAGTCCACCTTGAGCTAATGCAGTTAATGCCAGCAGTTGACTTGTCGAACCTACTTCAAAGGCCATTTTCTTCCCTTTTAAATCTTCTACACTATTAATATCATTTTTTACAAGAATTCCATCGCCGCCATAAGAATCGTCCAATAACCAAACAACTTTAACTGGAATACCAGCACCAGCAAGCGTTATTTGTACGTCTAGCGCAGTTGCCATACCATCCACTTTCCCCCCAGCTAAAGCTGCTTTACGCTCCCCTAAGCCTTCCACAATTGAAAGTTCAACATCTACCCCATTTTTTTCAAAAAAGCCTTTTTCCTTTGCTAAAAAGAGTGGCCCATACCCAGTCCATGTTGGAAGTGTTACTTTTAACGGTGCCGATGCTTTCTCATTTGTAGCACTTTTACCTTCTTCCTTCCCACAAGCTGTTAACACGAAAAGTAATATTAGTGAACATACAACCAATGACCATTTCTTCAACCTAATTCCCCCTATTAATTTGAATGTAAAAATGCCTTTTCCATTTGGTCCCTCTAAATTTCCTACCCCCTTCTTATCTCCCCCTTTCTAAGCCAATATGAAGTTATTCGTATTCTTTGTCTAAAGAAGTAGAGTACTTTTTTAACTTACGAACGACAGAAGGTTGACTAATTCCTAATACTTGGGCCATTTGCGTAGTCGTCTTGTAACGCTTTTGTGTATTCAATAGTACTTTCCTTTCAACAAATTCCAATATATGCGGTAAGCTTTGACCGTCCAATTCAATACCAATTTGTTCCCCTTCTAATGGTTGGTATTGTAATGGCAAATCTTGAAGAGTGATTAAACTCGTTTCACTTTCAATAACGATTCGCTCCATTACGTTTTTTAACTCACGGAAGTTAGCTTTCCATTCAAGCTGAAGGAGGCGGATGTATACATCATCCGCAAGTTTCTTATTGTATTGATATTTCTCATTTAATGTTTGTAAATAAAAAGAAATAGCACTTTCAAGATCTTCTGGTCTTTCACGTAATGGTTTCAAAGCAATGGATGTAATGTGAAGTAAGTAGAATAGATCATCTCGGAATTTCCCTTGATGGACGAGTTCTTCCAGTGATGTTTCGCTAATGGCAATAATTCTAGTAGTCGTTTGCTTGTTTAAAAGAGTAAAAAGGATTGCTTGGGCAGCTATTGACAGTTGGTCAATTTCCTTTAGTACGAGAGAACCGCCCGAAGAAAGAGAGAGATAACCTTGAGATTTAGCGTCTAGTTGACCGGTGAAAGCATTCTCAAAAATAGAGTCCGGTATTGATCCACAATTAACTTCAATGAAAGAACCTTCACTGTAATTGCTTTGAGCGTGGATAAACTTTGCTAGGGAAATTTTTCCAACGCCGTGCTCACCTTGAATGACAATGGGAACATCGAGTCGTGCCATTTTATGAGCTGTTTTGATGGCACGATCAGATGATTGACTTTCCATTATCAAACTACTAATTTGAATATGCTGATCTCGAAAGTAGGCAAGCTCTTCTTTTACTTTGAACATTTCGGTTTCTAAATCTTGCAAGTACTCTTTCATGACCATTAGTTCAGAAAGCTCGTAGGAATAACTAATAACAAATTCAACCTCACGCTGGTCATTAAAAAGCGGAATACCTGTTATCAATACTTTTCGTCCTGATGGTGTCATTTGAACGGTCACAATTTTTTTCTTCTTTTCAACAACTTCGGGTGTAATCGCTGGCGAGAAAATACCCTGAGCTTGTAAGTCTAAAACTGATTTCCCTAAAAGTTCAGAAGGTTTCATACCATAATGTTCGCCGCTTATTTGAGTAACTTTGATTATTTTACCTTCACGTGAAGTAATAATGATATCTTCGTCATAGGTATCAATAATTTCTTCCACGCTATTTGGAAGAAAATACATCGACATCATATTCGCCCTCCTTTATTCATTCTTGTATAAGACTATACAATATTGAATAATCCAATTGCAACTAAAATTTTAACTATTCTAATAATTTAATAGAAAAATGTTTGTTTTAAAAAAAGTGGTAAAAATTGAATTCAAATAAAAAAGAAGAGACTGTATCAATAGTCATCAAAAATGGCTTTTGATAGCAGCCCTCTTTTTTATTATCAAGTTCTCATGGAATTCAGAATAAATATTTTGAACCTGGTACCCCTCATTAGGCTCTTCTAGGTAAAAAAGATTGTCAGAATAAGATATAATTGGGGTGCAAATATTATAATTCGAAGAAAAGGAAGATAACATGATTAGTATGCAAAATACACCAAACCTCACAGGCGTCACAACCACGGGGGATTTCCAAGATTTCGAAGAGTTATATGAAGCACTCCACACGATTGTTGGGGAGGAAATGGAATATATACATTATGATGCTGTTCGAATACGTGTCCTCGGGGTATGTTACGATATTCGACATGCACTGATGGGAGACCGTAGTGCAGTACATGTCCCAAATGGCCTCGACCAGGAGCGTATGCAAAGACTTTCCATCATCGGCGCTGTGATGAATATCTATTTATCTTTCGAAACGTACTGGCCAGAGATTATTTTCGTCAGTTATGCACTCAATGACTTTATTGAACTTCATGAAAAAAAATATAAAACGCATGCCTGGGATGCAACAATTGCCACCGTCCGAAAATTCCAAGCTGCTGTCGCTAGTTGTTTACAAGAAACCTTAAGTCCTAATAAATTTGCCCAAATAAAAAAATACATTACTCCTCATAACATATGGGAGAAAAATAA
>NZ_JAIZDB010000016.1 GCF_029533155.1 Psychrobacillus antarcticus | reverse complement strand
CAAATTTTTAATGAGCTAAAAACCTATGGTTTCAAAGGTTCTTATAGAACAGTATGTAATTTTATTGAAGAATGGGAAGTTCAAAATGATCCGACTGTACCTGATAAAGGATCTGAAAGGTTAGAACACCCTTCGGGAGAAGCACAAGTAGATTTTGGAGTAATGGAGGCAGTAGAGGATGGGAAAACTCGTGATATTCGTTTACTTATCATGTCCTTTCCATTTAGTAACGGTGCATTCTATGAACCTATGCCATCCGAAAATCAGGAATGTTTTTTAGAGGGCTTAAAAGAGCTGTTCAAGAAGGCTGGTGGTGTACCGAGAAAAATAAGAATAGATAATCTTACTCCAGCAGTTAAAAAGACACGAAGTAAAACGGAAGAAGCCCAATTAACGGATGAATTTATGCGTTTTCAACTGTTTTATGGCTTTGATACACAAGTATGTAATGTACGAAGTGGAAATGAAAAAGGAAATGTAGAGAAAAAGGTTGGCTATATTCGTTATAATTTTTTCAGCGTTCCTCCAGTCATTACTGGCTTGGATGACTTATCGGGGCAATTATTAACCTTCTCTATTGAAGACCAATACAGAAAGCATTACAGTAAAGAACAAGAAATATACCAGTTATGGGAAGAAGAAAAAAACTCTCTAAAAAAGTTACCGGATTCGGATTACCCGGTGAGAAAAGAACAGCTGATTAAAGTAAATTCATACAATGAAATTAAATTGGATAATACTGTTTTACACATACCTAAAGGCAAGAATTATGTACAATTATTTTTGGTTTCCACATGGAATGAATACAAGGTTGTCACACCAGATGGAGAAATTGTAGCAGAAGGTCCAAGACCCTACATGAATAAGCGTAGATTAATTCCATGGAAACAAATTTTCCAATCTTGGATGTTAAAACCTCGAGTAGTGGAATACTCCAGATATCGTCGATATCTACCAGGTAGAATTAAAGATTACTTGGATATTCCTTCTAATCACGTACGCAAACAACGCTTAGAAGTAATTCTTGCCTTACTCTCTAGATATCCATTAGAAGAAATAAGCGAGAATTTCTACATACTTGTAGAAACAGATTCCGTACTTGAACAAGATCATCCTTATGATGTTAATTGGAATGAATATGATCAATTAGGGCATCAAGGGGGTTCTGAATAATGACAGAGAATCTTCGGAATCTTTGTAAACAACTTAGACTAGCGCATGTGGCCGATTCATTTGAAGACATTGAATTTTCTACTCCTCAGGATTTTTTGGTGGATATTTTCACGAAAGAAATAGAGATGCGTGAGTCAACAAAAATAGACAGGAACATTAAAAAGGCTCGGTTTTTAGAAAATAAATCGTTAGAAACATATAGTTGGAATTCGGCTATTCGTTTACCTCAAACGTTAAATAAGGACAAATTAGAGCACCTAGACTTTATAAAGGAATATCAGAATCTAGTGCTCGTCGGAGCACCAGGTACTGGGAAAACTCACCTAGCCTCTGCGTTAGGAAGACGAGCGTGTGAAATGGGTTATGAAGTGAGATTTTATCGAGTAGCTCATTTGGTAGAGGAGCTTGAAACAGCGCACAGACATGGCAAATTAAGTGCATTTCGAAAAAGATTCGATAGTATCCAACTGTTAATTTTAGATGAGATGGGATATGTACCATTTAGTAAGGAAGGTGCGGAGTTTTTATTTCAATTAATTACAGAGTTTTATGAGAAGAAGAGTTTAATCGTTACTTCAAACCTGGAGTTTAGCCAGTGGAATAGAATTTTCACTGATAGCAGGCTAACAGCAGCGTTAGTTGATAGATTAATACATCACGCTCATATTATTACATATGTTGGTGAAAGTTATCGCCTAGCTAATGCGCTCTCCCGTTCAAATTGAAGATATCTTTGGTGGCAACACTCTGTAAAAAACATTGCAATACTTTGTACTTTTTTCTTGCAAAATACAGGGGTGAGGGGATGCCAGAAAAAGTACGTCAAGAAGCGATGAAATTAGGTATTACTGATGGTAAGAATCCGTTTCGTGAAGTTAAACAATATTATGTCTGGAATGCTTTGTTACCACTAGCACGTCAAATTGAAGAATTAAATAAAAAATCGAAGTATTAAAACTTATTATTTTATTAGTTTGGATAATATTACTAGCTTAATATCTAATTCCAAAGGGTTATGGGCAGGATTGCTATTCAGAATCCTAATCTCTTCAAACATTGGGAACTAGGAATAAAGCCTAAGGCTGAATAATTGGAGCCGGATGAGCTGAGAGGTTCACGTCCGGTTCTGAGAGGGGCTACTGGGGAGGTTCCAGTGGTCTACTTGCCTTGTTGGTTGCTTCCAATATAAGAGCGAAGCTTTCTTTCAATTATGAAGCTGAGATTACAGATGTTTAAATGGCTCAACAGAAGAGGTCAAAGAAAATCCTTTACTTGGGATAAATTCAATTTTTTTCTGCATAAATATCCGTTACCTTCATCAAGATTAAGTTGGATATAAACGACTTAAGAAAAGAGATTAGCTATATATTTGTGAATAATGACTAGGAGGAGCCGTGTGCGTAAATAACGCAAACACGGTTCTATGAGGGGGGAAGAACACAATCTACCCTAAGGTAGAGAGGTTCATTTCTAATCGACTAGTTGAAGTTGGGTTAGAGTCAAAGGTTTTTATCTATTACTTTTTACATTATTTATCGGGGTTTGCTTAAGGATGTATATCAAGCCTTTTCACTTATACTATTTGAAATAGTAAACTTTTGTAGATGCTCAGAACTAAGACTATAGCAAGCAACTTTTTTCTTCCACTGCTTGACTACATCAATGTTGTCATCATTACAATATACAAAGAAATTCATTTCTTTTTTTCTACTTTTTACTTTAATAACAAATGGAATAATATTAGTCTCTGGATTTAGAAAAGACTTTTCATTCCCAGGAAATATGTGTTGGCTTTCTAAAAAAAGAGCTTCATTAAAATAGTCATTAAATTTAATCTTTTCTCCCTCTGTTAACTGCGTTCCGTTAAAGGTTACATTAATATCTTTTGAATCAAGTTTTGGATGAAGTGCAAACTTACTTAAAACCCATGCGACAAGTGCACTTGGGGGAGTCATTAAAAATTTTAAAATTGCTCCAAGTACTATAATTAGAATAGTCGTCCATGTCACTATATATCACCTCCTTAATTAATAATATCTGGTTACCTAATTTCCCTGTAGGTACTTGTGATTTATATTAATGACAATAATTTAATATAGCAATTAAATGTGGGATGTTTCACTAAATGTTCATTTAAGAAAACATTTTTAAAGTGATATTTAGCAATATAATAGTCTCAAAATATCTTAATAAAAGTGCTTTTAATATGCTTTATAATGTTTGGGTAATGGTAGAATGCGATAAATTGGATGGCTAAACTTATTCAAATGTGGGTGGGTACAAGCATTAATATTTATTGTATTATGAGTAATTAGGTTAGAAAGATAAACATTTCTTTATAAAGATAATATATGAAGGATTAAAAAGATTTGCAGATGCATTAAACACAACAAGATAAGAAAAGAGAATCATGATTTCATTCATGATTCTCTTTTATATGGTCAAGGTGTAAATGGAGGGGTAAGTGGTATAAGTGATTAAAAATACTAAGACTCATTTATAATTGAAGAGTAGATTAACCAAACCACATTAACCCAAAAAAGCAGTCATAGCATAAGAGATAAATAATGAGATTATTACGGAATAGCTTATCTTATCATTCTGGTAATTATTTTTGTTCATTTATGGGTATACTACATTATTAGTGTGTGTACTAAATACTTTATTGTAAGGAATGGTTAGATATGGACTGGAAACCTGATAGAAAAGCAAAAAAGGCTATCTATAAACAACTTGCGGAGTATATTGAAAATGGAATAGCTGATGGTACATTTCCACCTGACAAGCCTTTGCCTTCCGAAAGATCATTAGCGAAGGAGTTAAATCTAAATAGAAGTACAGTTATTGCAGCATATGATGAGATAGAGTCTAATGGGCTAATTAAGAGGAACCGAGGAAGTGGTACAACTATTAGTAAAGATATTTGGGGAATTACCAAAAAAAGAATCCCCAGTTGGAATAGATATGTGGAAGCAGGTTCCTTTTTACCGAATTTGCCCGTTACACAAAAAATACGTAAAGAAATAGAAGAACAGAATCTTATTAATATGGCGAGTGGAGAGTTGTCAGAGGATCTTTTTCCCATAAAGGACTTACGGAATATTACTTCAACCAGATCATATGCAGGAAGTATTGGGTACGACCACCCTCAAGGGAACAGAATATTAAGAGAAACAATTTTAAAACATGTTAGAGATTCAAGAAGAATAGAGAGTAGCCCAGGCTCCATACTTATCACTTCTGGCGCTCAACAGGCTATACATTTAGTAGTACAATGCCTGCTAAAGCCAGGAGATGCAGTTGCGATTGAAGAACCATCTTATCATTACAGTCTTCCTATCTTTAAGTCAGCTGGACTTAGAATATTTTATTTGCCTGTAGACAATGATGGAATTAACCCAGAGGACCTCATTTCGCTATATAAAAAGCATCGGATAAGAATGATATTTCTCAATCCGATTTTTCAAAACCCTTCTGGCACATTACTCAATGAAAAAAGAAGAAAGAGTATTTTGGAGATTTCTTCTGAACATGGAATACCTGTCGTCGAGGATGATCCATACAGTTTAACTTCTTTTTCAGGAGAACAAATATCATCTTTAAAATCAATGGATGTTAATGGCAACGTTTTATATATTAGTTCATTGTCTAAAATTGTGGCTTCAGGTTTAAGAATTGGCTGGATAATCGGTCCTAAACCCGTTATTGAAAGATTATCAGATGCGAAACAACAGATTGATTTTGGACATGCTAGTTTCAACCAATGGATTGCAAATGATTTTTTAGAATCAAATGAATTTAAACATCATATTAAAAACTTAGTTGTGCAATTAAGAAAACGAAGAGATCAAATTGTTTCCAGTCTATCTGAGTTTTTGGGGGACCAAGTTAATTTTCTTATTCCTGAAGGCGGTATTCATATCTGGTGTGAAATTAAGAAGGATTTTAATGAAGTACAACTTTTGGAAGAATCAATAAAGAGGGGTGTTATTTATGTTCCTGGTTCCACAATGGGTTCAAAAAAGAATTGTGTACGGTTTACATTTGCTAGCGCAAATGAGGAAAACATTCATGAAGGGATTAGAAGGTTTGCAAGTGCACTGCAAGTTATTTAGTTAATATTAATACCAGTTTTAATTCTTTCAGCTATTTCAGGTGGGGAGCCAGTGAAAGATTCTGATCCGCCTTCAGTACGATATCAGAAAATGAATATTTGGTCACAGGAAGAGATTCAACAATTTTCAACAAATTGCAAGGGGGAAAGGCATTACTTTACTTTCCTAATTGCCATATACACTGGAATGAGGAGAGGAGAAATCGTAGGGTTAAAATGGAGTGATATTGATTTCAATAGTCAAATTATCCAAGTTAATCGTTCATTAGCTACTATTCCAAAAGAGGGATATATTTTCACAACGCCTAAAACTACGAGTTCAATTAGAAGAATTAATGTTCCTGAGTTTGTAATAAATGAATTAAGATATCATAAAAGGCAACAAGATGAGTGGAAAGAATTAGTTGGTGAAATGTATGAGGATCATGATTTAATTATTTGTACCAATAATGGGACCTTTCAAGATTCGAGAAATGTTGTTCATGTTATGAAGCGCATAATAAAAAGTATAGGGATTACAGATATTAGATTCCATGATATTCGGCACACCCACGCATCTTTTCTTATTGCAGCTGGTATAGATATAGTTAGAATCTCGAATCGTTTAGGTCATTCAAGTCCTAGAACTACATTAGAATTTTATGCGCACTTATTACAAAGCATAGATAATGATATCGCTGACACTTTTCACAATGCTGTCCAAAGTAATGAAGAAAATACTGCGGACAAATTGCGGACAAACCATACTACTAAGGGAGGAAATAAGTGATTTTGGTTAAAAGGAAAAGCCTATAAACATTGATAAATCAACGTTTATAGGCTTATGAAAAGGATGGTCCCGACTGGTCTCGAACCAGCGACCCCCACCTTGTCGAGGTGAATTAAAATCGAAGGAATGTTGTTGTAGAGGCTTTTGTAGTTGTTTTTATTATCGCCATTAAAACTAATAATCATTATTTAACCCCGTTTTTAACCCCAATTTAACCCCAATCATTTATTGAGGGATTTTGGTTGAAACAGACTTTCAAATGTATCGGCTGCAGCTTGATCAGCAGAACGTAATGCATGGCCATAAGTATCCATCGTGATTTTAATATTCGCATGCCCTAATCGTTCTGAAATTATTTTCGGGTGTACACCCTGAGCAATTAATAGACTTGCAGATGTGTGACGTAGATCATGCAATCGAATGTATTGTAGATCTAATCTTTTAGCGAATTTATTCCACCAGTGAGTTGCAGAAGATGGATGTGCATAAGTTCCATTACGTTGATGGAATAACCATTCACGTTCGGTTTCCGTCCAATTCTTCGCCTTTAATTTTTCTTGCACCCAATGAATACGATACTTTCTTAACTCGTCCATAACAGATGCTGGGAGCGAAACAAGACGATTAGAAGAGTCAGTTTTAGTATCTTTGATTTCTGTTTTTCCGTCAGCTGATACAATACTTTCATGTATGTCGATTCGACTATTTTCGAAATCAATATCGGACCATTCAAGAGCTAAGTTTTCTCCACGTCTAATCCCTGCGATAATCGCAAGTATGGCAAACACGCGCCACTTGAAAGGTTCCCCATTCAGAGCATTAAATATGACGGCAACTTCTTCCTCTTCATATGCACTCACTACTTTTTTATTTCTATTCTTAGGTTTAGTTACACCATCTAGAGGATTCTTAATAAGTACCTTCCATTGAACGGCATATTTAAAAATACTTCGTAATGTTCTATAAACATCAAATTTCGTGTAGAAAGATAGTTCTACACTGCTTCCATCTTTCCTTTTCAAGCCATCCATAAGTGACTGCAACATCATAGTGTTGATTTCGTCCATTCGCACATGACCAATAACAGGTAAAATGCTATTTACCAACTTAGATTCATAATTTGCAAAAGTAGTACTAGAGAGCTCTTTCATTGCAAATTTTACTAACCATTCATTTGCGAATGCTGAAAATAACATTTTTTCTGGTAAAACATAATTACCAGATAAGACTTCCTCTTTAAATTTCAGATATTCACGATCCAAATACTCTTTTAACTGTTTAGGAGTATATTTTTCTATAATAGTTATAGACTTCCGCTCTTTCGGATATTTACCTTCAGCGTTTTTAGGTAAGTAAACAGTGAAACGATACGAACTTTCTCCTCTTTTTTCAATGTTAGCCACGTTATTTCTCCTTTCTAATACATCGTTAGGACAACTAATTTATTAGTATTTTAATTTCTGTAATAGACGACGCCTCCTTTAATAAGCACAAGTGTTCTTTTATAGATTAAATTTTTTTTCATCTAAGTATTTTAAATATAAGAGCTCCTCTGGAATCCCTTTTTCTTTGATAACATCATGGATGTTATAATCTGAATAGCTTAAATTTGAAAAAAATTCATCAGGCAATAAGAGCTCAACTGCAAATGTATTAGCCTCTATTTCTAATCGGTCTGTAGAGAATAGAGTGTTCTTTTTTAGAAAAATAGTGCTTGTATTAGGGTGTTGCACAGCATGTCCAAGTTCATGCGCACAAGTAAAATATTGTTGTATGTATGGTAAGTTTTCATTAATATGTATAACCTTAGTTCGGTGAGTTCTACTATAGTAGCCATATGCTGATCCTAAGGGTTCGAATACAACGAGTACCCCTAGTAGATCGGTCAGCTTAAAAGGGTTCCTCGTTCCATACTTTTTAATTAATCTCTTTACAATTTCATGAATTTCCACCAAAATCACCGCACCTTAATCTCTGTATTTTTTAGGTGTGAATTTCTGTTTTGCCATTTTCTTCGTCAATTTTAGTGTATTCCCCCATGAATTTATCAACAATTGTCTATCTTCCTCATCTAATTCATCTAAGATTCTTCCGTCAAAAGCTGCAAAAGCGCTATCCACATCGTCTCCATCAATTATCTTTTTGAGCTCTTTTTGTATATCTTGTTCATCTTTTTCGGTTAAATCGTAATAACGTTTCTTGTCTGTGCGACCTAAAATATAATCAGTACTAACATCAAAGTAATCAGCAATAGCTTCTAATTTATCTGATGATGGTTTCTTTCCACTATTTAATGAGTAGAAGTAATTTTCGCCATATCCTAGTTTAATAGCAACGTCTTTTATATTTAATCCTCTTTCATTAGACAACAATTTTATTCTTTCAAATATCGTCATATCAACGGTTTCTCCTTTATTACGAGAAAAATAATTAAATAGAGTAAAAACGGTTGACTTTATTACTCTATAGAGTTATTATTATCCCATAAGCTAAGTTATTCGCTAAAAGTCAACAAAAAAAGACAACCTATCAAAACATTTAAACGTTGGGGAACGGTTAAAAATGTGATTCTTACAGGCTTTTGAAGTCTTATTTAGCTATGTCTAAATATTACTCTATAGAATTATTTAAGTCAATATAATTAGTTAATAATTTAGCTTATTTTTTCTTTAGCGCTGTGTTACCGAGCCAATGACGGTATGAATTAAACGAAATGAGGAGGTTAGGTAATGCCAGAAGACTTGGGAGTACAAGTAAGAAGTGAACTTTTTAAGCGAAAAATGAAACAGAACGAACTTGCAGATTTAGTAGGAATTTCAAATGCATATCTATCGGATATTATCCGCGGACGTAAAGATGGTCCGAAAGCACAAGAACATATTAAGCATATACGAAAGATTTTATCTATCTAAGAGAAGGAGAGGTTGATCTTGGTAAGAATCACTTTAACGGTAAACGAAGTTGCGGAGTTGTTAGGAGTTTCAATTACAACTATTTATACAATGGCAAGGCTCCATGAAATCCCTCATAAAAAAATACGTGGACGAGTTTTGTTTCATAAAGAAACTATTGAAAAATGGTTTACCAATGAAGAGGTAGCTCAATGACACCAATAGCAAACTTAATAATCTTCGGTTCACTTGGTTTATTAGCATATTGGAGCATGAGGAAGATTTGGAAATCACTCTAAGGGAGGTTATAAGTGTGGAAGAAAGTTACCTAGTTGTAAAAGTTCGCAAAAAATACGAGTCGCAAGAAAGCGAAATTAAATTACCTCTTTGGCTAAGTGAAAGGGATAAGAAAGCGATAATAACTGCAATAAAAAAAGACACTCCCATTTTGATATCAGGTAAGCAAGGACCGACCGGCAAGTCGTACTTAAAAAATATGCTTACAAGACAAGGTGCCAAAGTTTTTGAAGAATGGAAGTGTCAAAAAATAGTTTTGAATGAAATTATAATTTCTGAATTGCTTTAGTCGATTTGCAAATAACTATAGGGGAGGTAAAGCAAATGAAGAAAATACAATTAACAGATGGACTTCCAGTTGATATAAAAAAAGCAATCCAAAGCGTACCTGTAAGAAAATTGACCGAGGATATTATTTCTATTAGTCAACAAAGCGGTTTGAATTATACAGAAATAAATAAAGCCCTCTATCTAGCAGATAAAGGACTTTACGAAAAAGTAATTACTAATCCTCAAGCTTTTTGATAAGACTTTCTAAGGAACTTTCTTTTGAGGATTCTATTTCAAACAATTCATATTGTTCCTGATTGGCTCCTACAACATAAGTGGTATTGTAGTACGCTTGTCCATTATTTAAAGTATCGATCATTTTAGTACCAACATGTAAAAGGGTCCAGCCTTTTTGTAAAAGATCATTAGCACGAGAATTTGCTGCATCATCATCAAATTCTAATGTATAAACTATTTTATCCAAATTTATCACCATCCTTTCTGTAAATAGTTTAACAGATTGAAAATCAAAGGAGGAAACACATTGGACATTATTAATATTAACGGTCAGTTAGTAACGGATAGTCGGGACGTAGCTGAAATGGTAGGAAGAACTCATGATAAAGTAATTCGTGATATCCGCAATATAACAGAACATTTAGGTGACACCAAAATTGGCGAGTCGTATTTCATCGAATCAACTTACATGAATTCGCAAAACAAAGAGTTGCCTTGTTACCTATTAAGTAAAAAAGGTTGCGAACTATATGCAACTAGAATGACAGGAGAAAAAGGTACACGATTCGCAATGAAATATATCGAACAGTTCAACAAAATGGAACAGGAATTAAATAAACCAATTAACAGTTTGGAACTAGCATTACAAGCAGCACTAAAGCATGAGCAAGAAATTAAAGGCATTAAATCAGATGTGGACTATCTAAAAGGAAGTATGCGGATTGATTCTTTACAACAACAAGAGATACAACAAGAAGCTAAAAAATCAATTGTACATGCTCTTGGTGGGAAAGATTCTAATGCGTATATAGAAATCAGCAAAAAGGCATTCTCTGCATTCTGGAATGAATTTAAACAGTATTTCAAGGTTCCTAGATACGGAGATATTCCGAAAGTAAAACAGGAAGAAGCAATTCGTTTCATTCGATTATGGAGACCTTCCACAACTTTGCAGATGGAAATTGATAGTTGTAATAGTCAAATGACACTTTAAAGGAGGTGAGAACTTGGAAACTATAGGGAAAAATTGTAGTCGTTGCGGTTCGAATGTTCTTAAAAGCGATAACTACTGTTCGTACTGTAGGAAGCCAAATAATCTTAAAACCAAAATAAGAGAATCTGATTTTAAATTATCACTATTTGTTTTAATAGTATCTATTTTGGTTCTAATTCTTACTTTAAGTAATTGAGAAGGAGATGAAGTAATTGAAATCCAAACAAAATAAATGGTTATCCATTCCATTAGAACTAAGACTTGTGTTGATTAGTAATGCGATTAAAGGAGGTTTTAGTAAATGACACATTACGCTGTTGGACAATCCACTAATACAGTTTATGCAAAAGGCACAAAAGCTGATTGTTTGCGGAAGTTGCATGCAGAATTTCCGTCTTTCACAAATAGAAAAGGAAATTTGAAAGAATTCGGAAAGGCTATAGGTTCGATATTACCTGAAACTGTGATGATTATTCGGAAATAACGTAAACCATTAATTTATAAGGAGGAGAATCATGGTCACATTACCACCAGCTGAAAAGATTGCAGATGTAGCTCATGCTAATCGTCAAGTATTTATTAAAGAAGTATTGGAAGGTCCAGTATTTAAAAGTATGGTACGTGGGATTGAAGAAGCTGCAATATCCGGTAAAAACCACTACGCTTTTCAATTAGTTGAGATAGAGAGTAGTGAAACACGTGAAGTACTTCTTGACATGCTTAATCTAGCAGGGTATAAAACGGATTATTTTATTGGTAACCGAATCACAATCTCATGGGGCACAGAGGATAAAAAATAGACCACTCTGCAAAGTGGCCTAAAGAAAGGATTGAATTGAAATTGCAAATTAAATTTAAAGAGTTGGTAATAAAGAATTTCAAAAGTCACCAGGATATCAAAGTTAACTTTGGCGAGAGAACGGATATCCTTGGTGACAATGCTCAAGGAAAATCATCCCTTGGTGAATCTATTTCATGGCTATTATACGGCACAGATACCCTTGGTAGCAAATTAGATCCGACACCAGTTACCTACGAAGCAGATGAAACATTGGTTTCACTATTACTTAATGTGGATGACAAAGACTTACTTCTTGGCCGTGAATTGAAAAAAGGTAAAGCAAAGTACTACATCAACGAAGTTCCTTCTAAAGCAACAGAATTCAATGAAATATTAGATCAGTTATTCGACAAAGATTTGTTTTTATCGCTGTTCATTCCCACTTACTTTTTTACTTTACATTGGGAAAAACAACGCAGCATGGTTTTGCAGTATATAACAGCACCAGTTAATAAAGAAGTGTTTAAAGGGTTGCCGAAACTACAAGCAGACAAATTATCTGTATTGGTTAAAAAGCATTCTTTAGATGATTTGGAAAAGATTCACCGCGCAAACAAGACCAAGCTAGATAAGCAGTATATAGCAGCACAAAGCCGTACTAAGACATTAAAGGAACAACTGGAACAACAATCTCCAACTGTGCCATTAGAGTCCTTACAAGCGGAATTAAGTCAATTTGTAAAAGAACGAAATGCTATTGAAGAAGTAACAGATAAGGCGCAAACCACTAATCACAGAATTAATATGTTGCAGACCCAAATTAATGCGATGATGCAAGATCGTGAATATATCAAAAAGCAATATGAATCATTAAAGGCAGAAGAACTACAGGACACATGTCGTGTCTGTAAACAACCACTTAAAGATGAGTCAATTGAGGCTGTAAAAACTGAAAAAGAACAACGTGTAGGACAAGTCAAAGAAAAGTTCCAAGATGTCGTGAACAAACGTAAAGCACTGGAAGAAGAACTTAATAAACTTGAATCTGTGGATGTGTCGGAGCAACTTGAAAAAGCAAGAGCGCTTCAAGAAAAGATTAATCCTATCGAATACGAAATTTCTAAGTACAAACAGATCAAAACTTTGGAAGAACAGGTTAATTCTGCAGAGACAAGTGAAAAAGAAACACTTAATTCACTTAACAATTCCATTTTCATTATTGATGCTATTAAAGATTTCCACGCTAAAGAAGCTGAATTGCAGGCTGAAAAAGTACAGGGCTTATTCGAGAATCTGTCGATTAAACTCTTTGAAACTGTGAAAACAACTGGGGAAATGAAGCCGACATTTGAAATTCAGATGGATGGCAAGGATTATCGTAAATTATCACTTTCAGAATCTATCAGAGCAGGACTTGAATTAAGAGACGTACTTTCTCAACAAAGTGAGATCATTGCTCCTTGTTTTGTAGATAATGCTGAATCTATTACGAAGTTTAAAGAACCAAACGGCCAATTAATTTTAAGTCGTGTTGTAGCGGGACAAGAACTAACAATCGAAAGCGAGGAAAAATAAATGACAAAGAGTCAACTACCATCATTAACACCAGAAATCACAGAAGCATTTGCACCTGCAGTAATCGAGGTTATGCGTAATTCAGTCGCGCCAACAGCTAACGATCAGGAGTTTTTACTCTTTGCGCATAAGGCTGCATCATACGGGTTGGATCCATTCAAAAATGAAATTTTCTTTATCAAGTACGGAAGTACAGCACGTATTCAGTTTGCTGCTGAAGCATATTTGTCGAAAGCACGTGAGCAAGAAGGCTTTCAAGCTCCTGATACTCAAATGGTTCATGAAAATGATGAATTTAAAATTGCTATGAATAAAGAAACTGGAACCATGGAAGTAACTTTGCATGAAATTGGATTTCCAAGAGGAAGAATTATCGGAGCATACTCCATTGCTCGTCGTGAAGGTTATCCTCCAGTAACCGTAATCGCAGATATCGACGAAGTTGCTCATATGTTCACAGGACAAAACAAAGACAACTGGAATAAGTGGACAAGCGACATGTTCGGAAAACACGTGCAGCAAAGAGCATTAAAAAAACAATACGGACTTTCATTTGATGATGAAACGATCTCTCATAATGAAGACCCAAAGATTCCAGAATACCGTGAACGAAAAGATATAACTCCAAAACAAGAAGTAATCGAAGAGCCGAAACAAGAAGAAAAATCCCAAGCAGATCTTTTGCGTGATGAAATAAACACAAAATTTAAGCAGTTAGGAATTAAAAGCAACAAAGATGCTTCAGAATGGCTGCTTGTTAATGCTCCGGATGTAAACCCGAAAACAGCAACTGAAGCTGAAATGGTAGGCCTAATTGAGTTGCTTGATATGAATATTGAGATGTTGCAAATCCATCAAGAACAAACTAATGATGATTCGCTTGACTAAAACTATGAAACTTCTAATAGGAGGATGCTTAGATGTCTCATGATGAAGTTGCAGAACATATTAATATACTTGTTAGTAATCATGACTTTCCAATATCGGTTCTTCAGGACGTTAAAAGTCGATTAAGTGATAGCCAATGTGTTCACTACCACGCTCAACAATTGCGTTATTTAGATAACTTGGTGAGTGCTGGGTTAGTGAAGAAAAGGAGTGAATGCTAAGTGAGAGAGGTTAAGTTTCGTGGTTTAGATTTAATGACTGGCGAATGGGTTTATGGAAAATTACTTAACAGTAACTTTTCATCTTTCATTGTAATGATGGTCAATACAATAGGTGGAGACGGAATATCATCACTTGTTTATCACCAGGTAGACCAGGAATCTATTGGGCAATACACAGGTCTCATAGACATAAAGGGAAATCAAATATACAACGCTGATTTAATCAAAGATGATGAAAATTTCTTATGGGAAGTGATTAACAAGCAGGGTGCTTTTTATGCTAAGTGTGATGATTTGTTGGCAGAACAATTACTTTCATCAGTAAATTTATTCGGAACTGATATAGGTAACGTATACGAGCATCCAGAACTGATAGAGGAATCGTTATGAAAGTGGACATCTTGGCCAGTGGGTCCAGTGGTAACTGTATAGCAATTACTAGTGGTGAGAAAACAATTTTAATAGATGCAGGGATAGCAAAAACGAAGATAGAAAAGCGACTTTTGGAAGTCGGCATAATGCCTAACAACATTGAAGCTATTTTTATCACACATGCGCATGGGGATCATATTAAAGGTCTGACACTTGCCAATAAATATAATATTCCTGTTTATGCCGGTGAAGGAGAATGGAAATCCATTATAGGCGTGGAGGATGAACTAGTTCGTGAAATTGGTATCGGAGGCATCTTTGGTTGCCCCGGGTTTATAATCATTCCATTTGACGTTCACCACGATTCACATAGTCCAAAAGGATATGTAATAAGAACAAATGATGAATTAAAGGCAAGTCAAGTTTCTATCTGTTTAGATACGGGCCATGTAGATTCGACAATGCTTAATACAATGAAGAATTCGGATGTTTATATCATCGAAAGCAATCACGAACCACGAATGGTAGAAGCTTCAAATTATCCAAACAGTGTTAAGGCTCGAATAGTTTCACACATTGGCCATCTAAGTAACCAGCAAACAGCTGAAGCTCTTACAAAGCTAGTTCGTGGTAATGGCGAGAAAATATACCTGGTGCATTTAAGTAGTCACAACAACATGGCAGCTCTTGCGAAAATGACTACAAAAAGAGAGCTACTGAAGACAGGTTATGTCGAAGGTGAACACTATGAATTGGAGGTAGTTTAAATGCTATCAAACAATGAACATGTAGCGAATTTAGCAAATATAGCCGTGAAATTGCTTATTGAAAATACGGAACTGAAAAGACAGATAGAAACTAACAAAATCCAAAAAGTTTCTTCAGCTGTTGCAGTTCATATCGATAAATGGCTTAACCAAGAATATCATTGTTCAAGCGAACAGGAAGACATAGAGAAATTTTCAAAAGAAATCACAACGTTCATACACAACGAAATGAAAAATTGAACAGGAATGATGCCAAATGGCAAATCCACAACTAAATAATGGTCACACACGGATTGCCAATGAAATCTTTGAACAAATGATGAAGACCAATCTCAATGGCACTCAGTTCCGTTTGGTGATGGCTATCTGGAGATATACTTACGGCTTTCAACGAAAAGCTAACGAAATGTCTACTAGCTTTTTAGCTAAAGTAATTGATGCTAATAGAACTCAAATAAATAGAGAACTAAGTGCATTGATTGATAGGAACATAATTACGGTCATTGGGATTGGTTCAAAAGGAGCGAGAGTAATGGGATTTAATAAAAATCACAAAGAGTGGGATGAGCAAGCGCCAACAAAAGAGGTTGTCCCAGAAATTCCGGTGCCAACTAACAAGATTAAAAAGCTCAAATATGACGAAGAAAACACTTACTACAAAATGGCCGTTTACTTCTTCGGAAGAGTTGAAAAGGTTGCAAATGATGCTGGTATATCCCATCTAATTAAAAAATCAAATATGCAGACCTGGGCTGACGATATGCGAAAACTTATTGAAGTAGATGAGTTAGACAAGCATTTAGTAAAAGAGGTCATGGATTGGGTTACAGAAGATTCTTTCTGGAGAACTAATGTATTATCTGCAAAGAAATTGCGTGAAAAATTTATGGAACTAGCAATTAAAATGAATGCTGAAAAGAAACCTGGACCACCAAAACAGAAACCATATCATGATCCTCGTGATAAAGAAATAGCGTTACAAAAGTGGATTTCTGAAGGGAATGATCCGGATGAATTCGATTGGAGCAAATGATTATGAGATTGAAGCTGAGCAATCTGTATTAGGAGCTGTTTTCTTAGATTCTAACGTTTTAGACGATATCTCTTTTTTGGAAACAAGAGACTTCCTAAGTGCCCGGCACCAACAAATTTATAAAGTCATGAAGTGGTTGAGTGATCGTAATAAGCCTGTTGATATTGTAACTGTCGCAGAACTCTATATACAGCATAATCGAATGGATGAAGTAAGCATCTCTTATTTAAGTGAAATAGCTAATTCCGTACCTTCAACTACACGAGTGGTTTCATATGCTCAAATTGTGCGCTCTAAAGCGATTCGCAGACGTGGGGCTGATGTGGGTCATAAAATAGCTGATATGTTGCATGAAGACTTTGAATCTGACGAAGAATATTTTTCGGAAATTGAAAAACTTATTTCAGAGGTTAGACCCCAAGACGATGGGAAAATGCAGAGTTTGACAGAATCACGCCAGAGCTATTTCGATCATCTATTAAAGGGGGCGGAATTCGTGCCCACTGGATTTAAAAAATATGATGAATGGGCTCATGGATTGTGGCGAGGTTGGTTATTCGTTAGTGCTGGACGTCCAAGTGTTGGTAAAACCGCAATGCTCTTACAGAGAGTGATGGGTGTAGCGGAAAGTGGACCCGTACTTGTTTTCTCACAGGAAATGGACAAGAACCAGTTATTTGATCGGATGATCTCAAGTAGAACAGGAATAGCTTACGGCCGTATAAAAAACAAAGAATTAAATGCAGAAGAATTGGGAATGGTTGAACTTGCATTTAAGGATTTGGAAAAACTTCCAATCTATGTTCAAGATTCTAGCGGGGTCACAATTGAAGAGGTAAGGGCGACGGCAAGACGATTCAAGCGGCGCCATGGACAGTTGGCAATGATTGCGGTTGATTACTTACAAATCATGAATATACCCGAAACGAGAAATGGCACAAGGGCCCAAGCAATCGGAAAAGTAACATCAACCGCCAAGAATATTGCTCGTGATATGAACTGTTGCTTTATGATGCTTAGTCAAATGACAAGAGATAGTGACAATTTTAAAAAGCCACAGTTATCTCATCTAAAGGAATCATCTTCAATTGAACAAGATGCAGATGTCGTTGAGTTTTTATGGCACGATCCAGCTGACTATGTTCAAAAAGGTAAAGTCATTCAACAGTTTATAGCAAAAGGTCGTGACATAGGCATGAATGAATTCAAATTATTGTTTATGGGTTGGAAGCAAAAGTTTATTGAGCTTGAAAAACAGTAGACACATAAAACGAATTAAAGGAGTCATTTAAAACTCCCTTAACATTATTTGAAAAATTCGTAGAAACCCATATTCATAGGAAACGCCCAAATTAAGAAACTAGCTATAATTCCAAAACCGAAAAGATAGTTTGCAAATTCTTTGGACCATGACTTTGATATTACTCTACAAAGAAACGCTATTATTGACATAGTAATTATCAATACAATGATTGGCCCTATATATTGGGTTGCGTTTATATCAACATTTTCAAATAAATTCAATACACTCACCACCTAATAATATTCACTATATAAATAGTACTACAAATTAATTAAAAAGGAGAATGAATATGGAGAATTTGAAGTTATCCCAATTAAATGATGACGTAGAAATTTCATTGGAAGAATCACACTCTGTAATGACGGTAGAGCAAGTAAAACGTGAAATCTTAGAATTGAATGAGGAGCATCATTTAGCTGGTGAATGGTACACAGTGAATAGAATAAAATGGGAACCTTGTGCTTTGTCGATGGTCACTCAGTACGTTGAAGATCAAGAGGACGATATGTACGAAGATTGGGGAGAACAAGCTTTAAAACACATTTCAACCGAAGTAATCCAGCAAATTCAAAAACTTCTTAACGAGGCTATTAAAGGCAGTAGTGTTAACGATGTATGGAAATATGATATTCCAGTAGAAATTGATGTTTTTCCGAAATAATACGCTGAACATTTCGACCAAACTATGAGATTAAAGGAGAATGAGCATGGCAACATTAGATATTTGCAAAGTGTGCGAACAAGCAGAATTAGTTAATGATGAAAAAGTATGTGCAAGTTGTAATCATCCAAATTGATATTGCACCGTTCGGCCATACAGTTCCTGAAGGAGGGATAATGTGAGATTCATAGGATTAGATCCATCAACCAAAACGGGGTTTGTTGCTCTTGATGAAGATGGCCAAGTTTTAAAAGCAAAAGAATTAACAGGCGTTGGTTCAAAGGATCCTGTTCGCATGATTACGATGATTGACGATATAGCAGCACATATTCAAAAAGAAGACATTATTGTCATTGAAGGATTCGGATTTGCTACTCAACAAGGCATTCAGCTAGGTGGTATCGGTTGGGGCATAAGAATGATGCTTGCAAGACGTGGCTTTAAATATATTGAAGTATCACCTAGCCAAGTAAAGAAGTTCGCTACAGGCAAAGGAAACACCAAAAAAGAAGATATGATTCTACCATTGTTCAGACACTGGAGATTCGAGCATTCTAGCGATAATGTACGAGATGCGTATATATTGGCACAAATCGCAAAAGGGTTAAAAACTTTTGATGCAAATATTTTAACAAACGAATTTACAAACTACCAATCAGAAGTATTGGCAGCTATCAATAATCCACCTGTGAAGAAAAAGAAGGCAAAATAAAAACATTAAAGGGAGCGAATAAACATGTCAAAAATCGAATTAACCGTATTATTCAAGAAAATCCAAAAGGATGATAAAAAAGAAGTACTGGAGTTTCACGTGCAAGGTGATGAACTAGATTATTCAGATGATCTTGTGCAACTTGCAGGAAGTATTGCAATACTAGAAGTGAAATCCAGTGAAGCTGGTAAACTACCAGTAGAATTCAAGTCAATCCAACGCGATAGCAAAAAAACTACATTGAAATTTAATGTTCGTGGAGATAGTGATAAAAAGGTGATTAAACTTTATCCGTTTGCCGGAAGAAATGTGACGTTGTTTCTCGAAGCATCTCAAATATCCCTTGAAGAATTTGAAGAACAAGGTGAAGGCATTGAATACAACATTAACAACGATGGGACTGTCGAAGTGCCGGATGGCCAAATCAATATGGAAGAAATAAATGAAGTGGATGAAAAAGAAGAGATCCATTTTGCAGATGAAGAGGAAGACAACGGAGAAGAAAAGGAAGAGTCTCTCTTTGCAGATAAAGAAGAAGATCATGGAGACGATCTACTAGATTAATATTGTTGCCCTGGTTGATTCCAGGGTATTTTTTTGAAAAGGTAGGTGCGGTATATGTATGAATGGCTGAAAGACTATCGAAGAATTGAAATAGATATTATCGAGTTAGAAAATTCGATAGCCCGTTCAAAACGTGAGTTAGGGCGGTGGACAGGTGGCGACTTAATGGGAGTCAAGTTATCCGCTGAAAGTAATGGAGCGCAATTGGAAGAAATAATTTTTTCTTTAGAATTTAATCTTGCTCACAAAATGAATGACTTAATTGACATTAAGCGGATGGTTCAGAAATTTAATTTAGTAGATACAAAGATTTTATACGGTAGATATATCGAAGGGAAAACATTTGATGAAATAGCGGATGAAGTTGGGTATAGCAAAGGGACCATATATAACAAACATGCCATGTTGATGAAGCTTGTAGGTTATTTAGACGAACTGACATCTACTATTGATTGAATTTAATTTCATCTTCATTAAATCAAAATGAACTGAATGATTCTATTGTATAAACCGTTTATAGTAAGAGTATAAAGAACCGACAAAAATTATAATTTATATCACAAAATCGACGAGGGGAAACCTTGGTCGATTCTTTTTTTGTTTATTTTATTTACTAAGATCTAGTAGGTTGTCGCTAATTAGAGTACACCTTCTTTGTCGCTAATTAGCATACAGTAGTGTCGCTAATTAGAGTACAGTGATGTCGCTAATTAGCGTACAGTGAACTGAGTTCCTTCATTAGAGCGTTCATCCTAAAGAAAACATTAAAGAAAACATTAAAGAAAACTTACTAGCAAATGAACTTTGCTAGGGAGGATGTTGATTAATTAATAGTAAATAGAAATTAGTCATTATCCCTAAATTATGAAATAGCATTATTAAAAAGAAACGAATGTTCTATTTTATGTTATGATATTCATTATCTAATTCGAAGGGATAGTGATGGATAATGAAAGTAAACGATATGGATAAGTATCAACTTACAGAAGCTATGAAGAGTGTAATAACGTATCTTGTAGATCCTAATACTTCTATACATGATATACCCGAGGAACATTATAAAGAAATAATTGCTATACCGACAGATGATGACGGATATGTCCATAAATATTATTTTACAGATGAAGCCAAAATGCTTATAGAGATTATTATCGATATGATAGATAGAACAAATTATTTCGAGAAGAGATTCGGTTAGTGACAAACATTTCCAATCACATTATGATTAAAGTGGAGGGAGATGAAAGAGATGAATAGTGTTTCTTATGAAGGTCCATTTTGGAGAAGTAATGGTTCTATTCTTGCATCAAATCAGTTAGTGGATGAGTTATTCCATTATATGAGTAAATGGGTATTAAATAAAGAAGGTAAGCTGACTCGGGAGCAAAAGATTGAAACGTGGAATATAGACATTCAGGAAAATGAAGAATTAAATAACTATCTATTAAAGATTCCGGCACCTTCATATTCATCTAGATCAAAAAATACTTGTGATTTAATAATGTTGATGTGCGCCATTCATTTAGAAGACCAGGTGAATCAATTTTTAGTATTCAACATAAATGAATCTATTGTAAATGCCATTGATAGAATGAGTTCTGTTCAGAAATTAGAAATTGCATTGGCAGTATTAAATCAAGAAAACTTTAAAGGTACACATATTCACCAAAAGTTAAAAGATGTTATGGATTGGCGTAATAAATATGCTCATGGGAAATTAGATGATATGCCCAAACAAGAGACTCTAAGAAAAACTCACCTAGAGCACATGCCAGATCAATACCCTAACTTGCAAGATTACGTAAAGAAACTTATCGAAATTATAAACAACACTTATGACGTTGCAGAATATTTAATTTCAATTAGTACCCACGAGTATACTAGTTTGCGTTCAAGTGAATTAATACAATTACATGGGCATAACAAAATGATTAAAAAGTTCTATGAAAAATATATTATTAATGTAGAATCAATTGATGATTTATACTAATCCTGGAACACAATTTCATTTTGTATAAATGAAAGAAGATATCTTTACTATTTTTAATAGATAGAGGTCACATCCAATCGGGTGTGGCTTTTTATTATGCATAAAAGGTGGTGAGGTCTATGTTCAAATCCATTCACAGGTTCTTTTCTTTATTAGAAATGTCATTAGGTGGTGCAGAAGGTTGTATCAAAGCAGAGTGTAATAACTATTGTGGTTCTTCTCCATCTCAAGCATTGATGTTTATTATGTCTAATCAAGAAAGGAAGTGATCCATTATCTGTGAGCTATCACTTGAATAGTAAATAGGATTGTGTGGAGGGATGAAGAATGACAGAAGAGTTATATGTATATGACGAAACGTCTGGACATTTGTTCTGTAAATATTGCGGAAGGAACTACTTAGCCAAAGAACATAATGAAGATTGTCAAAGTATTAATCATGAACTGCCAAAGCAATCCAAGGATAGTGATTAACATTGTCTGAATACAAATCAATAGAACAAAAAGCAAAGTTCTATAACAGTTATGCATGGAGAAAGTTATCCAAACACATTAAACAACGTGACAACAACGAATGCCAGGAGTGTAAGCGTAACGGTAAAGTTTCCGTTGATACCAATGAATACAGCGAGAAAGCAAAGCGAAAGAAAATCAAACTCGTGGTCCATCACATTAAAGAACTCGAGCATCATCCAAAGCTTGCACTCGACACTGACAATCTTGAAACAGTTTGCGTTGATTGTCATAACAAAGAACATGATCGTTCATTCGAAAAGAAGATAAACAAATGGGAATCTGACGAGAGGTGGTAAGGATTATGAAAATAAAAATTAAAAAAATAAATTTATTACCCCCCCTCAAATTATTTTGAAGAAAAACTTTTGGCCCTACACCGGTTGGAGTCTGTTCTGTCCAGATTTTTAGAGTAAAACACGATTCACGCGAGAGGGGGGAGGGGTAATTTGACAATTAGAAAATTAGAACTCCAATTAATGAGTCGAATAGATCAAGATGATTTGATTGAAGTGAAAAAGATTAAACGGTATATCCAGTTAATTAAATTGGACATAGCTTGTGATGCTGCAATAAAAAAAGACGGAGCAACTATTACTATAGAAAACGGCACCCAGCGGTTTATTAAAACGCATCCGGCCATGACCGAAAAAATGAAAATTAATACACAGTTGATTGCATTGGAAAAAACGTTCAACTTTACAAGTGAAGGAGATGCCCCTTCCCCTACTGCGTCAACTGTGGAAGAAAAAGAAGAATTTACGGATGCTGATTTAGTTGATTAGTAATAAGTATGTAGATGAATATATTCAGCTTTATAAATCTGGAAAGATAAAACTAAATAAAGAGCGGATCCAGCTGATTGAATATTTGCAAGACCATGTATTGAATCGGAATGATTTGTATTTCAATGACGAAATGATTGAGAACTGTATTAAGTTTGGTGAAAAGTGGTATTTTCCACTGCAGCCTTTCCAAAAGTTCTTGATAGCATTCGTCTTTTTATTTTTCACTAAGAACGATCGTGTGTTTTATAGAAAACATTTCTGGATGATTGGTCGTGGAGCTGGTAAGAACGGTTTGATTTCCGTGATTACTCATTTCCTAATTAGTCCTCTTCATGGAATACGTGAATATAACGTCTCTATCGTTGCGAATAGTGAAGAGCAGGCAAAGACCTCATTTGATGAAACATACGGCGTAATCGGTCGAAATAGCACCTTAAAAGCGATGTTCGCACGAACGAAAGAAAAAATTACAAATAAGAAAACAGAATCCGTTTTAAAATTCCGTACATCGAATGGTGAAACGAAAGATGGTTTGCGTGATGGTTGCGTTGTCTTCGATGAGACTCATCAATTCGAAAGTAATAAAGATGTGCGAGTACATATTTCTGGTTTAGGTAAAAAGCCAAATCCACGAGAATTTTATATAGGTACAGACGGATATGTACGTGATGGATTCTTAGACAAGATGAAAGAAAAGGCAATAAAGGTTTTACGTGGAGAAGCGAGAACAAATGCTTTATTCCCCTTCATATGTAAATTAGATGATGAATCAGAAATTGACGATGCATCGAATTGGGAAAAATCGAACCCTATGTTATGCGAACCTCTTAGTGGCTATGCTCAAGGTTTATTCGATACCATTCAAGAGGAATACGATGACTTAGAGGACGACCCTTCCAATCGTGAAGAGTTTATGACTAAACGTATGAATTTGCCGATAACTGATTTAGAAAAATCAGTAGCTAAATGGGAAGAAATTATCGCTACTAATCGACCTATACCAGAAGATGATTTAATTGGTCGTGAATGTATCGGCTGTCTAGATTATGCATCTATTCGTGACTTTGCAGCATGCGGATTGTTATTTAGGGATAATGGTGATTATATTTTCAAAACGCATTCATACGCCCGTAAAGAATTTGTTGATAAGTTCTATAGTTATTCGAAAAAGCATGATTCTGAAATGGCTGGGAAGAAAAAATTTGCACCTATCGGTAAATGGGAAGAAGATGGTCTTCTTACTGTTATTGATGCGGAAACAATAGACCCGAATGCAATTGTGCAATGGTTTGTGCAGATGCGTGAATTATATAATATCAAAAAAATCATTGCTGATAATTTCCGAATGGAATCATTGAGACCTCTCTTTGAAGCTGAAGGATTTGAAGTAGAAGTGGTGAGGAATCCAAAAGCCATCCACAGTTTATTAGCTCCACGTATTGAGATGGCATTTGCAAACAGAAAAATTATATGGGGAGATAATCCCTTAATGAATTGGTACACAAACAATGTCCTTGTATCAATTAAAAAAGATGGCAACAAGGAGTATTTGAAAAAAGAACCGATACGCCGTAAAACAGATGGCTTCCAAGCTTTTGTACATGGACTATACAGAGCAGACGAGATTGTGGAAGTCAGCAGTTTCTTCATCGGTGATATTGATTTCTAAAGGGGGTGATAAAATTTGGGATTCTTAGATGTAATTTTTAAACGTAACAGTGAGTTAGGCTTTATGTTTGATGCAGAGTTATTTCAACAAACTTCTAATCGAGTTCATATGAAAAAACTTGCGATAGATACATGTGTTTCTTTTATTGGACGCACTATTAGTCAATCAGAGTTTAGAGTGAAAAATGGTGATACGTTCGTTAAAGATGAATTGTATTACCGCTTAAACATAAGGCCAAATAAAAATCAGACTGCAAGTACATTTTGGCAAACGTTTATTCAAAAGCTCATTTATGAAAACGAATGTTTAATTATTCAATCGGATGAGGGCGACTTGCTAATTGCTGATGATTTCACACATACCGAATATGCGGTATATGATGATATATTTTCAAATGTGGTTGTGAAAGGTTTCGAGTTCAAAAGAACATTTAAACAAGAGGATGTAATTCATTTACGTTATAGCAATGAAAAGTTAGGACCATTGATTGATAGTTTGTTCGTGGATTATGGAGAACTTTTTGGAAGAGTATTAGCATCTCAAAAACGAAAGAATCAAATTCGTGGAACTGTTGATATGGATATGATTTCAGCGAAAACAACAGAGCAACAAGCGAAACTACAAGAGTTTATCAATAATATGTACAAAGCTATCGATACAAAAGATGTCGCTATCGTTCCTCAACAAAAAGGGATTAAATACGAAGAAGTATCAGCTAATGGATTATCTGGACAAAGCGTTGATGAAATTAATAAAGTGTCAAACGGATTTTTAGATCAAATTGCATTTGCCCTCGGTATTCCTGTCAGTCTTTTGCGTGGTGATATGGCAGATGTAGAAAAACAGACGAAGAACTATATGTTTTTCACTATTGCTCCTTTGTTAAAAAAAATAAAAGACGAAGCTAATGTGAAGTTTTTTGATCAAAAAGAATACCTTTCAGGGAAATGTATCGAGATTAGAAAAGCTTCCTATCAAAATATTTTTGACTTGGCCACTGCAGTCGATAAGCTTCGCGCATCCGGGATGTTCACTGGTAATGAATTAAGAAGTGAATTAGGTTTTGAAAGGGTTGACGATCCATTGTTAGATAAATATGTAATAACGAAGAACTATCAAGAAAGTTCAGAAGCACTTAAAGGGGGTGAAAATAGTGACAGTGAAACGTAAATTCGGCTTCAAAAATCAACAACATAATAAAGATTTATCAAGCATTCCGCATAACTTTGCAGTAAATCACGATGTTGAAAATGGAGTTTCAGAACTGACAATATACGGTGATATAGGTGATTCGTGGTGGTGGGATTCTACTTCTGCAGTAGATGTAGACAATGCTCTAAAAAATGCAGGTGACAATGATTTAATCGTTCGTCTTAACAGTCCCGGTGGTTCGGCTTTTGATGGTATTGCCATTTACAATCGGTTAAACGACCATAAAGGCAAAGTTACTATTCATGTCGATGGTTGGGCGTGTTCAGCGGCATCCGTCATTGCTATGGCAGCGGACGAATTAATTATGGGAGCAGGTGCCATGTTAATGATTCACGAAGCATCTACTATTGTCTGGGGTAATAAAGGCGACTTTAGAAAAGAAGCTGAATTGCTAGAAAAACTGGAAGACGGCATTATTGATATTTACATGACAAAGGCAAATATTACCCGTGAAGAAATTCGCGATATGGTCAATGCTGAAACTTGGTTTAGTGCGAACGATGCTTTAGAAATCGGATTTGCCACTTCCACATCATCAACTGTGGAAGACAATGAAGAAATTACTAATTTAAAATCACAAATGCAAGCGATTCAAAATGAACTAGATCAAATTAAAAATAAAGAACCCGAAAAGCCAACTCCTGTTAAACAAAACAGAGCAGTAAGGCTTTTTTAATTACACAAAAATGGAGGAATTAAACAATGACAATTAAATTCAACAAATCAGAAAAATTTCAAAATGCAAAAATTGCATTAACAGCGGTGCTATCAAAGGAAAATGTAACAGAAAAAGAAACAACTGAAGCATACGAAAATTATTTCGATGCACTCCAAACAGAGGTAGCTTCAGCAATTACTAAAGAAGTAAATAACGAGATGCTTGACCGTTCAATTCTTCAACAACGTGGTCAGAATGTATTGACTTCCGAAGAAACAAAATTCTTTAATGCTGCAGTTTTAGAAGGTGGATTTACTGATGAATCAATCCTTCCTGTAACTACTCAAGAACGTGTATTTGAGGATTTAACTACAGAACATCCCTTACTTGCAGCGCTCGGACTACAAGATCTAGGAGCAGTTACACGTTTTATTACTTCGGATGCTACTAAGACTTTTGCTTGGGGTAAATTATTCGGTGACATAAAAGGACAAGTTAATGCAGCATTTGGTGAAGAAACGATCAGCCAATTCAAACTTACTGCATTTGCAGTTATTCCAAACGATATGTTAGAACTTGGTCCAGTTTGGATTGAACGTTTTGTACGTACACTTCTAGTTGAATCCTATTCTGTAGGATTGGAATTTGGTTATGTAAACGGGAGAGGTCCTGGGGTAAACGAACCAGTAGGATTACTAAAAAATGTTGATCCTGATACGAGTGCTGTCACTGACAAAGTATCGTCTGGCACATTAACTTTCGAACCTTCAGACAAAGGAACAATTGTAGCTGGAGAACTTTACGGCGTTGTTAAAGCTTTATCAACTGATGCTGATGGCAAATCTCTTAAAGTATTAAACAAAGTTGTTATGGTAGTAAATCCAATTGATGCAATCGGAGTTCAAGCACGTAATACTATTCAAACTGCTAATGGTCAATGGATTATGGCTCTTCCGTACAATATTCAAGTTGTTGAATCCGAAGAAATTCCAGTAGGAAAAGCAGTATTCTTTGTAAAAGGTCGTTACTTAGCTGCTATTGCAGGTGGTTACAAGTTGAAGAAATTTGATCAAACATTGGCTATCGAAGATGCAACGCTTTACACAATCAAACAATTTGCAAATGGTAAACCAAAGGATAATAAGGCAGCACTAGTCTATGATCTAGAAATTGACTTTACACCAGAAATACCAACGGTTTAAATTTGAGAGGAGTAGATGAAAATGGGATACAAAGTAAAAAATAAATTTAAAGATAAATTCGATAACAATACACTTTATAACGCAGGTGACGACTATCCAAAAGGTGATTATAAGCCTACTGAAAAACGTATTGACGAATTATCTAAAGAACATTCGTCTTATAAACGTGTTTTCATTGAAAAAGTGGAAACAGATGAAGAAATAGCGAAGCGAGAGGCAGAAGAAACCGCAATCGCCGAACAAAAAGCTAAGGAAGAGGCAGAGGCAAAAGCAAAAGCCAAAGCAGATTCAAAGGAAATAGAAGAAGTAAACAAGCCTGCAGCTAAGAAACAGGTAAAAGATTCAAATAACAAGGAGTGATGTAGATGAACATCACAAAGGAAAGTATTACATCCGAAATCTTAATAGAATTTAAAGAAAGGATGCGTTTAGGGGATGAGGAAGATAACAACCTAAAACGTATCCTTTTATCGTCCCTACAAGCATTGATTAAAGTTTGTGGGGATTATGATATTCTAACTGACGAAACGTTTAAAGAGCTTGTTTTTGAACGTTCTCGTTATGCCTATAATGACTCATTGGAATATTTCAATGATAACTTTCTAAGCATGATTAATAGTTTAGGAATCGCAAAAGCTTTGGATGAAATTGCATTAGAAGGTGATGTAAATGCAGAAATTTAAATACAAACCTAAAGTTAATACAGGGAACTTACGGCATCGGATAACCTTTCTAAAACCACCAGGCGAAATAGTAAATGGGTGGCCATCCAAAGAATGGTCAGAGCATGTGACTGTGTGGGCTGAAATTAAAACATTAAAAGGCGCTCGATTATTTGAAGCTGCAGCTGTTCAAATGCAAGATATGAAAACTTTCGGATGTCGTTATAGAGAAGATTTAAATGACACCATGCGGATCCGTCATAAAGGACAAGATTATAACATTGACTCTATGACCAATGACGATGAAAGAGATGAGTATTTCACCATTCTTGTTCGGGAGGTGCTTTGATTGGAATTACAATTAACAGGATTACAAGAGACTCTTCAAAACTTAAGTAGCTTAAATATATCGGAGCAACTAGAAAACAAAGCATTAAACAAAGCCGGTAAAATTACACAAGTTGCAATTATTGCTGAAGCAAACTTTGGTGGTCGCTCTGATGGAGTAATCAAGGAGAATATCAAGCTAAAACGTCCTAAAGATGGCGAGGTTGTCATCCACACAGGAAAAGCCTATCACTCTCATATACTTGAATTTGGACGAAGTGGAGGTTCCACAATAACCAAGGGTGGCAAGAAAGTCACTTGGGGGAAAATTAATCCTAATCCATTTTTCTCTAGAGGATACGAACAAAGTAAATCAGAATCTATGAATGCAATAATTGAAGAAATTCAAGGAGCATTAGGTCTATGAGAGATATAGTTGATTTGGTTTCTTCCACACTTACAAGCATTGGTGTTAAATCTGCATTTCAATCATATCCACCAGGACCAAATGGTTTACCTTCTGAATATGTAACTTTTTTAGAGTATACGTCAAATCCTGCATTAGAAGCGGCTGACAAGGAAATAGAAACCGAGAGACTAATACAAGTAAATGTGTGGTCAAAGGGCAACTATCATCAGCTTGTGGAGGACATACGCAAGAAATTAGAACAAGTTGGATTTCAAAGGACTTCAGAATTCGATGCACCATATACAGACGGCGATTCGCACTTTAATAAAGTGTTGCGATTCGCTTTTTTTGATGAATATTAAAAATCACTAGGAGGAATTACAAATATGGCGATTCAAGAAAAAGTACAAAAGGTAAGTTTAAAAACGTTGCATTATGCAGTTATGACAAGTGAAACAACTGAAGAACATGGTGAAGTAAAAACACTCACGATGCCAATTGAATTAACATTAACACCTAACTTTTCAGAAGGCACATTCGACGCAGGTGACCGAGTAGTTGCTAATGAGGTTCAACTGGATACAATCACTATCGCTGGACAAGTTGCCGACCTACCAACAGAAGTACAATCTGATTGGTACGGTCACCAATTATCTGACGACAAAGGTTTAATCATGAATTCGAATGATGAACCAAACTATTTAGCAGTGGGATTTGAAAGCGGTTCTAAACTCGTATGGTTATACAAAGCAAAATTCAAGCCATCGGAAGAATCGAATGCTACGAAGAAAAAAGGTGAAACAGCATTCAAGCAATCAGGCTTTACAGGAGAGGCTATCCCTCTTGAGGATGGAACTTTGAAATACACTGTACGAACTGACGATCCAGGAGTTACAGAAACTGCAACTACATTCTTTGCAACTGTTAAAAAACCAACAGTTACGCCAACACCATAAATCGAGAGGGGTCTAGTACCTCTCTTTTTTATTTATCAATAAACGAAATGAGGAATCATACATGAAAATAGTATTGCGTGTGGATGGCCAAGAAAAAACATATAAGAAAGACTTTGTGGAAGGAATTGTATTTCGGAAGGCGCTTGAATTAAACAAGAAAATTCGCGAATCAGGAAAAATAGGAGAAGTAGAAACTTATGATGAGTATATTGATTTTATTGTATTTGCTTTTGGAAATCAGTTTACTTCTGAAGACGCATGGAATGGATTAAGTGTCGCACAAATTCAAACTGAACCTACTCGTATTTTCACTGAAGTGTTAAGTCTAGGTGGTTTAGCTACACATCAAGCTGATGAAGGCGAAGAGGGAAACGAAACGGGGAAGTAACTGATTTTGACTCTTATGAATGGATAAAAGGTTGGTATCGTGAACGAATGCGTGACGGATATAAACTCCACGAAATAGATCAAATGGATATTAAATTTTGCCTCGAATTACACATGATCGAAACAGAGTACATCACAGCGGATGAATTATCTTGGCTGTGATTTTTTGTGTTCAAAAATAGGACAGTGACTGAAAGACGGTGAGAATATGACAACAGAAATTGGAAGTTTAGCAGTTTCCCTTTCCATGGATGCATCAAATTTCAATGGATCCATTAATCAGATGAATAGACATCTTAGTTCAATGGGTTCTGAATTAAGAGCTGCAAAGGCATTAGGTGCTGATTATGGGAAGTCAATCGATGGTTTAACATCTAAAAAAGAAATATTAACACGAACAGTTGCTACCTCATCAGTTAAATTAACCGAGGAACGTCGTAAATATGATGAACTGGTAGCGAGTGGAACAGCGAATGAAGCAACATTGGAACGCCAAGCTAGACGTGTAAACGAAGCACAAACACAATATAATCGCTTAACCACAGAATTGAATGAAGTTACAGAAGAATTGCGAATTCAATCATCCGCATGGACTCAAGCAGGAGAACGTATGGAAGCAGTCGGCGGTAAAATGAAAGCTGTTGGCGACGGCATGACTAGTGTTGGTAAAAAAATGTCCATGGCAATTACGGCTCCAATCGTTGCGGCAGGTACTGCATCTGTTAAAATGGCAGCTGATTTTGAAGCACAAATGGATAGAGTTGGAGCAATAGCCGGAGCCACTGCAGGAGAAATGGATGCACTTAATTCTTCAGCATTAAAATTAGGTGCTGATACTTCTAAATCTGCAAGTGAAGTAGCCGTTGCGATGGAAGATATGGCGGCTATGGGATTCAATGCAGTGGAGATTATTGGCGCTATGCCTGGTGTAATTTCAGCATCTGAAGCATCTGGTGAATCTTTAGCTTTAGCTGCACAAACAGTAGCGGCCGCTTTAAATGTATGGGGTCTTGAAGCATCTGAAGCAAGTAGAGTAGCAGATGTATTGGCGATGGCAGCGAACATGTCTGCAGCCGGTATTGATGATATGCAATTAGCGTTTAAATACGCAGGAGCACCAGCAGCGGCATTAGGTATACAACTTGAAGAAGTAGCAGCTGCAGTTGGAATTATGACAGATGCAGGCTTAGATGGTTCAAACGCAGGTACTGCATTACGTGCTTCCTTGTTATCGTTAAATAACCCAGCAAAAGCACAAAGAAAAATAATGAAAGAACTCGGATTCTCTATTATCGATACGGAAGGAAATGCAAAAAGTCTTTCCGGAATGATTGGGGATTTAGCAAAATCTACCGCACATATGACAGATGCAGACAAGGTAGCGACTCTAGCAAAATTAGTTGGTACAGAGGCAGTTAGTGGATTCCTCGCACTTGTTAAAGCAGGACCAACAGAGATTGATAAAATGACACTAGCGCTTAAAAATAGTGGTGGAGCTTCTGCTGAAACTGCCGCTAAAATGAAGGACAACTTAAATGGAGCACTTGAAGAATTAGGCGGAACTATTGAAACTGCTGCTATAACGATTGGGAATAAATTAATACCATCTCTAAGAAAAGGCGCAGAATATATTCAAGGAATGGTAGATAAGTTCAACGCTCTTTCCCCTGAAGCGCAAAAAAATATTCTTGTAATGGCAGGAGTAGCGGCTGCTATTGGCCCAGTGCTTGTAATTGGCGGCACACTAATTAGTTCCGTTGGTACGATTATAACGGCAGTCGGCACAATGTCCACAGCGATTGGTGTAGCAGGTAGTGCATTTACTGTTTTAGCAGGACCTATTGGTTGGACTGTAGCAGGTATTGCTTTATTAGCAACAGGTATTGGAGCTGCAACATTAGCTTATAAAGAATCTAACGATACTAACGTAGAAGTGTTAGTAGCTAAGCAAAAAGAAATTGATGCGAATGACGAATTAATTGAAAGCTTTGATGCTTTACAATATAAAAATCAATTATCAAATGAACAAATGCTTCGATTCTTGGACATTAACGCTGAATTAGAAATGACTAATGCGCCTGATAAAGTCGCTGCATTAAAAGATGAACAAGCTAAACTATTAGCGCAAAGTAGTCTTACTAATGAGGAAATGGACGAGTTTTTAGGACTTAATCAAAAAGTTATTGATGGTGCACCGGAAACTGTTAAGTCTATTAGCTTGCAGGGTGAAGCCTATGCAAATAACACTATAGCACTCAAAGAATTAAACGCAGAGAAAGCTAAAGAACTACAAGGCGACGCTTACGAAACTTTGACTATAGCAATCGAAAAAGAAAATTCGCTACTGAAAGAACAGAAACAATTGGTTTCAGAAGTAAACGAAAAAAATGTATTACAACAAGAAACCAAAAAACAAATCGGCACACTTTCAGCAGAAATTTGGAAACAAGAATCAGAAATTCTGAAACTCGAAGAACAAAAGAATGGTGCATCTGCTGAAGAAATAATAAATCTTGATAACAAGATAAGAAGAGAAAAAGAAATATTAGAAGAAAAGAACATGCAAAAGTCACGTGCAGAAGAAATGATTATCACCTACGGTAAACAATTAGGTGAACGTGATAAATTGCTTGAGATTAATCGTAAAGAAATAGCGGCAACTGAGGAAGCAAAATTTAAGTATGAAGAAATAATTCTTGCGCAAGTAGGTATTACTGCTGAAAGAGGTAGATCAGGAGCTCAACTTAGCGATGAGTTGACAAAACTTGAATTGCAAAAAAGTAAGTTAAAAGAGTTATTAGATGCAAAGGTCATTGGGACTGCCGAATATCAAGAACAAAACGCTACTATTGATACCCAAATCGGCAAACTAAAAAATGCAAAGAGTGAATTACAATTAATAAATGATGTAGCTGGAAAAACGGTTTATAAAGATGTTGTAATTTCTGAAAATCCTAAAAACTTTTGGGCTACGCTCGACGAAAATCTAAGAAGACCAATTACTAAAAACGTAAACATTCGTTATAACGGAACGAACGGTCCTCAAGAACCAGGTTATGCAAAAGGGACTACCTTCCATCCAGGTGGTAGATTTATTGCAGGTGAAGAAGGCTTCGAGCTTGGTCGAATGGGCAACAAATGGGAGATGCTTAATCTTGGTATGTATAACAGACCAGCAGGATTTGAAGTATTCACACACAATGAATCTAAAAAGATAATAGGTTCATTAAATGGTACTCCTGGTTACGCTACTGGTGCAAGATCTATTGGTGCGGCTGATAATGTTATTAATTCTTTGAATAGACCGATTGAACTTAAAATTGTTAGTGAATTGAACGGTGTAATTTCTGCATCAAAAAATGTTTCTAAAGGATTAATGTCAGAGGTAACCAAAATTCTTGTACAGGGTACTAAGACAACAAATACCGAAGTTACGGCAATCAATAAAAAAGCAAACGAAGAAGCGAAGAAAATTGAAAAACGCGTGAATGAAGATATACAACAAATAAATAAAACTGCTAAGGAGAAAAAACGTAAACTCACTTCTGCAGAAATTTTAAAAATACAACGCTTAGAACAAGATTCATCAACAAAAGTTAAAAAGATTAATGAAAGGGCGGCATCTGATGTTACTAAAATTAATTCGAAAACAGGTAAAGAAAGACTAGATGCGCTTAAATTATTTGTGGAAGAAAAGAAACAAACAGAGCAACTTTCATTAATTGATGAAGTGAAGATTTGGGAATCATCTATCTCCTCGTTTAAAAAAGGTACCAAAGAAAAAGTAGAAGTACAGAAGTCTTATCAGAAAGCATTAAAGGCTATTGATAACGAAATTCTTTCTACAAACAAAGAATATACAGACAAAATGAAATCAATTAATGATGATTACAATAACTCCGTTCAAGATTTGCTAGATAAATACAACTCCATGGTGGATAGCAGAGCAAATTCGTTACGTTCATTTTCTGGATTATTTGAAGAGTTTACGTATGTAGTTGAAAAGTCAGGCTCCGATTTACTAATGAATTTAAATAGCCAAGTTGAAGGATTTAGAACATGGCAAACAGAAATGGACAAGTTTGCAGGTAAAAGAGTTGACTCAGGATTAATTGAAGAACTTCGTGAAATGGGTCCTAGAGCATTACCAGAACTCTTAGCGCTTAATTCTTTAACAGATGAACATCTAACTATTTATTCTAATCTATACAAAGATAAGACTGCTCTTGCTCGAACGCAAGCTGAGAAAGAATTGTCTGGGATGAAAAAGGATACAGAAGAAAGAATTACTGAACTTCGCAACACAGCTAATACAGAATTAGAAAAGCTACGTGTTGAGTGGGTTAATAAAATCAAGTCTATTACGAAAGCTTCTAACGATGAATTGCTATCGCTTAAACAAATTGGTGTGAATGCAGGTAAAGGACTACTTGAAGGACTTGCATCAATGGAACCTGCACTAATTGCAAAATCTAGATCCATTGCGAATAGCATTCAAGCTGCAATGAAATCAGCGTTACAAGTTAAATCTCCTTCACGTGTCACAATGGGAATTGGTAAACATATCGGAGAAGGATTAATTATCGGTATGGAACAAATGAATGCAATGGTTGAGAATACTGCATCTAAATTAGCGCAGTTTGCTACTCCATCTGTGGACGACCAAAGTTACGGTGCTTCTGTTAATAGAAATAATAGATCCGGTGTCCTTCCAAAGAATGATAGACCAATAGTTATCAACGTAATTAGCCATTTGGACGGTCAAGAAGTCGCTCGAAATCAAGTCGGATATATCAATGGTATGCAATACAATGATTCAAACATTTCAGCTATGTTGAGAGGGGTGAGACTAGGATGATAAGTCGATTAAATCTATATGATGCAAATGGCAATAAAATCAATATGGAGTCAATCGGCTTGTTTGGTCTCAAACTCCATATACCAGGTCCGTCATATACCACAATAAAAGAATCACTAGATGATGGTCGAACAATCATTTTAGATAAGCAGTTAAATCCACGTCAATTAGTTGCTGAATTTATGAGTAAAGGAAAAGATTACAAAGACTCTTTACTATTAAGAGATGATTTATTTCGATTATTAGGTACTGGCGAGGAAATGTATGTTGGAGAATCGTTCTTATCCGGTAAACGATGGAGAGTTCACTTTGAGGATTGGGAACCAGAAAGAGTAAGTCGAAGAGTATCTAAAGTCGATATCCCCTTATTTTGTTCTAGTGGATTATCTGAATCAGTCGGTACTACATTAGATGAACTTACTTTCGACATTGAAAAATGGCAGACTGGACAAGGTTTAGAAACGGAAGAACCAAAGTATGTTCATCAAACTTCTTCCTTTAAAATATTTAACGCAGGTGATGTTCCAGTAGATCCACGTAAAAGGGACTTAAAAATAATATTTAAAGGACCGTCCACTAATCTCAAAATAACGAACAATACAACTGGTGATGTTTGGCAATATAACGGTTCCTCCACAGTAAATGACACAATTACATTAGATGGTGTGAGGTCTCTTAAAAATGGTGCTTCAATCTTTGGCCAAACAAATAAAAAATTAATATCGCTATTACCAGATTGGAACGACTTCACTATAACAGGTGCGAGTGGTTCCTTTTTAATTACATTTGATTTTAGATTTTATTATCTATAAGAAAGGAGCAAACTCATGGTACAAATGCGAACGATAGGTATTAATTTAGATCGTGGTCATCGAAACGATTTGAACTTCAACTTTAGTAAATTAGAAAGCCTAGTCACTAGCGCATCCAATTTAACTGATGAAATGCGACAAGAGTTTTTATTGAAAATCGCAGACTTACAATCACAAATTAATGCGTTAAAAGTAGAAGAAATATTGGCGCTCATTAGTCAGATGGAACAAGCGGTTATTAATACAAATACTGCTGCAACATTGGCAACTTCTAAAGCAGAATATGCAGAAGGAGAAGGTGACTATGCAAAAGAGCAAGGTGATTACGCTAATGCACAAGGAACTTATGCTAATGAGAAGGGCGATTATGCCAACGAAAAAGCAGTATTAGCAAATGAAGCCGCAGCTCTTGCTCAACAAGAATCATCTAATCTAGGTCAGATGAAAATAGAAGTTGTGCAAGCTACACAGAATGCAGTTACTGAAACACAAAAAGCTATAACAGCTACTGAGAATTCAGAGCAAGCAACTACTGCATCGATTGTAGCAACAACTAATGCTGAAAATATGCGTTCTGTAGGAGCATTTGTCTTATCTAATGCATATAAGAAGAACAATATTGTGGAGGACAATGGTTCTTCATTTATGGCTTTACAGAACACACAAAATAATCCCCTTCCTGTTCTTCCATCAAAAGAAAATGCATGGTGGAGGTTACTTGTACAAAAAGGTGTTAAAGGAGATCGTGGCGAGAGCTTTACCGTTAATGCTCAAGGGTTATTTTCAGAGCGTGCTAACTACGATTCAGAAATAGAGGGATTCGCTTATTTAGCTACAGATGTCGGAGAATTGTATTTCCGTCAAGGAGCAAGTGGATGGTCTGAAGGAATCGCTTTTGGTAAAGGGGAACCAGGTGAACCAGGTGAACCAGGAGTTGCTGGGAAAGACGGAGCAACCTTTTATACATGGATTAAATACGCCGACACTGATACTGGTACGGGAATGTCTGATGCTCCAACAGGTAAGAAATACATCGGTATCGCCTATAACAAAGCAACTCCAACCAAAAGTAATGTAGCTTCTGATTATGCTTGGTCTTTAATTCAAGGTGCTAAAGGTGACACAGGTACAACGTCTTATTTAGGTCTAACAGATGTACCGGAGGAATTTACTCCTTCACCACATGCCCACCCTATTTCGCAAGTAGTAGATTTACAAACTACGTTAGACGATATTAGGAACAATACAGCTGGGATTGCTACAAACGTAAACGGATTGTATCGTGACGTTGCATATCTCAAACTTCAACAAGAAGCTTCTGACCGTATAGAAGGTGGAGTAACTTTCGCTGACGATATGAATGGTAATCGCTTCGGTATGACGTTTAATCAAATGGAGAGTACAAACATTAAAATTCGTGATGGCAAGATGTTGATGATAAATGAAGTTAGTACTCCTGTAACGGTGACGGATGCTACCGTTGTAGCAAGTGCGTATGATACGAGTGGAAACAGTGGGCGTAGATTAGTTAGAATGACCGATGGTACTTTGGTAACTGTCGTTACTAATAAATCTGCTAACGATGACCACCTCTTATACAAAAGTATCAACAACGGCAGTAGTTGGACGAATATCGCAAGCGTGTTAGAGATACCAAACACCTCTAACGCAACTATAATTCCAATTAATCCCACTCATGTGGCGTTATTAAATGCATCTAAACAGAGTGGGTATTGGGCAGTTAAGGTTACTACAATTAATGTAAATAGTGGAGCTAAGACAGACACTACCATTGACAACAATCAAACCGCATTAGGCAACGTATCCCTAGCAATCAACGAACAAGGAACAGAACTACACGCTTCATGGGCGAGTAAAAACGCAACCTATCCGAACAGTTTCAATATTCGTTACGCAAAAGGAACGATTAGCGCAGATGGTAGTGTTACGTGGGGTGCGGCGGAACAGATTACTACTTTGAATACTACGGGTACTAACTTAGTAAACCCTTCAATAGTGGTAAATAGCAGTAACAAGCCTGTTATAATATCGGAATTCTACAATAGTGCAAACTTTAGAATAGTGGTGTCTTATAAAGACGCTAGTAACACATGGATTGGTTCAATTGGATTGACTGTGAAAGATGTTTATAACGGCACATCCTACACACAATCCTCACCATCAGCAATATTCGTACCGAAAAGCGTAAACGGATTGGCGAATGGTCGTATTTGGGTGGCTTGGGAAGGTAAGGATAGTGTAGATGTCGCTAAAACTAACATTCGAGTGTCCTACTCAGATGACGGTGGGGTAACTTGGTCTGCAATGCAAAAATTAACGAGTGGTAACACTTACAGTAGGGCATTTCCTTCTATAACCGCAGATAAGGATAATAACATATACATTTTATTTGGAGGACAGGGAGCTTCTAATAACGGTATCAGTATGTCAAAAAATACGAATAATGCATGGGGGAGCATTCAAACTGTTTCGAGTATGGACGGAGCGTATTATCCTTCAGCACTTTTCGATTTAACAGTGGCATTCACAATTCCGTTATTTATCTTTTATTCGTACACAAAGGTAGGTTTCTACGGAACATGGACAAACGTAACCGGAGAACCGTCACTAACAGCAACCGCAGTATACGATTTACCCCCGACTGATTATGTGGGTGCATATGTACAAAAAGAAGGCGCACTAGCGGTACAAGCTAAGTTAAACGGTGCGGCAATGGATTCGGAATTGCTTGATAATGAGTATGAATTCACTAAGCAAACTACAGAAGTTAGCCCTACTAAATTAAGACTAGAGTTAAGTCGTGCAACTATAAATGGTGGAGAATCTGATGCAGTCACTAGAATTTTGGGAGGTAGAGCTTGATGGAAAGAAAACTATCAATTCCAACCAAAGATGAAAAGCGTATTGTTGAATTGGAAAAAGAAAATATTCTACTAAAAGCCCAAGCCCAAGCTAATTCAGATAGAGCAGATTTCCAAGAAGAAGTGCTCACTGAAATTATTATGACAGTTATGCCATGAGAAAATTATTCACAAAAATACTAATTAAACTAATAGGAGATGAAGATATGATGGCTTTATTATTAGCGCAACGTGTTATTTTAGGGAAAACAGAATTTAATGAGGTACCAAATAGTTTGAAACCTGGTGTATATGAGCACTTGAGGGATAGTGGAGTAGGATTTCTAGCTGGAGATTATGTTCCTCCGACTGCTGAATAATAATTAATAGATTAGAAGGATTTCTTTTTCTTATGTCGAATATTGAGTAATTACTAATTACAATTATTGTAGAGAGAGGGATTAATATTCTGTCAATTACTGAAAATCTATTGGACTGTACAGTACGAATAGAAGGTAAGTTATCTAATGGAGAAACAACAGTTGGAACTGGGTTTTTCGTTATACATGAGAAAGAAACTTCTTCTAAATTATTTCTCGTCACTAATAAGCATGTAATAAATGGAATTGTAGACGGCTTTGTTTTAGTAAAGAACAAAAACTCAAATGATACTGATATTTCTAAAAAGGACATTCAAATTAATTTTTCTGAAAAGGACTTTTTTGGTCATCCAAACCCTAACATTGATGTGGCAATATCAAATGTATCAGGTCATTTTAATAAAATAAGCGAATCTGGTTTAGAGCCAAACTACTCACGTCTTATATTGGAAACTATGATTCCGAATACAGAGCAAATAACAGAACATATAGATGCTATAGAAGATATTATATTTATTGGTTACCCAAGTGGTTTATGGGATTCCGTGAACAACCTTCCTATTGTTCGTAAAGGTATTACAGCAACTCCCTTTCATGTTGATTTTATGGGTGATAAAGTATTTTTAATTGATGCTTCAGTTTTCCCTGGATCTAGTGGAAGTCCTGTTTTCTCATATGCTAACGGTTCGTATACAGGCAGAACCGGTCAAAATTATACTGGGCAAAAAGTATTATTCTTAGGTATAGTAGCGCGCGTTTATCATAGAACTGAACATGGACAGATTCTATTAAAAGATATTCCTACAAACCATTCGTCACTATACACAGAAGTAAAACAGATGCTTGATTTAGGTGTAGTATATAAATCTTCGACAGTATTAGAGACTATAGACTCTTATTTAAACAAAGTACAGAAAAGCACACTCATCTGAGTTGTGCTTTTTCTTATGGAATGAAAGTAGGTGATGTTATGTGTTAACGGTCACACAAAATAACCAAACAGAAATGCTTAATCAAATACAAGGCTTTGAAATGGACGAAGAAGTGAACGGAACCCTAGTGGTGAAGTTTGCTTCTTTTTCTGTACTAAATAATCCAGGTCATATTCTTATTGATGAAAGACCTATCTTTACTGTGGATGGCTATGATTTTCGATTAGCTCAGTTAAAGAAAAATAACAATCGAAAAGATGTTACTGCTGCTTCAACTTTCTACGATTTAGTAGGAACACGACAAGAAGCAATATACGGTGGTACTCATACGCTTAATGAATTTGCTTCATTCATTTTCCAAGGTACTGGATGGACATTTACTAATGAAGTACCAGGTAGTCGCCTAATCCCAAACTTCGGAGAAAATAACGTAATTGTATTGAAAGATGCTCTATGTTCTGCATTTGAATGTGAAATGAAAATCATGCCGAATAAACATGTTCATTTTGCTCCAAAGATTGGACCTGATAACGATGCTCAATATAGAAGAGGGCATAATATTAAATCGTTAGCAGAGAGTGTTGACTGGAGTAAAATGCGTACACAAATTACTGGTCATGGTGCGAATGGGTTAGTTGTTACTTATACTTCTCCCCATGCTGGAAAATATGGAGTAATTGTAGCTGACCCAATTACTGATGATGAAATTACCGAGTCCTCCACAATGCTAGAGAGATTGAAAAGTGAACTTGTCGATTATCCAGAAGCCTATTTTGAATTGGATGCAGTAGAGCTTACTAATAAAGAGTTAGGTGAACGAGTATGGTTAATTGATGAAGTAATGGGGATTGAATATCAAACTAGAGTGTTATCCAAAAAAACAATTATAAGAGGAAATAAACTAGTAACTTCATCTGTCATATTAGGAACAACATTACCTCGTAAAAATGCTGATTTATTAGTTTCTCAAAAAGTTGAAATCGATGAGAATAGAAAAGAATATCGAAGTAAATTCACACAAACTAATGAGCTTATTCATTTATCTGTGGAAGAAGTAAATGCTTCAATTGCCACGTTAGAATTAAAAGCAGACAACGTTAGTATATCGGTCAATAATAGAATCACTCAAGAAATGGCAGCTATTAATGTAAAAGCCGACAATATAAATTTATCGGTTAGCAATCTAGGAACACGTGTGAGCGGTACTGAATCCTCTATAAATATTCAAGCAGGACAGATTCAGCAAAAGGTAAGTGTATATGACTTTAACGGTCAAACTATATCATCATTAATTACACAAGATCCTTATGCAATTTCCTTGATGGCTCAGAATTTAGCTTTTCAAGGATTGGTTACAGTAACAAATTTAAAAACACCAGGTGCAACAATTGTAGATGGCAGTAACGTTTATAGTTCTGCATTTGTAGTAGGTCGTGGGACAGGTTCAACACTTACTATGACTGCCGTTGCAGGTTCTCATTTAATTCAGTCCATCGATGCTGCCGGACTTCGAATAGGATCTAACGGTTCGATGGGATTATCAGCTAGTGGTGCTATGGGCGTTTATGTTCCTAATTCCAACTTAGTTGCACAAGCAGGATTTCGTGTGACTGGTGGAGTTGTCGATATCCAAGTGCCTGCTTACATCAATAATGCATCAATAGCTACAGAAAACTATGTAGGAACTAGAATCGCACAGCTAGAAAATGATATTAAAGCATGGGCAAATGGTAAGTTTGTCGCTAAATAAGGAGGAAATTATTTGTTAACTATAAACTTAAAAAATGGAGAAAACATAACTGCAGATGGTTCAATAGGAAACTTAGAAGAGTTTGTTACCCAAATAAATAATCAAGCTATTAACGCCATTACAATAGGAAATATACCTATTAATAAAGCTGCAATATCTTATATCGCTACTTCTCATCCAGAAGAGGTAACACCGAATGTCACCATCTATTTAATGAACGGTTCAAAAGTTGAATCATATGATGGAGCATTTAATGCAGCTGAATACTCAGCGAAAATAAACAACCAACAAAATCTATTTGCATTACTTGGAGATGTGATTATTAATAAGTTTGATTATATGATGGCAATAGAGAAATCAACAACGTAAGAGCGTTCCAATAGGAGCGTTCTTTTTGTTTTATCAAAAACTAAGGAGATGAAAAAATGGGAGGATTTATTAATTTGGAATCATTGGAAGTAGCACATATGTATTTATTTGGTGGGGTTAAGTTTTTACATTTATTATTAATTTTAATGGCTTTGGATATCATCACAGGAATTGTTAAGGCAATTGATAAAGGTAACCTTTGGAGTCGTAAAAGTTTGTTTGGATATGCTCGCAAACTACTTGTATTGATTGTTATTATTACTGCAAATATCATTGACCAGGTATTAAATTTAGGCGGTACATTGACCTTTGCGACGGTACTCTTCTATATCGCAAATGAAGGTTTATCGATATTTGAAAATATGGCGGAACTAGGTGTATTGGTTCCCACAAATTTAGCTGAAAAGTTAAAGGTTATTGAAACAAATAAATCCACTCAAGCTAGTATTGTGAAGGAAATAAATGAAGAATTGATAGGCTCTAAAGTAGATAAACAGTTGAAAGATGGTGAGTGATGTGGTGAAAATCGCATTAGATGCAGGGCATGGCATCAATACACCCGGCAAACGTACACCTGATGATGAGCGAGAGTGGTCGTTTAATGATATGGTGGTTCGATATATCATTACTTTATTAAGGGACTATGTAGACGCTGAAACTATTCGTGTGGATGATTATACAGGTAGAACAGATACGCCACTAGCTGCCCGAGTCAACCAAGCGAACAATTGGAAAGCAGGTGCTTATGTATCGGTTCACCAAAATGCAAGTGATGGCAAATGGGGCACTCATGGTGGAACAGAGACATACCATTTCCCTGGCAGCTTACAGTCAAAGAAATTAGCAGAATCTGTTCATCCAAACTTGATACGTAGCTTTAAATTAAAAGACAGAGGCATTAAAGAGGCGGACTTCTATGTGCTGAAGAATACAAATATGCCAGCGATCTTAACTGAAGGTGCTTTCATGGACAGTCGAATAGATATCGTAGCCCTGAGAGATGAGAGCCGATTAAGAGCACAAGCAGAAGGTATTGTATTAGGCTTGGCAAATCATTTCGGATTGAAAAAGAAAGAGGTGGCAGGAGTGACGAATGAACCAACATTAAATGCTGCACAAGAAAAAGTACGTCAAGAAGCAATGAAATTAGGGATTACAGATGGTAAGAATCCATTTCGTGAAGTAAATCAATACTATGTTTGGAATGCTTTATTGCCTCTAGCTAAAGAGATAGAAGAATTAAAGAATAAATTAAAATAGTATCAATTATAAAATTATTAATATGGATAATATTACTAACTTAATTTAAATTTATGTGTGGTAATATAGTTTTTACGAGAAACCAAAGATCTCCCTTTGTAATTTCTCATACAATCTTATTTTAAATAGATTGTAGCCCCACTGTTGAAGAAGTGGGGCTTTTTTTTATTTGTCCAAAAATTAAAAGCTAATATTAGTAATCTTTACCTTTGGCAAGAACCGTGAAGATCAAGGTGGTCAATATTATGTTGGTGGTGGCATGTGGATTACCAAGATGGATGGATTCGTTAAGTATGAAACACCATCTAAAGCAATGCTCGCTAAAATTAATAGTAAATAATACTACAGTCCTGCTCATTAATTCGAGTGGGGCTTTTTTACTTTAAAGGATATTCAACAATAATGTCGAAATAAAGCAAAGTAATTGAAATTAAAAAGGGGTGCTAAAGTTGGAGTTAAAAGGATCTCTTTACGATGAATTGCCATCGGAAATGTTGGCAGGTTTTTATTATTATATAAATTTAAATATAGATAAAGGTATTTTATCAGATGCTATGCATTCTGAAATTAAACTAATTGAAGGTGCCGCTAAAACGAGAGGAATACCATTAGAAGAACTGTATGAACAAGGTTCAACCCTAGTTAAAATAGAGAAGGAAAAACAGGGACAAGAACAAGCATTGACATAAGGCGAAGAAGAGGAATATTATTTTAAACTTAGATATCCAATTAGCGATCTACTCTTAATTAAGAGGTCGTTTTTTTATTGTCCAAAAATTTCTAGTTGTAAAATAGAACGATTGTTCGTATACTAAACAAAAGAAGGAGGGAACAAGTGTGCGTATAAATTTAATGAAATGTATGGAACGTAATCAACTAGTTGAGTTAATGTATATGGATTCCGAGGGTAATATAAGCCAAAGACGAGTGGAAGTCTTAAATATTCAAGGTGATACTTTTCGTGTGTTTTGCTTTAAGCGGAATGCTAAACGTACTTTCATTATTGAAAATGTACTCGCATTTGTTCCCATTATACATAGGGAGCGTGAAGTTGTATGAACGACGAATTTTACGAACCAGTTTTTGATTTATCCAAATTACAAGACCGAGGAAATAAGAAATGGGTTGCTATGATGCTTACTGAACATGTTTCTATGCTAAGAGAATACGGCAAAGAAATTAAAAGAGAACCGAGACCAGATCTAGATGAATGGGATTACGATGAAATAAACAACACTCTTGATATGGCCATTAAAAGCAAAGCTGACACTAAAGTAAAGTTGTGGAGGGATGGAGCGTTTATCTATAATAGAGGTATTGTAGAAAGCGTGGACCTAAGAAGAAGAGTGATTGAACTAGAAGATCCATTTACTTTACTCCAGTTAAAGTTAGACGAAATAGTAGATGTGACAATTATGGATTAATAAGAAGGACTTTCCTTGCCTCTCTCGAATAGATATCTTAAAGGGGTGAGTACATGAAAAAATACATCGTAACTATAAGTTTTTCCGATGGTCGAAAAGCAAAATTTGATAGTGATCATAAACCTGTAGTGATTAATCAGACTGTAAGAGTTGGAGAAATATCGTTATTACCTAATACGATAAGTTACTTTACTCATACCGAGAATAGGAAAACCACCAACCAGTAAAATGGAAGGTGGTTTATTTTTATTTAACCGATTCAAAATTTGTTTCAAGCTTATCAATCAGACTTGAAAGTTTTGTAATTGTTTCATTCAAAGCCAATCTATCTAATTCCTTTTGTTCTGAAAACAATTTATACTTTTCATCCACATATGATTGTATTGCTTTTAAATCTGCTTTAATTAAATCAAATTCGATTGATCCAGTACCAATTATTTTATATGAATTATCAGAAGCTGCAATACTCATATCCATTAATTTAATAGCAACGTTAACAGGTTCCTCTTCTTCTGCAAGGTGAACTAATAATTTATCGTGTAGGGACCGTATTTCACTTACGTCATTCGCTGTTTCTATTAGATAGATATCTCTTGTATAATCGACTTCATTTTCCACTTTCACAACTTCTATATCATCACTTCCAGAGCATGCAGATAAAAATAAAACCAATAGCAATATTAATTTCTTCAAACAAAAACCCCCTTGCATATATTTACCATAATGATAAACATAAATAAGAGGGTTGTATATATGAAAGCAGCCAATTAAATTCTCGTACCATCTTTTATCACAAAATAAGCTTCGTATTTCATATCCAACAATTCAGCGATTTTATGTAGTTCTTCTTCATTAAAATTATTCCGCTTCAATTTCTTTGACAAATTCGGTTGTGAAACGTTCATTAGCTCAGCTAGTTGTGTAAGAGTAATGCCCTTCTTAATCAAGGCAATCCGTATCTTTTCCCCCATTTGATTCATCTTCATACCTCCTTTAAGTTATATTAATAACCATATTATACATGATTAAACCGCAAGTGGATATAAAAATAACTAAAAAGTTATAAATAAACCTTGCAATTATAACTAATTGGATATATATTTAATTTAATAAGTTATGTATATAACTATTTATTTATAATTAGGTGGTGAAAACAATGGCATTCGAATATTTAGCAGAGCATGCAACATTTAAATCTGTGGAAGACATGGATCTAAACGTTAAAAAACATATAGACAAATACAGATTAGATTTAACAACATCTGAACGTGCCATTGTTTTCATGATTGCTGGGCGTTCATTAATGTATCCAGGTGCTTCACATTTAAAAGCTGAAACAATTGCAGACAAAACTAACACATCTCGTAGCACAGTAATGCGAGGAATTAAGAAGCTGATCTCATTGAAAATTATTGAAAAAGTAACGCAAACGAAGTTAAACGGAATCAAAGGAGCAAGCATTTATAAAATTTTACCTTATGATGACACATCGAGTGTGACACAACGAGAAGAGGTAGTTGAAGCTAGTAACGACGTAACTTGTCCTCCACAATCTGAGGACCTAAGCATTAAATCTTTTAATCTTTTAAGTTCTAAACAAGCAAAAAATATATATAACCTTAGGGAAGAATTAGCTTTGCAAGCTGAAAACAAAAAAGCATACATGAATGAGTACAAGGAGATGTTATTCGATTTCATGAATAGCTTACCAATGAAAGATGAGTTAAAAGATGAATTGCATAAAGCAGTATTAGCTACTGATCTAATTAATGTATCTGACTTCATAAAAGCTAAGAATGTAATTTTCAAGCTTATAAGTGATATTGCAGACGGAACATTAACATTATCTAAGACTTTACGAAGTGCATTCGTAGGAGCTTATAACAAGTCGATGGAGCGTTCTAATAGAAAGACAACCACTTCTTTATCTGTGGAGGAACAACCACGTGAAAGTAAACCTGTGAAGTTTTATAACTGGTTAGAAGAGGTAGAGGGACGAACTGTTATTAAGAGTAATCCTCATTCGGAAAATTGGTTATTGTGGTAGGGGATTAATTTAGTTTATTTTTATAGGATTTATAATAGATTAACACGGATTTTAACCCCATTTTAACCCCATAGACAAAAATCTAACAAGTTGTATTTTAAATAAAAAAGTCACAAACCCTTATTTATCAAGGTTTGTGACTAACGATTTTAATGGTCCCGACTGGTCTCGAACCAGCGACCCCCACCTTGTCGAGGTGGTGCTCTCCCAACTGAGCTACAAGACCGATTTAAGGAAATCATAAACTCTTGGTTGGTGCATCAAAGTTCATAGTTATAAATATACTATAAAGTAGCGAGCTAGTATATACCTAATAGAAATACTATGGCATAAATATCTTAAAACAAGAGCGCTAATGGAATCCTAGTACTAAAAAAATAATAACCTTGATTGGCTAAATGCCTTTCAAGGTTATTATTTTATATTTATTTCTCACATGCAATGCCATCATTATCCCGATCGCTTTTTATGTTAGCATTATAAATTTCCTTGGATACAAATGGAGTATGTTTTGTTTTTCCACCTATATTTTTAATATTTGCAGCTTTAGCCACTCCGCCTTTATACGTTTTATTTAATTCTGTGCAGTTTTTGAATTCCTTTGCTGCAGCATCTGTTGCTGTTGGTGAAATCGTAGAAATACCTAATAGTAATGTTGCTGAAAGTACTATAGCTGAAATTCGTCTCATGGTAAATCCCCCTTATATCTCTTATTGTTACTCGATAAGTTCTAGCAATGCCTTTAACATAGGAATGGGAAAACCAATATATTCAATGTTACCTAAATTTTAACATGAATAGGATGAATCCGTATATAGTGGTTGATCTAATGGAATAGTTTTTCTATTGTAAATCCCTCACATCTTTCTTAGTTCTGGCACTTGTCTGCAATGACCCCATTCTACTAAGATGGAGAGATAGGGGAGGTGCTACGAGTGTTAGCGGAGGCACGGGATTTTATTCGTCTTTTTTATAGTGAAACAAAGAGTAAACCTATGTTTAAAACATTCACGTTTATTAAACACAGGGAAAAGTCAATTCTACAAGGAACCACCATTAAATCTAGTGGGTTCATACGAAATAATAAATGCTCTTGGAGACACTAAAGTAATAAACTTCTTTATTTTCTATTCATTTTTTCATTTTGCATATTCTTTCATGTAAAGTCTCTTTCAAACTTTCAGGATAGTAAAGACTAGTAGTATAGGTCTTAAATAATCCAAAAAACTTACACTCTTTTTGATATTAGAGAGTAAGTTCTTTACAATACGACTATATTGTTAGCGAATAGAAGTAGTAATGTTCTAGAAATTTATTGGACTTTGATTGATCTAACCGTGAGTTCTTTTAAGTTTTGTTCATTAATATGAATCCCTAATCCAGGCTCATTAGATAAATGAACATAAGGTATATCATATTTGATTGTTGCGATATCTTTACTGAACATCAAAGGTCCAACAAGTTCATTACTATGGATTGATTTTTTGGCTAATGCTAAATGCAACCCTGCTGCTGAGGCAACAGAAGACTCAACCATAGAACCAACTTGACAAACTAATCCTCCAAGTTCAGCTTGGTGAACTAGTTGGGAGGCAGGATATAGGCCCCCACATTTCATAATTTTAATATTAATTTTATCTGCTGCTCGTTTGATTATGACTTCTTTAAGTTCTTTTGGACCATGAATACCTTCATCAATCATTACAGGAATCAAAGTCTTTTGTTTCACTTCCTGGAGAGCATCTATATCATTTGCAGCTACTGGCTGTTCAATCCAGTCTATTTCACAGTTTTGAATTCGTTCTAGTACGTACATCGCATCACTGCTATTTATCCACCCCTGATTGGCGTCTACTTTTAGCGGATATCCCTTGCCTACTGCTGAACGAACTGCATAAATTCTTTTAATGTCTAGTTCTTTGTTTGTTCCCACTTTTAATTTGATTGATTTATATCCCTCTTCTTTAGCAACTTTTGCCTCCTGAGCCATTTCCTCAGGGGTTAAAATACTAATCACTTTTGGAATTTCTAACACATCATGATATTGTCCGCCTAATAGATTATAAACAGGCTGGTTCGTTGCCTTTCCCATAATGTCATAGCATGCAATATCAATGGCGGCTTTTGCGGTAGGAACTCCAAATATGGTCTTATTCATTTTCTCGTGCAATTTTTCAATTTGAAAAGGATTATGACTTAACAATGAAGGAGCTAATGTTTTTGTTAAAATGGTAAAAGTACTTTCCCATGTTTCTCCGGTTACATGTTCATCTGGAGTACCTTCTCCATACCCTATAATTCCACATTCCGTCTCAATTTTCACAATAATAGAAGGCATATCCTCATACGTTTTGTAACTAACAATAAAAGGAGTGATTAACGGGAGTCTAATAGCGGATACTTCAATGGTCTTAATTTTCAATATTAGAACCTCCTTTTAAAAAATTCAACACTCCAGTAGTAAATAATTCAACACCGATGGGAAGCATCGTCTCATCTATATCAAATTTCGGATGATGGTGACCAAAAGAAGTTTCTTCTTTTCCAATCCCGATAAATGTAAATGATGCTGGAATTTCATGTGAATAATAAGCAAAATCTTCGCTTCCTAGAATAGGGTCTATTTCAATTACTTTCTCTTCTCCAAAAAGGGAAGTAGCCGTTTTTTTTATAAATGCAGTTAGTTTTTCATCATTTATAACAGGTGGATCTCCATGAATATAATTTAGCTCGTATGTTGCACCAAAAGAATGACAAACCCCAGTAATAATTTCTTCAATTCTTTTTTCGATTAGGGAAGAAGTTTCACTATTAAAATAGCGAACAGTTCCAGATGCAAATGCAGAATCTGGAATAACATTATAGCTTGTACCAGAATTTAATTGTCCAATACTAATAACTGCTTGATCTATCGCCTTAACACTTCGACTAACAATTGTATGAAGTTGAGTAATGATATGCGAAATGACAAGAGTCGGATCAATTGTGTCCTCTGGCATGGAGCCGTGGCCACCTTTACCCAAAATTTGAATTGTAAATCTATCAGCCCCTGCCATTACAGATCCTTGACGAATACCAATATATCCTGTTTCTAAAGGTTGCCATAAATGATACCCAAAGATTGCATCGATACCTTTTAATCCATTTTCAGTAACAATCTCTACTGCACCTCCAGGAACCTCCTCTTCAGCATGTTGGAATAGAAGGTGGATAGTCCCGTGAATAGATGATTTATTTGAAACTAGTAATTTGGCAATTCCAAGTAAAATAGACATATGTCCATCATGACCACAAGCATGCATGACTCCTTTGTTTACGGAAGCAAAATCAAGTCCTGTTTCTTCTTCTATAGGTAATGCATCCATATCGGATCTTATTGCAACTGTTCTACCAGGATGGTTTCCTTTTATTACTCCTATAACGTCTTTACCTGTAATGGAGTAAGTTTCAATACCTAAATCATGTAGATGATTAGTTATATATTTCTTTGTTTCATTTTCAAGATGTGAAAGTTCTGGATGTTTGTGTAAATAACGGCGTTTTTCGACAAGCCAGTTATTTAATTGAATAGTGGGTTTCATACTTTCAAATCCTTTCAAAATGTTAAGAGAATCCAATATAGTGTGCAATTGTTACGAAAATAGCACCTAACGTGTAGTGGATAATAATAAGGGGTAAAATCCATTTTACCCATTTAATCCAAGAGATTTTTGCAAGTGCAAGAGCCGCCATGAAATAACCTGATGTTGGTGTAAATATATTTGATATCCCATCTCCAAATTGGAAGGCAAGCACAGCTGTTTGACGAGTAACTCCCACTAAATCAGAAAGTGGTGCCATAATAGGCATTGTCAAAGCCGCTTGACCACTACCCGATGGAATAATGTAATTTAATAAACATTGCACGATATACATACCGAAAGCTGCAAAACCAGAGGGCATTTCTCCTATAATAGATGAAAATCCATAAAGAATAGAATCCATAATTTGACCATCTTGTAATATTACTAAAATAGCATTAGCGATACCAACTACTAAAGCACCCATTACGAGGATACTACATCCCTTAATAAATGATTCGGAAACTTCACTGAAATTCATTTTCCCTGTTATTCCAATTAATATCCCCATTAGTAGAAAAAGTCCAGATATTTCTGATAAGTACCAACCAAAGTTGATAACACCATATGCAAGCATAATGAGAGTTCCGAGTAAAATCACAAAGATTATTTTGTGGCGAGTCGTAAGGGTCAATAATTTATCTGGAACAACAAAGTCATCTTTACTTACTTCATTAAAAAGAACGCTTTTCGTTGGATCTTTTCGTATTTTATTTGCATATCTCATGACATACCAAATACTTACCGCAAGAAAAATGACAAAAAATATTACTCTCAAATAAAGCCCTGAAAATAATGGTAATTCGGCTATTCCTTGTGCAACTCCAACAGTAAAGGGATTCATAAATGCTGCTGTAAATCCTGCGGACGTACCGACAAGTACTATGGCTGCCCCGACCATTGAATCATATCCAATTAAAATCATTAACGGAACTAAGATTGTAATATATGGAATTGTTTCTTCTGCTAATCCAAGCATTGCTCCTGATAAAGCGAAAAAAGTCATTAAGATAGGAATTATTAATATTTCTCTTCCTTTCATTCTTTTAGAAATAGAACCAACCGCGGCTTCAATTGCACCTGTTGCTTGTAATATCCCAAATGAACCTCCGACTATAAAGATATAGAAAATGATTCCCGCAGAGTTCACCATTCCTTTATGAACAGCTTGAAAAACTGACCAAAATCCTGCTGGTGATGATTCAGTTTCCGCATAGGTACCAGCTACAACAATGCTCCTGCCAGTATCATCAATCATTCGTTCATATTCCCCTGATGGGAAAATATAAGTTGAAATGGCTGCAATAATAATAAGTGAAAATAAAATGACATAAACATGTGGTACTGAGAACTTAGATTTCTTCTTTTGTGCGTTACCATTTAATGTTACCATTTAACCCTCTCCTCCTATTAACGTTCGGTATATATTCGTTAATTAGTTTATTATAATAGAGCATTAAATGGTAAGTCAATGAATATTTTGAATACTTTAATTTTACTTAAGGTCAGTAGGATTCTCTTAGATATTGGGTAATTCCAATCGATAAACAGAACGAGGTCTTCCGTTTAAATGCGGTTGTTCTTCTCCTATTACTTTAATGTATCCTTTAACTGAGAATTTTTTTAAAATTTGCTCTGCAGCTCGTTTGCCAATACCGAAATATTCGGAAATATCACTTGATGTAAATCGGTTTATAGGACGATTTTGATGGAATTGAATCATTTTATGTAAATTAGTAACGCTAATACCAAGCTCTTTAGCTATTTTAATCAAGTTCATATTTTCACTTTGTAAAATAGAACTCCTTTCTTGATTCTGAAAAGGGTTTATAACAGTTTGCTCATCGTTTACGACATGGAATATATTTTTCTTTTTATTCTTTTGTGAATAGGAAAGTGCAATATTAGAATTTTTTTCAGCTTCTACTATGGTCATACCATAGCCAAATCCGACGTTTACAGTTGAAGATGTATCATTCAATGTTCTAAATAATTTCTCGAAAACCTCTCTATTATCAAGTAAATATTCTATTCCACTACGTGTCCCATAAATGATGTAGTCTTGAGAACTTATTTTTTTAACTGTACAGTTAGTAAGTTTTGCAATATTCTCCAGTTCTATTTCCAAAGCTGCAAAGGGTTTATCGGAATAAAACACAAAAGTACCTACTGCTATTTGTGATTTTTTAGCTATACTTAGTTCCCCTAAATTTCGCGCTTTAATTAGTGCTTCAATGATATTCTTTTTAGGTTCCATCAATCGAATGCATGGAATGTCTAGTTTAATTAGTCTGTCATAAACTGCATGAATACTTGTAATTACATAAGAAACTTGTTTGGATTCCCAAAGTTCGACATGTCTAGCAATGACCGATTCTATTTGGAAAGATCGACCCGTTGCTTCTTTTACCCAAGGATAATCTTGGATAAAGGGAATAGATGATTCACTATCGAATTGTCCAAGTACTTCATATAAATATTTTCTGTCTGTTAAGTCTATGGATAATTGGTTATAGTTTATTTTCAGGTGATTTGAAATATAAAGCAGAGTGAGCGCTACACTTAACTCATCATCTGGAATATAAAGTGTAGGTTGGTTAAATCGAGCCAGTTCTTTTTGAGCATAATGAAAGGAAAGTTCTCCAGAGAATAGTATTACATCACATTGCCTTGTTAGATTCAACAGTGAACTTGATTCCTGAGGAGAAAGATACATGATTGGTGATATGTCAATATCTTCTATATTTTTTGCTAATGTGAGCGCTTGTTGTAATGTCTCTTCTGATCCAATCATCGCTATTTGGATTGCCATAATAAGGGGCCTCTTTTCAATGGATTTTACTTAAATTTATTATAATATACTTCCAATCAGATCATAAATAACTTCTTGTAATTGATTCTACAACAAATTTTGATATAACTAGTATATTAGTCTAATAATCACTATTAGTATTAATCTAAAAAATGAGGCTTGATATAAATGGTAGGTTTGAAGGGTTACTTAAAGCAATTAAAATGATTAATACCGAAGTCAATTCATGGAGGGATTAAAATGTCTTTTTTATTTGAACATCAAGAAAAGGGGAAAACTTTAAAAGGTAAAAGTATAGCAGAAAAGCTAGAGAAAATTGCGCAAATTGGGATAACTTCTGAAGGTGGTGCTAATCGCATATCAGGAACACTTTCACATGAACAAGGTAGAGAACAAATCAAAGAATGGATGAAGAAGCTTTGTTTACAGATTCATTATGACGAGATAGGTAACCTTTTTGGGATCTATGAGGGAGTTATGCAGAAGGAGGCTCCTATAATAATTGGATCACACTCTGATACGGTACCGAATGGTGGTCATTTCGATGGTATATTGGGCATTGTGTTAGCTCTTGAGATGATAGAGTCATTTCAAAAATCAGGTATATTATTTAATCGAGACATAGTTATTGCAGATTTTATAGATGAAGAAGGCGTTTATAGCGGAGATGGACTAACGGGGAGTCGCTATTTAAAAGATCAATTAAAGGCAAAGACCCATCCTATCTTTTCAGCGATAAGTTGTTATATTGAACCGCATATTGAGCAAGGAGTTGTATTAGAACAGGCAAATTGCCCGATTGGAATTGTTGAAGCTATTGTAGGGACTACTAGTCTAGAAGTCTGCTTTGAAGGTCTTTCTGGACATGCGGGTACAACACCGATGAACTTAAGAAGAGATGCATTGATTGTCGCAAGTGAATGGATTGTAGAAGTAAATAGTTTCGTTAAACAATATGACAAGTATGCAGTAGGGACAGTTGGATTTTTACAAGTAATACCAGGTGCACCAAATGTCATTCCAAAGCAAGTCATGTGCATGGTAGATCTTCGACACATTGATGCATACCATTTAGAAAAATTATCTCAACATATAACCTCGCTTGCAATAAATTTTGCAGATAAGCGTGGCGTAAGCGTTAAAGTGAAAGAAAAGTTTATTTCTAATCCAGTAAAAATGAATGATGATCTGAATAAAAGATTTATAAGAATAATTGAACAGAAACAGATTCCCTTTCAACTTTTACCAAGTGGCGCAGCCCATGATGCACTAATGTTGGCGGAAGTAATTCCAACCACAATGTTGTTTATTCAGAGTAGAGAAGGCATTAGTCATACTCCGAAAGAAATGAGTAGTTTGCATGATATTTTGATAGCATCTGATGTATTATCCGAATTTGTATATAGTATAGCGGTAGACAATTCAAAAAATATAGAGGGAAAGAGATTTTAATAACTAATGGTGTTAGATTTGGCATGCATATGAAAAATAAAACCAATATATTCAATGTGACCTAAATTTTAACATAAATAGGATGAATCCGTATATAGTGGTTGATCTAATGGAATAGTTTTTCTGTCATAAATTCCTCACATCTTTCTTAGTTCTGGCACTTGTCTGCAATGACCCCATTCTACTAAGATGGAGAGATAGGGGAGGTGCTACGAGTATGTTAGCGGAGGCACGGGATTTTATTCGTCTTTTTTATAGTGAAACTGGTAAAGCGGAACAAGATATGTATGAGCGTTTAAGTGAAGTTGAGAATCAGATTAATATAGAGGGTACATATGAACACACTACCGAGGAATTAGATTTTGGTGCTAAGGTGGCATGGCGTAATAGCAATAAATGCATCGGGCGTTTGTTTTGGCAAAGCCTGACTGTATTTGACAAAAGAGATTTACATACCGAGGATGTTGTTTTTGAATCGCTCCTTGCGCATATGCAGTTTGCGACAAATGAAGGGCGAATTCGGCCAACGATTACGATTTTTTCACCAAAGGATGTACGTATTTGGAATCATCAGCTTGTTAGATATGCGGGCTATGAAACGGAAGATTCGATTATTGGAGATTCCGATTCGATTGATTTTACGAAAGTTTGTGAAGAGCTTGGGTGGAAAGGACAGAAAACCAATTTTGATGTGCTGCCACTCGTCATTCAAGTTATGAATCATCCTCCGAAGTTATTTGATATTCCAGAGCAATATATTTTGGAAGTACCAATTCGACATCCGGAATATGAATGGTTTGAGGATTTACAATTGAAATGGTATGCAGTACCAATGATATCTAACATGAAACTAGAGATTGGTGGCATTACTTACGCTGCTGCTCCATTTAACGGTTGGTATATGGGGACAGAAATTGGAGCACGTAATTTGGCTGATAATTATCGCTACAATATGCTCCCTGCAGTTGCAAAGCATCTGGGTTTAAACACGAAATCTAATGCTTCTCTTTGGAAAGACCGTGCCCTATTGGAACTAAATGCAGCTGTATTGTATTCCTACAAAAAAGACGGTGTTAGTATTGTAGATCATCATACTGCTGCGCAGCAATTTAAGAAATTTGAAGAAATCGAGGAGGATGCAGGTCGTGACGTCACTGGCAATTGGACATGGCTTATCCCACCAATGTCACCGGCTACCACGCATATTTTTCATAAGCCATATAATAATGAAAAAGTAACTCCCAACTATTCCTATCAACCATCAGCATATTAAAAAAGAAGCATGATTTCATGCTTCTTTTTTAAATATATTTTTATAAGACTTCCTCCGAAACAAACCGATCTCTTCCTGCATGCATTCCAGCAAAGAAAAGGAGAACAACAGTAACTATAAATAAAATCATCGGTGTATACCAGCTACTCGTTTCATCATGGATAAATCCAAAAAATACTGGTCCGACGGCTGCAAGTAAATAACCACCTGACTGAGCAACACCCGATAAATCAGTAGCTTCCACTGATGTTCGAGAACGGAGAGAGAAGAGCATCATCACAAGACCAAAGGATGACCCTCCACCTATCCCAAGTGCAATCATCCAAAGAAGTGTAAGTGAGATATCTCCATACAACATTCCAATGAAACCAATTAAATAGAAAACCGTAAATAACAAAACAAGTATCCGCTGGTCCTTAAGTCGGCCAGCAAGAATGGGAATAAGGAAAGTCAGTGGAAGCTGTGCAAATTGCAAAACAGACAACATCCATCCAGATTTTTCTGCATCCATTCCTTGTGTTTGTAGTATATCAGGAATCCAGGCCGCAGTTGTATAAAAAATGAGTGATTGTAGACCCATACATAAAGTGATGGTCCAAGTTAAAGGCGATTTTAAAATGGACTTAGCTTTTATCGCATTAGTTGTAGAGCTAGCAATAACTATTTGTTTTTTCTTAATTTGAGGAAACCAAATAATGCACGCGATTATAGCAAGAATTGCCCAAACACCAAGCGCTCCTTGCCATCCATACGAAGTTCCATTTGCTATTGGATAGCTGATACCGGCACCAATACCAGCTGATAAGTTCATGGAAACGGTAAATACCCCAGTCATGAGGCCGACCTGTAAAGGAAATTTTAGCTTGATGAAACTTGGGAGTAATACATTACCAAAACTAATCGCAACTCCTATTAAAGCAGTACCTCCTAGCAATAGAAAAGGGTTCCCTAGCGAGCGAATAACAATCCCGACTGCCAATAATAGAATTGCTAGAAATAGTGTCATTTCCATCCCGTAACGTCGTGCAATCTTCGGCACAAAAGGGGAGACAATCGCAAATGCTAAAAGAGGAATCGTCGTGATAAATCCTACTAAAAGATTTGAAATTTCCAAACCATCTCGGATGTACGAAATAATTGGTCCTACGGAAGTAAGAGGTGCTCGTAGTGTAGTGGATATAAAAATAATGCCGATTATTAATAGAACAATTGATCTTTTGCTTGTTTCTTTATTTGTTAACATATGAGTTTGCTCCTTGCGAGATTATGTCTTTGAACATTAGAATGCTACACCTTTTGTACACGAAGTTCAATAGAAAGTTGTATAAATATATTTCAATAAATTAAATTAATGGAATATCGGGCGTATTGGTATGATAAAATATAATTGTAAATATTTAGTATTTGAGAGTGATTTATACATAGGGGGAGTCAAATGGGCGCAAAGAAAGTGTTGTCATTGGTGGGTGTATCTAAAAACTTTGGAAATAAACAAGTACTGAATGGGGTTAATCTAGATGTATATGAAGGTCAAATTATTGGCTATATCGGTCCGAATGGAGCTGGGAAAAGCACAACTGTCAAACTGATGCTCGGTCTAATTGATGGCTATACGGGCCTTATAGAAATCTTTGGAGAAAATATTATCAATAATGATTATTCCTATAAAAAGCGAATTGGCTATGTTCCGGAAACGGCGGAGCTTTATGAAAACCTAACCGCCTTCGAATATCTTTCCTTCACTGGGGAGCTTTACGGTTTGGGTAGTAAGGAAGCGGAGATAAAGGCATTCGGATTGATGAAGGAATTTGGTTTAGAAGCCGTTTTTCACCAACGAATTTCCTCTTTTTCTAAAGGGATGAAACAGAAGGTGTTAATCATTTCCAGTTTGTTACATGACCCGGATTTATTGTTTTTCGATGAACCGCTGAGTGGTCTCGATGCGAACAGTGTGATGGTGATTAAAGAGATCCTTGCCAAGCTTGCAGAAAAAGGGAAGACCATTTTTTATTCTTCTCATATTATGGATGTCGTAGAGAAAATTAGTAATCGAATTGTCTTGTTAGTAGATGGTCGAGTAGTAGCAGATGGAACTTTTGAAGAACTGAAAATGCAAAACCAGGAAGGGTCGCTCGAGGACATTTTCAATCAATTGACTGGTTTCACGGAGCATGAGGAAATTGCAGAAAGGTTTGTAAATTTAGTTCGTGGAGGCAAAGGCGATGAATGATTTTGCGTCCCTTAGAGTTTTAGATCGTTTTAGACCGGTCTTTCAAAAGTTGGATATAGACTATGATGTGATGCGTTTGATATTACAGTTAAAGCTTACGATGGATAGTAGAAGGATGCCAGCAATCTTTAGTGGAGCAGCTACCAAAAAGGAGGGGAATCAGTTTCTAAAATCCTTGTGGATGTATGCGGTTTTAGGGACTCTTTTTTTAGTTCCTTTTCTATTTTTAGGAAATGAGTTTTTATTTTCACTTACCATCATGTTTAGCTCGTTGTTTGTCATTTTAATGACAACGATGGTATCTGACTTTTCTGCTGTGCTGCTGGATATACGGGATAAGAATATACTTCATCCAAAACCTATTAGTGGAAAGACTCTAAATGCAGCGAAAATTACTCACATTCTGATTTATATGTTTCTCTTAACTGGTTCGTTTGTAATCATCCCTCTTATAGTAAGTGTCTTTAAGTTTGGTATTATCTTTGCGCTCTTGTTTTTATTTGAAATAGTATTAGTTAGTAGTTTGGCTGTAGTGTTGACTGCCTTTGTGTATCTGTTTATCCTCCGCTTCTTTAGTGGTGAAATGCTAAAGGATGTTATTAACTATGTGCAAATATTTTTAGCGATTGGAATGACGGTAAGTTATCAATTAGTTGGACGCGTGTTTCAAATAGTTAATATTGAAATTACGTATACATTTGAATGGTGGCATACGTTACTGCCACCTTTTTGGTTTGCGGCTCCTTTTGAATTGATCTTAAATAAAGATGTTTCCTTGCATATTATTATACTATCCATTCTTGCTATTCTAGCTCCATTTATTGCGATTGCGATTTATATTCGTCTTATGCCAACCTTTGAGCGAAATCTATCTAAATTACAAAGTGATACAAACAGAAAGAAAAAGAAAAATCGTAAGCTACAGGAAGTTTGGGGAATTATTTTATGTAGAACAAAAGAGGAACGTACCTTTTACAAATTTGCTTCCCTTATGTTAAAAAAAGAAAGGGAATTAAAGCTTAAAATTTTCCCTTTACTAGGATTTGCGATTATTTTTCCCTTTATTTTTTTATTCAATAACTTAACTACTAGTTCGTTTGAAGAAATGAGAAGTGGAAATTCTTTTATGGTAATCTATTTTTCACTAATTATGATTCCATCTGTTGTTCAACTGCTGGAGTACTCTGGTAATTCTAAAGGCCAATGGATTTTTTACGCAGCTCCTATTAAAAATAAATCGGTTGTATATAGTGCAACTTTAAAGGCCAGCTTTGTGAATTATTTCTTACCTATTTTAACTATGCTTGGTGTCATATTTTTATGGATATTTTCCTTCCGAATTGTTCTGGACTTAGTCGTCGTACTACTTGCTGCAATTATTTTAACACTAGTATCTTATGGTATTTTTATAAAGGGGAAGTTTCCTTTTATTAGCTCGCATGAGCACACACAGTCTAGTGGGTTCTTTAAAGTTTTCGCTAGTATGTTCGTAGTGGGAATAATGGTTGCGATACATGCAGTGGTGTTAATCGTTCCTTATGGTTTGTCGGTATATGCAGTCTTACTACTAATCAGCATTTTCATAGGTTGGAAGTTAATGTTCTCGAGAGGGTGAAATGGTTATTCAAACAAAAGAAGATATAGTAGTTTTAATAAATGAAGATAAATGGATGATGGATATATTAAAAGTGGCTCAGCAGTTAGACCTTCCAGACTGGTGGATATGCGCAGGGTTTGTCCGCTCCAAAATTTGGGATACGTTACATGGATATAAAGAAAGAACTCCATTAGCAGATATCGATGTAATTTATTTTAATCCTGATAATATAGAAGAGTCTGAGGAGAAAAAGTGGGAGAATCAGCTACAGAGCCTAATGGCGAATATCCCGTGGTCTGTAAAAAACCAGGCTAGAATGCATAAGATAAACAACCTGCCACGTTATATATCTTCGGTGGATGGCATAGCTAACTTTCCGGAAACTGTAACGGCTATCGGGGTGAAACTGGATGAACAGAATGAAATTGCGCTTGTAGCTCCACATGGTCTTACCGACCTCTTGCAGATGACCGTCAATCCAGTCCCACGTTTTGCAACAAATAAAGAGCTTTTAGCAGTTTATGAACAACGTATTCAGAAAAAAAACTGGCAGTCTATATGGCCAAATATAAGAATAGTTAGCCACAAGAAGTGACAAGAATCGCATGAATCATTATTTCTTCCTCATAAGTCTACACAACTTTTGCAACTGATGAACCGATTGGGCGATAGGCGCATATGATGTTATGACTTGATTACAAGGAGGAAAAAAATGAAACACATGCGCCATATCGTGACGAAGGCTGTTGTTGCTAAAGGTAAAAAGAGAACAGAATCCTGTGAAGTGCTTCGCCCGCCAAATACACCATCGAGTATTTTAGGATGCTGGGTTATTAATCACACTTGTTCGTCTAAAAAACACGGAAGATATGTTGAAGTAACAGGGAAATTTGATATAAACGTATGGTATGCACATCATGAGCATTCTAAAACGTCCGTATTTACAGAAACAATCAATTATAAAGATCGTATCAAACTACATTACCGCGACAAAGACACTACTGGGGAAGAAGTCCACTTACGTGTGCTGCAACAACCAAACTGCACAGAGGCAATTATTATTGGAGGTACACAGTTCCAGGTAACAGTAGAAAGAGAGATACTTGTGGAGGTTGTAGGGGAAACAACTATATGCATTCAAGTACAGGATGCAGACTTTGAAGAAGAATGGGCATATGGCGAAGAAAGCTCTTCTAGTTCATCATCCAGCTCTTCCAGTTCCTCCAAGGAAGCGGACGATTCTTCGTCACTTTAACAAGCCGGCTATCACTTCCGGCTTTTTTTTTGTTATTAAAACAGAATATCTCTCGTTACAAAGGAAAAACTAATAAAGATAAAATCGAGAGGAGTGTTCAATATGAAGGAACGTAAAGAACCACATGAGAAGTTCAATACAAAAGATAATGGATTGACGTCGATGCAAGAAGTTACGTATCCAAAAGATTACAAACGTGCTGACAAGCAAACATTTAATAAAAATCAAATTAAAAAGTAAACATAAAATGCACCCTGAATTAGGTTTCCTATTTAGGGTGCATTTTATGAATAAGAAACTTATAGATCGTTCCGCTTTGCTTATTAAGGTCATCTGCCTCTCTTCTCCTTGTTTTTTTGTTATAATCATTATATTAGTAAAGAAGAGAGAAGGATTTAAATGACTACACAAACTCCAATGATGCAACAATACTTGAAAATTAAAGAAGGATACATAGATGCATTTTTATTTTTTCGATTAGGAGATTTTTATGAATTATTTCATGATGATGCTGTTAAAGCTGCTGCGATTTTAGAAATTACGCTGACTAGTAGGAAGGACAATATTCCGATGTGTGGCGTACCACATCATTCTGCCCAAGGATATATCGAAACACTTATTAGTAAAGGGTATAAGGTAGCTATTTGTGAGCAAGTAGAAGATCCAAAGTATGCGCAGGGTATAGTAAAAAGAGAGGTTGTTCGTCTTGTTACACCGGGAACTATGATGGAAGGAAAAGCGATGCAAACGAAATCTAATTATTTTATCGCTTCCGCTGATTTACTTGCAACGAATGAAGTAGCTTTTGCTTATTTAGATGTATCGACGGGGGATGGATTTACGACCATCCTTACTGGCGATGAAAAAGAGGTAGTACAGGAGTTACTAGCAATTCAGGCAAAAGAATTGATTGTCAGTGAACAAATGTATTTGTTGATCAATGATGTATCAGCCATTCATGATTTTACTGTTTCCATTGAAAAAGACGAGTTATCAGATGAAGAAATTCACAAGTATGTAACGAACCATCCCGATCAAACTCACCAAACAGTGAAACGACTATTACAGTACATTCAAAAAACGCAAAAACAATCTCTTTTACATATACAACCTTTCACTTTTCAGGAAAGAGAATCCTTTTTAGCAATGGACTATCATTCCAAACGAAATTTAGAGCTTGTTTCATCTATTCGAAGTGGCGACCAAAAAGGTACGTTATTATGGTTATTAGATGAGACAGTGACTGCAATGGGTGGGCGCAAGTTAAAGCAATGGATTCATCAGCCCCTTGCTAACAAGCAATCGATCGAAGCGCGTCAAGAAATAGTAACAAGTTTTTTGAATGACTTTATGCTTCGTGAAGAAATTAAAGAAGCTTTCAAGGAAGTATATGACCTAGAACGTCTGGTAGGTAGAATTGGGTTTGGTAGTGCTGGAGGAAGAGATCTCGCTCAGTTAAGACAATCTCTTTCAAAGATTCCTATTATAAAACAGCTACTCGTGGAATCGGAAGATCAAGTGCTGCAAAAACTTGGCGCTGCATTAGAGGATTGTTCGGATATTTGGAGAAAGTTACAAGAAGCAATAAGTGAGAACCCACCGATTTCCGTTAAAGATGGTGGAGTTATTAACAACGGGTTCCATGAACGACTGGACCAGCTCCGTGATGCTTCTGTAAACGGGAAAAAATGGATTGCGGAGTTAGAGCAAAGGGAAAGAGAAATTACCGGCGCTAAAAACCTCAAAATAGGATATAACCGTATTTTTGGCTATTATATCGAGCTAACTAAATCGTATATTCATTTAGCCGATGATTCTAGATATGTACGTAAACAAACACTTGCGAACGCAGAACGGTATATTACAGACGAACTTAAAGAAAAAGAATCCCTTATTTTATCTGCAGAAGATGAAAGCTTAGTATTGGAATATGAATTATTTACGCAAGTGAGGGAAGAGATTAAAGGATATATCCCACTTGTGCAAAAATTAGCGAAACAAATTAGCGAACTAGATGTATTTATCTCATTTGCTCAAGTAGCAGAGAACCATCGTTTAACGAAGCCAGTTTTTCATCATTCCAATGCGATGATTATTAAAGAGGGAAGACATCCAGTAGTCGAAAAAATGATGAATAATCAGCTGTATGTTCCAAATGACTGTGTACTGACGGAAGATATTAATATGCTCTTAATCACCGGGCCCAATATGTCTGGTAAAAGTACTTTTATGCGACAAATAGCAATTACGACTGTGATGGCTCAAATAGGGTGCTATGTACCTGCAGAATCTGCGCAACTACCAATCGTCGATAAAATATTTACTCGTATTGGAGCTGCCGATGATTTGGCTGGTGGACAAAGTACATTTATGATTGAGATGATGGAATCGCAGCATGCCATAATGAATGCAACAAGTAAGAGTCTGGTATTGTTTGATGAAATTGGGCGTGGTACTTCCACCTATGATGGCATGAGTTTAGCTCAGGCGATGATGGAATATATTCATGAAAACATTGGGGCAAATACGCTATTCTCTACTCATTATCATGAGTTGACTGATTTAGAAAAATCGCTATCGAAGCTTCGAAATGTACATGTTTCAGCAACTGAAAAGGATGGGAAAGTTGTCTTTTTACACAAGCTCAAAGACGGTCCAGCAGATAAAAGTTATGGTATCCACGTAGCTGAACTAGCCCAGCTGCCTGAACAAATTATTACGAGAGCACGTGAAATTTTAGAGACCTTCGAACATCCAGAGGAAAAGGACGAAAGTGCTGTTCACATAAACGAAACACAATTATCGTTCTTTGATGAACAACCAAAGACCCGTAAAGAGCCACTGGTTGTCCATGAAAATAAATCGTCCGAAAAGATTATGAAAAAATTGAAGAAAATCAATATATCAGGTACCACTCCTTTAGAAGCGTTACAACTATTGTACGAGCTACAAAGCGAGCTTGAATAACCTAAAAGTAGGTGAATGAAAATGGGACAAATCATTGTTATGAACGAACTGCTATCCAACAAAATTGCAGCTGGTGAAGTAGTGGAACGACCAGCTTCTGTTGTCAAAGAATTGGTGGAAAATGCAATAGATGCAGAAAGTACTTCTATTGAAATTACACTGGAAGAAGCAGGACTATCTAAAATTCAAGTGACTGATAATGGAAAAGGTATGGACGAAGAGGACGCGTTAAAATCCTTCTCTAGACATGCCACCTCCAAAATCACTACAGAGCATGACCTTTTCAGAATCCGTTCCCTAGGTTTTCGAGGCGAGGCACTTGCAAGTATAGCCTCTGTATCCAAAATTAGTTTGTGGACTTCGAATGGTGAAAATATTGGGACAAAAGTTGAGTTAGAAGGTGGGAGGGTATTATTTAATACCCCTGCTCCTATTCGTAGAGGAACTGATATTGTCGTGAGCCAGCTTTTTTACAATACACCAGCCCGCTTAAAATATTTGAAGACGATTCAAACGGAGTTAGGGCACTCCATTGACTTGATAAACCGCTTAGCCATTAGTTATCCAAGTATTGCGTTTAAGCTTACACATAATCAGCAAACGATCGTGCAGACAAGCGGAAGAGGAGACTTGAAACAGGTTTTAGCTTCTATTTATGGAATCTCTAACGTAAAAAAAATGGTTGCCTTCGACAAGGAATCGGCCGATTTTCATATTTCGGGTTATGGAACATTACCAGAAATAACGAGAGCATCAAAAAACTATATAACGGTATTAGTGAACGGCCGCTGGATTAAACATTACGGTATTAATAATGCGATAGTCGATGCATACCATACGTTGTTGCCAATAGGTAGGTATCCGATTGTCGTCTTAAATATTGAAATGGATCCGATACTGACGGACGTCAATGTTCATCCTGCCAAGCATCAAATTCGACTCAGTAAGGAAAAAGAGCTGATGGAATTGATACGCACGACCATTCGTTCAATCATCCATCGTGTACAGAAACCACCAGAGATTATGGAAAAGCCAGCTGTAAAAAAGGAGCAAAGTTTGCAATTTGATTTCTTTAAACAAACATATGAGCCGGTACAAAAGGATCTGATTACATCAATCAATAATGGGCAGACAACCGAGCAAATTCATAATCCCCTTGAGCAACAGCCTAGTATCGTATATGAAGAGGTAGAGGCTTTGACAGACTTCGATATGCAACCGGTCGAATATATGGAGGATAAAAAGCCATTTCCTGATTTACATGTAGTAGGTCAAATCCATGGTACATACATTGTTGCTCAAAGCGATGATGGTTTTTATTTGATCGATCAGCATGCCGCTCAGGAACGAGTAAAATATGAGTTTTACAAGGAAAAGATAGGGGAAGTAAATGCAAACGAGCGACAATCACTATTGCTGCCATTAACTTTTCACTATTCTTTAGACGAAGCCTACCGTATTAAAGAGTCTTTGGGTGAATTAAATGATGTAGGAATATTTTTGGAGGAGTTTGGTACTTCTAGTTTTGTCGTTAGAGATTATCCTACATGGTTCCCTAAGGGCCAGGAGACGAAGATTATTGAAGGTTTGATAGAACAGGTGTTAAATCACCGTAAAACGGATATAAAAAAACTTAGAGAAGAAGCAGCTATTATGATGAGCTGTAAACTGTCTATCAAAGCAAATCATTATTTAACGATGAACGATATGGAGCAGCTGTTAGAAAGTTTAAAAAATGCACGTCATCCATTGACCTGTCCACATGGTAGACCAGTAATCGTACATTTTTCGACGTATGAGGTTGAGAAAATGTTCAAACGAGTGATGTAGGAGGAAACCTTAATGGGAAAATATATATTATCGATTGACCAAGGAACGACAAGTTCTAGAGCAATACTGTTTGATAAGCAAGGCAATATTGTCCACTCCGCTCAACGAGAATTTAAACAATATTTTCCTAAAGCAGGTTGGGTAGAACATGATGCGAAAGAAATTTGGGGATCTGTTTTATCCGTGCTGGCAGCTGTTCTGACTGAAAGTGGGAACCAACCGGAGGATGTCCATGCCATTGGGATTACAAACCAACGAGAGACTACAGTCGTGTGGAACAAACATACCGGAAAACCTGTATATAATGCGATTGTTTGGCAATCCAGACAAACTCAATCCATCATTGAAGAACTCAAAAAAGCGAACCTGGAATCGTTTTTCCAAGAGAAGACAGGGTTGAAATTGGACCCGTACTTTTCTGCAACGAAAGTTAAATGGATATTGGATAATGTAGATGGTGCGAGAGAGCAGGCAGAAGCTGGTGATTTACTTTTTGGAACGATAGATACGTGGCTAATTTGGAAGCTATCCAATGGCAAAGCTCATGTAACTGATTATTCCAATGCTTCTAGGACGATGCTTTACAATATAAATGATCTGCAATGGGATGAAGAGATTTGTGAGAAGCTTTCTATCCCAATGGAAATGCTCCCAAAAGTAGCATCTTCATCTGAAGTATATGCCCAGACCGATCCATCTGTATTCTTTGGGAAAGAAATAGATATCGCTGGAGCTGCTGGGGACCAACAGGCCGCACTTTTTGGGCAATGCTGTTTTGAAAAGGGCATGGCTAAAAATACGTATGGTACTGGATGTTTTATGCTTTTAAATACTGGGGAAGAGGCAGTTACTTCCCCATCTGGTTTATTAACAACGATTGCATGGGGACTAAATGGCAAAGTAACCTATGCGTTAGAAGGAAGTATTTTTGTTGCTGGTTCCGCAATCCAATGGCTACGAGATGGACTACGTATGATAAAAAGTGCTCCTGAATCAGAAGGATATGCTAAAAAAGTAGATTCTACGGATGGTGTCTATTTTGTTCCGGCATTTGTTGGACTTGGAACGCCTTATTGGGATTCCGAAGCAAGAGGGTCTATTTTTGGATTAACTAGGGGAACATCTAAGGAGCATTTCATCCGGGCGACGATAGAATCCCTTGCTTACCAGACAAAAGATGTGCTCGATACGATGGAAAAAGATTCTGGAGTAGAAGTTGAAATACTTCGAGTGGATGGTGGAGCAGTAAGTAACGAATTTCTAATGCAGTTCCAAAGTGACCTGTTAAATTTAAAGATTGAACTTGCAAAGCTTAATGAAACAACAGCCCTTGGAGCTGCTTTCCTAGCAGGTTTAGCTACAGGCTTTTGGAAGGATGAACAAGAGCTAAGTAATTTGCGTGAAAGTCAAAAGCAGTATGAGCCACAAATGGAAATTGCTAAAAGAGATCAACTATATAAAGGCTGGAAAAAAGCAGTCGAGGCAACACGAATTTTCAAACTTTTAGATGAAAAGGTGGAATAATAATTGAAGTCTTCTGTAGAACGTGAGCAAATAGTAAATACACTAAATTATTACGAATTCGATGTGCTAGTAATTGGCGGAGGTATAACTGGTGCAGGAATCGCACTTGATGCTGTAACTCGGGGTATGTCCGTTGCTTTGGTAGAGATGCAGGATTTTGCTTCTGGAACTTCTAGTAGGTCCACAAAGCTTGTCCATGGTGGTTTACGATATTTGAAACAATTAGAAGTGAAAATGGTTGCGGATGTTGGGAAAGAAAGAGAAATTGTATATGAAAATGCGGTTCATGTGACGGAACCTATATGGATGTTACTACCATTTCACAAAAAAGGAACATTTGGACCCCTTTCTACTTCTGCTGGCTTAAAGATGTATGACTATTTAGCTGGTGTGAAGAAAGATGAAAGAAGAATAATGTTATCTGATGAAGAGACACTCGAAAAAGAACCACTCCTTAAAAGTAAAGGTTTGCTTGGTGGGGGATACTATGTTGAATATCGGACAGATGATGCCCGACTAACGATTGAAGTCCTAAAAAAAGCAATGGAAAAAGGTGCGGTTTGCTTAAACTACGCTAAAGCACGATCCTTTATCTATGGTGATGATAATCAGGTAATGGGAGCAGAGATTGTTGATACAGTAAGCAACAAACGAATTTCCATTCATGCAAAAAAAATAGTAAATGCCACTGGACCTTGGGTTGATGGAGTTCGTGCTTTAGATGCCATTGAGAACAATAAAAAACTAAAGCTCACAAAGGGTGTGCATGTTGTTATTGATCAATCAGTCTTCCCTCTAAAGCAGGCTGTCTATTTCGATACTCCTGATAAGAGAATGGTTTTTGCTATCCCACGTGATGGGAAAACGTATGTCGGAACAACGGATACTTTCTTTGATGGTGATATTCATCATCCGGTAGCTACACCTGAAGATGTCGATTATCTGATCGAAGCAATCCATTCGATGTTTCCGTTAGTTCATGTTACAGCACATCAAGTCGAGTCTAGTTGGGCAGGGGTTCGTCCATTAATATATGAGGATGGGAAGAATCCCTCAGAAATTTCTCGAAAAGATGAGATTTGGCAGTCGGAAGCTGGTTTATTTACAATAGCTGGAGGTAAACTTACAGGGTACCGAAAAATGGCTGAAACAATTGTAGATAAAATATCGAAGCAACTTGGCGATGAAAAATACGGACCATGTATAACGAAGCATTTAACGTTATCTGGTGGTGATATTGGTGGCTCTAAACAATGGGAGGCTTTTCTCACTCAGAAGGAACAAATGGCTGTAGCTTATGGACTTTCTGGTTTAGAAGGTAGAAAACTGGCTAAAATGTATGGGACGAATGTCGATAAAGTATTCCATTATGCACAAATTCTTTCTACTATCCCTTCAAGCTTGCCGTTAGCAATACTCGCTCAAATTTATTATGCAGTACATGAAGAAATGGCTTATTCACCTGTGGACTTTTTAGTGAGAAGAACAGGTATGCTGTATTTTGATATACAGCATTTTAATGCGTATAAAGAAGAAATAGTGAATGTAATGAAGCAATTGCTGCACTACTCAGATGCGGAAACTATTGTATTTAATAAGCAATTAGAAAAACTTTATAACGAAGCTACATTAAAGGGAAGTAGGGATTAAGCTGAAGACTATCTTAGAAGGCAAAATGTCAGATGGGCATTTGATTCAAATCGTTAGTTTTACACCAGAAACAGCACCGATTGGTCATGTACATCTTCTTCATGGTATGGAAGAGCATATCGGTCGTTACGATGATTTCGCTACATTTTTAATGTCCAAAGGATTTTTCGTATCGGGCCACGATCACCGTGGACATGGTATAACAGCTGAAAAAAACGGTCAATATGGATATTTTGCAGATAAGTTAGGGTTTGAGCGAGTAACGGAGGACGTACGTGAAGTGTTGATACATGTTCGTGAAGATCTGGGGGATATTCCACTTATTTTATTTGGGCATAGTATGGGTTCGTTTATTGCGCGTAGATATATGCAAAAGTATAGTGACTCTTTAACAAAGGTCGTCCTTTCTGGAACTACTTTTAATCCTGGACTAATGGGAGACGCGGGTAAACTAATCGGTAAATTTACGTCTGCTGTAAAAAGTCCAACGGCAAAAGCTACATTATTGAATAATATGTCATTTGGAGGATTCAATAAACAAGTAACGAATCCAAAAACACCATTTGACTGGCTTTCGACAGATGAAAAAGAAGTTCAAAAATATATGGAGGATCCTTTATGTGGAAATATCCCGACAAATCGATTTTTTGTCGATCTTTTCGATGGATTGAAAATAATTCACCAAGCTAAAGAAAATAAACATATAAAAAAAGATTTACCCGTTTTAGTAATTAGTGGTGCAAAGGATCCTGTTGGAAAAGATGGCAAGGATATTTTCAAAGTCGCAAATGGATTGAAAAGTGTCGGAATGACAAACGTTACTGTACATCTGGTAGAGGATGCGAGGCACGAAATATTAAACGAAGTTAATAAGCTTCAAACATATAAACTAATTGCAAATTGGATGATAGATAATGCATAAAACAGCAAACGTCATTGCTATAGTCGGACCTACTGCTGTCGGAAAAACAGCTTTAAGTATTCAATTGGCTAAAGCATTTAATGGCGAAATTATTAATGGAGACTCGATGCAGGTGTATCGAGAGCTCCATATTGGAACTGCAAAGATTACACAAGAAGAGATGGAAGGTATCCCACATCACCTATTAGATATTAAGGATCCTACGGACAGTTTTTCTGTTGCGGAGTATCAAAAACTCGTTCGTGGTAAAATTGAAGAAATTACATCAAGAGGTAAAACTCCCATAATTGTTGGAGGAACTGGTCTTTATATTCAATCTGTTTTGTATGACTTTAGATTTACAGAACAACCGAATCGGGACGAAAATAGACTTGCAGAATTAGAAAAAATGTCTCCAGATAACTTATATATACTTCTATATTCGCTGGATCCGGAGGCGGCAAAGGATATTCATCCGAATAATGTCCAGCGCGTAATTCGTGCGATTGAACGAGTAGAGCTTACCGGGAAACAAAAGAATGATATAGAGCAAAACCAGGGACAGGAAGAAGTTTATCGACATTATATTATTGGCCTGTCCATCGATCGCGAGAATTTATATGATCGCATCAACAAGCGAGTGGACATAATGCTAGAAAAAGGCCTTTTAGAAGAAGTAAAAACACTTTATAGCAAAGGCATTCGAGATGTTCAGTCGATCCAAGCAATTGGTTATAAAGAAATATATGCCTATCTAGATGGTAATGTCTCTTTTGAAGACGCAATTGAGCAACTAAAGCAAAACTCAAGAAGGTATGCAAAAAGACAGTTAACGTATTTTAGAAACAAAATGGACATCCATTGGTATAATCCATTTACAGATGAAGTAAGAATAATAAAAGAAATTAATGAATTTATGCAGGAAAATGAATAATTAAAGCGAATATTAACTAAGTAGTATGTTTAAACATGCAAAATGTATAATGGGGGTATTGAGATGAAACCTATGAATATTCAAGATTTATATTTAAATCAGCTTAGAAAAAATGATATTTTTGTAACCGTATTTTTATTAAATGGGTTCCAGCTTAAAGGAGTAGTAAAGTCTTACGATAACTTTACTGTCCTATTTGAATCAGATGGAAAACAGCAGTTAATCTACAAGCATGCAATTTCCACATTTGCTCCTTCTAAACCAGTTAAGCTAACAGAAGAATAATATGGTTTGTTTGACACGCGGACATGCTCCTATTATGATTTTATAGAATAAACATAGAAGCGGAGAGTGTAACATGAATGTTATTACAACAGAACAACTTTTACAAAAACTAGATGCTGGAGAAAAAATCAGTGTCATCGATGTACGTGAAAGTGATGAAGTAGCAACTGGAATTATACCTGGCGCAAAACATATCGCGCTAGGTCAAATCGAAAGCAACATGGATCAACTCGACAAATCAGTTCCTCATTACATAGTATGTAAAGCAGGTGGTCGCAGTGCGATGGCCTGTGAAATTCTAGAGGAAAATGGATATGACGTAACAAATATTGCTGGTGGTATGATGGACTGGGACGGCGAGTTACAGTTCTAACTAGTAGACTAAGGGCTAATTTCATTTATGAGATTAGTCTTTTCTATTTGTAATTTAACATTAGGAGAATGAATATAACATGGCATTTACAACAACGTTATCGAAAGAAGTATTGAACCTTGCAGAGCAAGTGGAAATCAAAATCGCTCCGCACCACAAAGTTGTCGAAAAAATTGCGTTTTTAAATCAACAAAAAGTCATTCAAGCCTTTAAGAATCATGGAGTTAGTGATCATCATTTTCATCCGTCATTTGGCTATGGCTACGATGATGAAGGCCGAGATACATTGGAAAAAGTATATGCAACGACATTTGGTGCAGAAGCAGCACTTGTACGTCCTCAAATTATTTCAGGAACACATGCGATTTCTATTAGTTTGTTCGGTGTATTAAGACCAAATGACGAATTGTTATATATAACCGGTAAACCTTATGATACCTTGCAATCCATTGTAAGTGGAGGAGAAGAGGATACAGGGTCCCTTGCTGACTTCGGTATTTCGTATAATCATATAGATTTAATGGAAAATGGAGACATCAATTGGGACGCTGTAAAAAGAGCTGTGAAAAGCAACACCAAAGTAATTGCTATTCAACGTTCGAAGGGTTACGCAGTACGTCCCTCCTTTACAATAGAACAAATAAAGCAAATGGTTGTGGAAATTAGAAGTATTAAAGAGGATGCAATTATTTTTGTAGACAATTGTTACGGAGAATTTGTGGAAGAGTTGGAGCCGACGGAAGTAGGGGCGGATCTAATGGCAGGTTCCCTGATCAAAAATCCTGGTGGTGGACTTGCTAAAATCGGAGGCTATATTGCCGGCAAAGAGGAGTTTGTCACTAAATGTGCTTATCGAATGACTTCTCCGGGTATAGGAGCAGAGGCGGGTGCTTCTTTACATGCATTGATGGATATGTATCAAGGATTCTTCCTTGCACCGCATGTCGTATCTCAGGCAGTGAAGGGAGCCATCTTTACTTCGGCTCTTTTGGAGCGGGTTGGTATGAATACTGAACCACACTATGCAGAGCCTCGTACAGATTTAATCCAATCGGTGTCATTTCAAACAGCCGAACAAATGATTCAGTTTTGTAAGGCTATACAAATGCATTCCCCAGTAAATGCTCAGTTTATGCCCGAGCCAGCTTATATGCCTGGTTATGCCGACGATGTCATAATGGCCGCAGGTACATTTGTACAAGGTTCTAGTATGGAGTTAACAGCTGATGGGCCAATCCGACCTCCATATACAGCATTTATCCAAGGTGGGTTAACTTACGAGCATGTGAAATATGCTATTTTAGGAGCCGTTCAAACGTTAAAGTGATAATAAAAATGAAAGTATTTCTTCATCAGTGGAAATGCATTTCATTTTAAGTAAAAATAATTGTTAGGTTTTGTGACATGGAGTTGACATGTTAGATAACATAACATATACTAACTTTATAACCGATTAGGAGGTGCAGTGATGGAAAAGGAATGGAGACGTTCCATGCCGTTACTTTCGATGAATATTGTGATGCAATTGACTGGCTTGACTGCTAGGCAAATTCGTTACTATGAAGAGCAAGAACTGGTTCTCCCTGCACGGACTGAAGGTAAACAGCGCATGTTTTCACTGGATGATATTGATACATTATTGGAGATAAAAGATTTATTGAAAACAGGTGTTAATATCGCTGGGATCAAACAAATCTTTGAACTGAAAAACAGTCCTGTGGTTTCTAAGGATGTACGAAAAGTTATATCGGACATTGAATTGCGTGCAATTGTAAAAGAAGAAATGCAGTTAGCTCAAAGGCAACAAAGAGCTTCTTTGCGACAAGGGGACCTATCTCGATTCTATCGATAATCGAGGTTCAAATATAAATTTTTAGGAGAGTGGAAAAATGAGCAAGTATACTAAAGAAGATATCAAAAAGTTCGTGACTGAACACGAGGTGAATTTTATTCGTCTTCAATTTACAGACATACTAGGAACAATTAAGAACGTTGAAATTCCAGTTAGTCAGCTCGACAAAGCTCTCGACAATAAAATGATGTTCGACGGATCTTCGATTGAAGGATTTGTTCGAATTGAAGAATCAGATATGTACTTAGTACCAGATTTAAATACATGGGTAGTATTCCCTTGGATTACGGGTAAAGGGAAAGTGGCCCGTTTAATCTGTGACGTAAATAAAGCAGACGGAACTCCTTTTGCAGGGGATCCTCGTAATAACTTAAAACGTATTATAAAGGAAATGGAAGAATTAGGATTTACAAGCTTTAACTTAGGACCTGAACCTGAATTTTTCTTATTTAAATTAGATGCTCAAGGGGAGCCAACACTTGAATTGAATGACCATGGTGGTTACTTTGACTTAGCACCAATGGATTTAGGGGAAAACTGCCGACGTGATATCGTTCTTGAACTAGAAGAGATGGGCTTTGAAATTGAAGCATCTCATCACGAGGTTGCTCCAGGCCAACATGAAATTGACTTCAAATATGCAGATGCAATAACAGCTTGTGATAATATTCAAACGTTCAAACTTGTTGTTAAAACAATTGCTCGTAAGCACGGCTTGCATGCGACATTTATGCCAAAACCATTATTTGGCGTGAGCGGTTCAGGAATGCACTTTAACGTTTCCTTGTTTAAAGGAAAAAATAATGCATTTTATGATAAATCAACAGAAATTGGTTTAAGTGAAACAGCTATGCAATTTATGGCTGGTGTATTGAAGCATGTACAAAGCTTTACCGCGATAACTAACCCATTAGTAAACTCGTATAAACGCCTAGTACCTGGTTATGAAGCTCCTTGTTATGTAGCGTGGTCCGGACAAAATAGAAGTCCATTAATCCGTATCCCTTCTTCAAGAGGCGTAAGTACACGCATTGAGGTTCGCTCAGTAGACCCTGCTGCCAATCCATATCTTGCGATGGCAGTAATTCTACAAGCTGGTTTAGATGGCATTAAAAATAATTTAACACCACCACCAGCTGTGGACCGCAATATTTACGTAATGTCAGAAGAAGAGCGCATCGAAAACGGTATTCACAACCTACCACCAACTTTACATGCTGCGCTACAAGAGTTAGGTAAGAGTAAAACAATCCGTGATGCACTTGGTGAACACATCTATGCAAACTTCGTAGAAGCAAAAGAAATTGAATGGGATATGTTCCGCACTGCTGTACATCCGTGGGAACGTGAGCAATACCTGAAAATGTATTAAGCTAGGTATAGCGGGATTTGTTTACTTGATTTATGGGTATTTTATGAGGAATAAATCATAAGAATTATTCACACCCCATTTTCACCCCAAAAACTACTTTAAAAAATCTTTTTTAAAAACATCGTTCAGTCGTGAGTTGACTCGTTCGGTGTTTTTCTTATTTATTTTGGAAGATACATGAGCGTATACATCTGCGGTTATTTGATAACTACCATGCTCTAATTGTTTTTGAATATATTTAATATCTGTTTCCGCTTCCATTAATAAAACTACATACGAAAGAACTAGCCATTCACTCGTAGCGAGTCTTGGAGGGCTAATGGTAACATTAGCCTTTAAGCGTAGACAGATAGGGGGCGGGCCGAAAGCCAAATGGTTGAAGGGACTGAGCTCCATAATGTTAGTAAATCGAGAGGGCTGATGCTTTAAGCACGGCAGAAAGCTACATTTTATCCATCGTTAAAGGCAAGAAGGATAAAACCTCTCTGGAGTCAGAGACCTTGGCACGTCACACATCGATATGATAGGGCAACTCGGGAGGCCCTACCGGTCTTTTCTTCTTATTAGAAGAGTATGGTGTACAAGCGATAATAAGCGAGGAAACCAAATGCCGTTGTAGGGAGTCGGATAGCAGCGTAGTACAAATGAAGTTGGGTAATGCCGATGGAGGAAAAGCTGCTACCAAATGATCACCCTCACTAGGGACACATTTACTACACAAAGTGGTAGAAATAATAAATGTAAACTAAACTATTGAGGATAGCAGAATCAGTGTGAATGATGATTTGGAGGAGCCGTGTGCGTAAATAGCGCAAGCGAGTCTGTCTAACAATATAATTTTTTTCTATCACTTTTATGAAATAAAGGGGTATTTCGATGAAAATAGCATATATTCGAAAAAATAAAGGCATTTCCCCCCTTTATTTTCTCTATTAATTCCCTAACTCCCACAATATTTATTAGCCTTTTCAGATTAGAGGCAAGGCAAATAAGACTTGCCTCTGTGTTGACTGATTCAAGCCCTCTTGTTAAAAAGTAGGTATACCCAAACTGCCGTTTAATGGTTCCAAATGGATGCTCGACTATAGAACCACGCTTTTTGTAAAGATGCTTTTTGTGCATTGTATTTTGGGCGACCTTTTCTATGTATGCTTCTTCTTCAAACCTTGTGACAGATCTTCCACCTTTAGCAGATGTACATTTCTCTTTGTTTCCACAAACATCAAAGTCTTCACATGTATATCGCTAATAATTTTTCTCTTGTTGTTTTCCATTCCGTTTAAATCCTAAGTTAAAGCCAAGTGGACATGTATAGCTATCCTCTGCCGGATTATAGGTAAAGTTAACCTTATCAAAACCATTTTCAAGTTTTTCTTTTTTACCCTTTTGCGCAATAATCAATATTTCCGTGTTTTCATCAGAGGAATCTACGATTCCAGTCATATTATAAGATAAGTCTCTATTTTCAAATCATAATAGTCTAATTTCTTTTTATAATATTGTCATTGTAATGTTTGTTCTTAGCGGTACTTGCCTTTATTTTTGTCCCGTCAATGGCAACGAGTTCACCATCAATTAGTCCAAAACCTTTCAGTAATAGAGTGAACTCTTTAAATAATCGTTTGATTGTCTTTTTGTTATTTTCATAAAAGCTGATAGGGTTCCATGATCTGGGGTAACTTTACGAATTAACCACATAAGCTCCATGTTTCGTTTAGCCTCGGTTTCCATAGTGCGGGATGAACGGATTCGATTCATATAACAATAAATGTATAATTTAAGCAAATCTTTTCTCATGTAGGGTTTTTGCCCAGCCTTATTTCCAGAATATACTACAAATCCTAGTTCTTCTAAATCTAGATTATCAATGTATGCATCAATTACTCTTACAGGATTATCTTCACTTACAAAGTCATCTAAAGTGTTAGGTAAAAGGTTTATTTGATAACGATCTTCACCTTCAATAAATGCCATCTAATCATCTCCCTTAATAATAGAGATTCGACATTTATCCAGAAAATCATCTTTTTACTAGAATTTTTTTAAAATTGTTAGACAGACTCAAGCACGGTTCTGTGAGGGGGAGGAACACAATCTACCGCAAGGTATAAAGGTTCCCTTCTACTCGACTAGTTTAATAAAAAAATGGTTGGAGACGAGATAATTTGATTAACAAATTAAAGACATTTCTATTTACTTCTAATGATTTGTTAATTGCAAAAGGAGGTAACCTATTTGAAACTATATGATAAACCGATTAAAGCATATTTACATAACGATCTAAGTGCTGCTGAAGAACATGACGGGGAACTCATTTATTTGTTTGAAGAGGGGTACGTGACAGTTCTTGGTGAGTTTGAATGTGAGAAGTATGTTGGAGGAACAGCTTGTATTATTTTTAATCAAGAAGATGTTATATCTGTTGGGAAAGGTATGCTACGATTTGTTGACGATGAGAGATTATGAGTGACAAATAACCTTTTTATATTGTGTGATGATAGGTCTCTTCTTAAAGTAAAATATTTTTTCTTATTGAATTAACACCGTAGTTTAGTTGAATAAGAATACAAAAAAAGAACCTAATTGTAACTTTGTAAAAAGACTTTCATTTAACACGAGGTTCGATTAATAAAATAAAGATTGATAATTTGTATTAAAGTTTCATTAATACCATCCCCCTCTAAAGAATGCTTAGAGGGGAGATAAACTTCATGTGGATATTTATGGTAATATTAATATTTAGATTATAAAGAAAAATATTCGTTATAATATACCGAATTTTTAAAGTTGTTTTATGAGTTTAGGAGGTCAATATGAAATGGAAATGAATACATATAAAACAAGTCAATTATTTGGAATTCTAGGTGTATCTAGAGATGCACTAAGGTATTACGAAAAACAAGGAATTGTAAAACCAAACCATGATGAAATAAATAATTATCGGCAATATAATGATTATGATATATATACATTATTGGTTGCAGATTTTTATATAAAGAGAAACTTATCGATGAAAGAAGTTAGAAAACTACAAGAAGGAAGAGCAATAGAAGAACTGGAAACTTTATTAGAAATAAAAGCCGAACAATTAGAAGAAACCATACGAAATAAAAAGTATATGCTACAAAAAATAAAAGAAACAAGAGCATTCTGTGAGGACTTAAAACAAAACTTAAACCAATACTCCATAAGGAAATTCCCAACCTATGAAGTAATTGATGAGTTTTCTGATTTTTATTCGTTTCTGGAGTATCCTGCCATATTGGAAAATATGGATATGATGAAGGATGATATTCTTAGCAAAATCATGAGGAAATTTACTTTTGATGAAAACGGGTTTCTAGATTCCAAGATGTATATTGTTGAAAAGCATGAAACGATACATAAGGAAAAAAGCGAATGCTATTTACAATATTCTAAATGCATCTATACAATTGTTGAGGATGGTAGGTATCAAAATGGAAATAATGATATTAAAGATAAAGTATTTGAGCCTACTTTAGAATGGGGAAACGAACAAGGGCTTAAACCAAAAGGGGTTGCTTTTGTTAATACTCGTCTTATTACATATCTCGATAATAAAGAACGAGCCTTCTTAGAAATATATATTCCAGTTGAAGAAGAGTAAAATACTCTTTATAGATATTGACCTGGGGGTAACACCATAGTTTATCTTTATAACCAATGGAACAAGTGCAAATTGTTCTATTGGTTTTTTATATAAAGGAGGGTGTTTGGTTTGAGTGGAATGGTAAAAAAGTACATTTTATGGACCTATGTCATGTTCTTTGTTTTTCTTCTTGTCATAGGGCTGACAATGTTTCTATTAAAGTCTCAGCCCGTAGTAGATATATTAATCATGCTTTCATCGTGGACGGCTACATTTGTCTTCGTAATAATGTTCCGTAAAATCTACCCCCAAGGGAATCTATGGAACTTTATTAAAAGCCAATTTAGGGAAAGAATCAGAATATCAACGGTATTGTGTGTCGTTCTTATTCAATTCGTGGTTTTGATTGGTAGTCTTTTAATGACAAACAAAGTATGGGGTGTGCCCATATATGGACAATTAACTGCTTCATGGACTTCACTTCTCATCGCATTTGGCTCCAATTTAATGGCTGGACCACTCGGGGAAGAATTAGGGTGGAGGGGGTTTGTATTATATGAAATGCAAAAAAGATTCAGTCCACTAAAATCAGCCATTATCATTGGATTGGCTTGGGGTTTCTGGCATACACCGTTATGGCTTATGTCAGGATACTCAGGATTACAATTGTTGCAATATATCATTTGTTTCTTGGCTAGCATTGTTGCTGTATCTATTATCATAACCGCATTTTATAACTTAAATCCTAATCTTATTATTCCTATTACGATCCACCAACTTTTCAATTATTTTATGGGTATTCAAGTTGGAAATCTACTTAATGCGCTTACAGTTACCTCTGTATTATATTCAATAGTGGCTATAGCTTTAGTTTTAGTTAATTATAAAAAGTGCTTATACAGGTAATGGAAAGGAGCATGTGGTTTATGCGAAAGGACTTAGCTTCGGTTTATATGTATCTAATGATTAGCGTCATACGTGGGTCGTTCAAACAGTTCCAGGTCAAGAAAAGCTAATGATAGGAGTTGTGAGAGCAGCAAGAAATTGGAAAAAAACACGTATGTAAGTAAAAGACCAATTAAAAAATTAATAAACATGTCAATAAAGTAGAATTTCAAAAAGTATATGGTACTTAGAATAGTTTCAGTGAAACCTTGGCTTACCTTTTACGCCGAACACTTCAAAAGTGTAATTAGTAAACTTATTTATTTTTTTACTCGTGGCTAAAAAGTTTGTGAAGAAATGTACTTAAACTAACGTATGCGCGCGACAAGTTCTGTTATAAGCGCTTTTTAGCGTGAAAACACTGGAGATTTATAAAAAATAAATTTTAACTTTACAACGGAGGATAGGAATGATGGAGCCATGTTTCCTGAAACTATCCCATCAATACTTCTACATGTGTCCTGATTGACTGGTCATGGGGTGTGAAGCACAGGTAGACTGATGAAGAATCATTTAATCATGCAAGATAAGGTTCTCGTGAGACTAATAGAGGTTCACCTCCTACAGGAGGCACCGACTTATTGAAACGGAAGAATTGAGACACGAAAGGTACTAATATATCAAATGTGTTGATGATTAAATCGAATTGGATTAGTTGGAACGCCGTATGAAGTGAAAGTTTCATTTACGGTGTGAAAGGGGAGGGATAACTTCAAACCCTTACCTATCTGTATTAAGAGTGTTGTTTAACTTGTATTTAACAATCGGGTTCGATTGTTGGAAATTTGAGGGGTGGAATAATGAATGATTTTTATACAGCATTAAATTACGTAAATAAAATGATTTACGAGCCAAATGACTTAACTGTAAAGTCGATTCAAGAAGAAAAGCAAAATTCTAAGTATGGTGCTGGTACATTTCGGTTATCCTCGAGAACAGTTCGTTTCAGAGTTGCAAATATAACCCCCACCAAAGTAGGGCAGTTTGTTGCATTTTGGGAAAAAGACGAAAATAATAAAAACCAACCCTTTACATATGAGGAAGCACCTGATTTATTAGTTATAACTATTTTTAAAGATGGTAGTGATCTTGGACAATTTATTTTTCCAAAAGAAATTCTTTTCAAACATAATATTCTTAGGTCCAGTTCAACAAAGGGGAAAATGGCAATAAGAGTTTATTCTAGCTGGGATAAACCGAGTAGTGAGCAAGCAATGAAAACTCAAAAATGGCAGTTGCCTTATTTTGTTGAGATGAGTGATCCGAGTAAATTACCCATAGACAAAATAATAGAACTGTATTCGCTTTAATCTTATGCAAACGGGCGTTATTGTTTAATAAGTGTCTCTATTCTTATTCAACTAACACGTAGCTTTAGTTAGGAAGTGGCTGCCTGTAAGGGTAGCCTTTTTCTTATTGAACTAACGGAGCAGGTGTGCGGCCGAGCCTAGATCGTATCATATAGCGGGTGGGATTCCCGTCGAGAAAGAACTAGCCATTCACTCGTAGCGAGTCTTGGAGGGCTACTGGTAACATTAGCCTTTAAGTATACAATTAAAGACTTTTTAAAAATGGCTAATTCTATTGAATGAGGCTGTTCGGGGAAATGCAAAAATAGAATTACAGTGATAATCCCTCTTCCACTAACGGGTGCGCGCGACAAGTTCTGTTATAAACGCTTTTAAGCGTGAAAATATAGGGAATGTATTCCATGTATTATAGATAGAATTATACAACAGTGTTTTAAGCGAGTCTTAGAACCTATTGCAGAGGCTCATTTTTATAATCATAACTACGGATTTAGACCTCAACGGTCTACTCATCATGCGATGGCAAGAATTCAATTTCTAGTTAATCAGTCGAAACTTCATTACGTTGTAGACGTTGATATCAAAGGGTTCTTTGATAATATTATCAATCAACGAATCGATGTTAAAGAAAATCAATAAATATCGAGAAAAATATGAGCTAGAAACAATAAATTAACCCAAATCAACAAGAGTAACTTGAAACTTATAATTAATAATACCGTCGCTAGATGGAACGCGGAATGATGGAAAACTATCACGTTCCGTGCGGAGTAGGGGGAAAGCTGGAGATAATTTCAAACGCTTACCTATTACTAACTTTAGTTAAGCAAGCGGGTGCCTGTAGAGGAACTATGATAGCTATAGGGATTATTGTATGTAATAATTATTCTCTCTCAAAGCGACCCATTTCATCTGTGTACGGACCTTTAATAGAAATTCTGAGTAACATAGACGTCATTTCTTCCGGGGAGTATTTGTAATTATTTTTTATCCACCAAATAATACTTTCCAAATAAGCACCTGTTACATAACTAATAAGAATACTAACTGGCAAAACAAGTTTTTCTTCACTTGGTGTCGAGTAATGTAATCCTATTGATATAAACTCTTCTAATATGGTTTTGACCTCATTTACAAAGTGTGGGTCATGTTTAATAAGCAAAAATATTTCATAAAAAATATGGTTTTTTTGAATATGATTAAACAAGGCAATCATATTTATTGGCAGTTCATTAAATTTCACTTCTTCAATCAATATCTTTTTTTTAATGATGAGGGAGTCCTTTAAGTCTTGTAAAACCTCTTCCGTCATACTATTCATTAAGGAATTGACATCGTTATAATATTTATAAAAAGTAGGCCGTGTCACGCTTGCTTCTTCACAAACTTCTTTCACCGAAACCGTTTTTTTTGTCCTAGTCAATAATTTTAGTAGAGCCTCGTATATTTTCTTTTTTGATTTAACTTGTCTTGGATCTATACTTTCTTGCATTGCGAGACCTCCTAAGAACAAAAAGTGAATTATTATTAATAATGATTATAGCATAAATGCAAACATCTATTAGTGATGGTTTATATAATTACCCAACTAGGTAAAGTTGCTGGACAAACGTTTAAGTAGTTCGAAAATTCAACTAAAGAAATAGTTGATGATTTAACGCTAAATTAGAAGATAAAGAAAGTGAAGACAAAAAGAAAAACCAATTTACTGAAGCCAGCTATTTACTATAAAAATAGCTGGCTTTTAAATTTTCAAATAAAAAAAATTTGTGAACTAATTAACATTGTGTTAAAATCACTAAGACTTAATTTACATACTGTTTAATAAATATGTCGAAGGAGGTGTTAGAAATAAAAATGACTCAATATAATCGTGAAGAGTTACAGATGCTTAATCAATGTCTTTTTGCTCTTTTCATTGTAGCAGATTTTGCACTATTGCTCTTTTTTTTACAAAGTCCTTATCCATGGTTTGCTCTATTAGGTTCAGGAATTGGTTTAGCTATCATTGTTCTTTGTTGGACTGGAAGTAAATACATTCTGTTTATTGCTTCATTATTAGTTTTCTCGATCACTCATACACTTATCTACAATTGGAGTGAAATGATACATTAAACAGAGATTCACAATATTTATATAGGAGGTTTTAATATGTCAGAACAAGAAATAAAGAATTCCGTTTTGGACAAGCGTTCCTCCAGACGTACGTTTATCAAAAACTCTGGATTGACCGTTGGTGGAGTTGTATTAGGTGGTGCACTGGGCAGTCTTTTCATAGATAAGGAGGCTTCTATAAGTAATGAGACTCATACACACCCTACTACCGCTAATCCGAACGAAGCGTTAATGTTTTTTACACTCGAACAATATGCGGTGGTCGAAGCTGCTGCTGAACGAATTTTTCCGGAAGATGAATTAGGACCAGGAGCTAAATCATTAGGCGTCGCTATGTATATCGATCATCAACTAGCTTCGCCTTGGGGAGTTAGTGCCAAAGAATATATGACAGGTCCATTCAAAGTTGGAACTGCTACGCAAGGTTTTCAAGGACGACAAAAGAATGCGGAGATTTTCATGATGGGGTTAACTGCATTAGAAAACTATACAAAAACTAATTATGAAAACGCTAGATTTAATTCATTAACAGAAGAGCAACAAGATGCAATTCTGATGGACTTCGAAAGTGCCAATGGTGAAAATAAAGTTTCTATTGCTGGTATTACGTCTAGTCAATTCTTTAGTATGCTGAAAAGCTTAACAATAGAAGGTCTATACTCAGATCCAATGTATGGTGGTAATAAAGAAATGGGTGGCTGGAAACTTAAAAACTATCCTGGTCATCAAATGTCATTTAAAGCAGATATGGAGAAAGAAGAATTTATTGTATATAAACCACAAAGTTTGAGCTCTATGCATTAATAAGATGAAGAATATGAATATAGAGGTGCTAAAAAATGACTATGAAACTACCAAAAGTAGATGCAGTTGTTGTAGGTGTAGGTTGGGCTGGAGGAATCATTTCAGCTGAACTAACGAAAAAAGGATTTAAAGTAGTTGGACTAGAGCGTGGTAAAGAACGGAAAACGTCTGATTTCCTAACTGGTCACGATGAACTGAAATTTGTTCAACGAAATGAATTAATGCAAGATTTATCGAAAGATACTTTAACATTCCGAAACAAAGATTCTGAAGAAGCATTACCTATGCGTAAAATGTCTGCCTTCACATTAGGCACAGGCGTTGGTGGTGCTGGTGTTCACTGGAATGGAGTTACGCACTTATTTTTAGACTATGATTTTCAAATTCGTACCAAAACAATCGAGCGGTATGGAGAAAGTAAAATTCCTGAGGACATGACACTTCAAGATTGGGGGATTACGGAAGAAATAATTGACCCGTATTTCCAAAAATTCGTGATGATGGCTGGAACATCAGGCGAGCAAAATCATTTCCGTCCTCGTACTTGGGATTATCCGAATCCACCTATGATGAAAACCCCGAAAATGAAGAGGTTCATTAAAACAACTGAAAAAATGGGATTACACCCCTTTGTTAGTCCGTCTGGTAATCTTTCACAAGCTTATGAAAATCCAGATGGTATTAAACGTGGAGCTTGTGAATACTGTTCTTTTTGTGACCATTTTGGTTGTGAATATGGCGCAAAATCTGATCCTCTTGTAACTGTATTACCTGTAGCACATGCAACGGGTAATTTCGAATTACGTGCTCATTCTAACGTACTGGAAGTACTCCATACAAACGGAAAAGCATCAGGTGTTCGCTATATTAATGTGCAAACGGGGGAAGAATTCATACAAGAAGCTGAAGTGGTTATTTTATCCGCGTATACATTTACTAATACAAAACTTTTATTAAACTCAAAAGTTGGTAAACCGTATGACCCGATAACGCAAACTGGAGCCGTAGGGAAAAATTACGCAGATCATTTTTTGAGTATGGCATTTGGATTCTTCGATAACGAACAATTTAATGATTATGCTGGGGCAGGTGCACTTGGCGTATCTTTAGATGATTACCATGGAGATTACTTTGATCATACAGATTTAGATTTCATACACGGAGGTTGTATCTCTTTAACACAGGTTGGTACACGTCCGATTGGTAGTAACCTAGTACCGCTTGGAACACCAGGATGGGGGAAAGATTTTAAAAAACAATCTCTGCATTATTTTAACCGTCAAATGATGGTATTCTCTCAAACTGCGATGATGCCGAACCGCTATAACTATTTAAGCCTAGACCCAACTTATAAAGATGAATTTGGGATGCCTTTACTTCGCATGACAGTTAATTATGCACAAACGGACCATAATGCTCATAAATTCATGACGCAAAAATGTTTAGAAATCATGGAGAATTTGGGTGCTGATGATATAATGGCATTCGATCAAATGGGGGATTATAATATTGGTGCATTTGTTCCAGAACATAGCATTGGTGGAACAATTATGGGTGCCGTTCCTGAAACATCTGTAGTAAATAATTATTCTCAAGTATGGGATGTAAACAACGTTTTTGTATTGGGAGCCTCTACTTTTGCAAACCAATCCGGTGTTAATCCGACTGGTACTCTAGGTGCTCTTGCTTACCGTGCTGCTGAAGGTATTGAAAAGTATTTAAAAGAAGGTAGCTTATTAGTTTAATTTTTTTCATAACTATTGCTTATAACAAATTAATCAGTAAGCATATTTCTTTCTTCAACTAACGGGTGCGCGCGACAAGTTCTGTTATAAGCGCCTTCTGGCGTGAAAATACAGGAGATTTATATAAATAAATTTCAACTTTACAACGGAGGATAGGAATGACGGAGCCATGTTTCCTGAAACTATCCCATCAATACTCCTGCATGCGTCCTGATTGACTGGTCATGGGGTGTGAAGCACAGGTACATTCGGTTGAACTAGGCTGAAGCCATCCTTATGTAGAAGGTATGCCGAAGGATAGATCGCATGGCTGAAAAAACTAAATATGGTGAGAATAGTTCCTACATAAAGGAACTGACGAACTTCCGTAGGTACGGGTCTAAAGTTAGAACAGGAGGAAACTTGTGTACCATCCAATGATGGGGTGAACGGTGTAAAGTAAAAATGCACCCTCTGAAATACACTATACCGAACAATGGCGGTATCCAGTTCACAGGCTTAAAGGAAGCACCTACGTTTAGCATGTATAGCTACGTTGTAAGGTACTAAGGAACATTGTTTCAAGAGCTGTCACCCGAAACGGTTGCTATAAGCCTTATGAGGGTAGGGGTACGACCCGTGAAACCTCTGTAATCGAGGTGGAGGAACAGCCCCAAGTCTAGCGGTCGGTAATAATTATTTTTCAGCCGTGCATTGCACCGGTCTGGTAAGAACGTGGGAACATCATCTCCTAGTAGAATAATGCCACAGTGCAAGCTCTTCGAGGAAGAGTAACTTGAAACTTATAATGACTAAAACCATCGCTAGATGAAACGCGGAATGACGGGAAACTGTCACGTTCCGTGCGGAGTAGGGGAAAAGCTGGAGATAACTTCAAAGGCTTACCTATTACTAACTTTACTTCAAGGAGGAGTAAAGCCTTTTTTTATTGAACTAACACATTAGTATAGTTCAATAAGGAAGACACTCTAATTTTTCATATTTTGTTTTACTTTCACTAACAGAGTAGCTCTTATCTCTGGTATCAAATCAAAAAAGTACCTGATGATCATTCGCACCAAGTACTAAAAAATTATGAAAGAACCATTTTTCGTTTCATTCGCCACAAGAAATAAAGAGCGGGTAAAATTAGGAATGCAGATGCAGAGATGCCTCCTGCAATTGTTGTGAATAATGCTAACAATCCTACTATTGGGCCTCCAACAATTTGGCCAAAAGCATCAAGTTGCCCGAACATGGAAAGTGTTGTTGCTCGACCTTTCGATTCAATTTGTTCATTTGTAATGATGCTCATTAATGGATAGTTTACATTTCTCAGTGCACTTGTCACCCAATACATCGCCACAGCTACCCAGAAATGACCTGTCCATGCGAAAATAATCATCGTTCCTAGCAACACCGTATTTGTAATCAAAAGCACATTTGCATAGCGACCTTTCACATTTTTCTCAATAAAACGTAGTACGACAATATTAAGTAAAAATGCAACAGCATAAAAAGCACCGAACCAATAGATGGACTCATTTTCCGACAAATGAAAGTCTGTAATGAAATGGGCACCATATAAACGATCGAATCCTTCGCTGGCAAGTCCCCAAAATAACGTAATAACCGCTATGCTAACTAGAATAGTGTTCCCGCGAATTTGTGATAGCCCAACCTTGATGGTAGTAACCATATGAGTGACACCCGAGACACCTTTTTCACGAGTTATTTTAACAAATTTGGTTTCAGGTAACCTAATGAATGTCCAGATTGCAAGAGCAATCAGCATGACACCTGCAATTATAATAACCGTTTGCAACGACCAAAATGCCGCAATCGCCACACTGGCCAAAATTGCTACAAAACGTGCAAAAGATGAAAATTGTGAACCACGAAGGAAAGTGGTTTCTAAGTTTTCGCCATCTAACTCATCCGCAATCCATGCTTGTTCAGCTCCACTTATGAAGGTCCAACCAACTCCCCACATCGCAGAAGCGAAAGCAATCGCCCAAAATTCTGGCGTACTCCCTTCAAGTACATGAGCCAAACCAATAATAACTGTGCCCAGTGCAAGAGAACGTTTACGTCCATAGTGATCTGCATACAAGCCCGTTGGCATTTCAAATAATAGGACGGAAACTTCCATGATTGTGCCAATTAGAACTAGTTCCAAAGCATTTAAATCTGCTTGCGTTACATAATAAATAGCATTTAATGTGAATACCATTTGAATAAAAAACGATCTAGAACTTGTGATTGTGTAATAAAAACTTTGAATGCTCACTATAATTCCTCCGATTTAGATGATTCTGGTTTGAATCAAATCGGAGATCATATTATTAAACCAACATGCCCTCCAATTTGAATGAAGAAGTCAGTGTTTTTCTATGCATATGTATCTCTCCCTTTACGATTAATTAACTCAGAGTACTAATTATTCTGAATATTGTCAAGAATTATTTATGTAAGTACTATCCCTGTTTGGCATATCAACTTGTACAATTTTCATACACATAGCAGTCATTAGATTAGTATTCACATAGCTTTGAAGTGAACTATCGTCATAGGATAAAGTTTGCCATTCTTTTATCATTTCGTTTGTTTGACTATTAAATATGACAGTTGCATCAAATTCATTCATTTCTAGGAAATGATCCCAAAGTGCATGGGTTATAGCAACATATTTAACTGATGGGACATTTAGTTTCACGATCTCTAGTAAAAAGCCCTTAGCATGCTGAGGTGAACTACCAGAATCTATTATTAGACTATATCGATCACCACATACCAGACCTAATGTTGGTCGTTCGTTATTATCTTGATGAGATAAATAATAAAACATGTTATGTCACCTCTATTCTAGATAGCTTAGATCAATGACGTTAAATTAACGGCGGCTCAATAAATAGGTATATAATGAGTTATATTTTAAAAAAAGGTGGGGAAATTGTGAACAATCGGTTATTACCCTTAAATATAGATGGCACAGATGCTTTAGATAGTATTGGCGAAAATATTATTATTGCGGATACAGACTATAAAGTTATTTGGTTAAATTCATACGCTAGACAATCACTTAATTCAATTGCTCGTTTATATGGATTTTCCAATTCAGATGATTTAATTGGCTTGAGTATGGATGTCTTTCACAAAGAACCTGCACACCAACATCAAGTAATGTCAGGATTAAAGAAAGGCCATAGAGCAAGGATTAATATTAAAAACAACTTTATAGCTGATATCGTAATAACTCCAATAAAATGCATAGAGGACCAAAATCAGGAGGTCAAAGGCTACATGGTAATGCTCATGGATGTTACTAGCCAAGCGGATGAAGCAAAGAGATTGGAGGAAAAAGTCAGTGAATTATCTACTCCAATACTTAATATTTGGGATAATACGATAGCTCTTACCCTTATAGGGGAATTTGATGTGGTTCGAGGAGAAACAATAATACCAGTTGTATTAGAGGAATGTATCTCTAAAGGTATAGAATTTGTTATTGTTAGTCTCAGTGGGATAAATAATTTTGATGACAGTGTAAGGCAAACGCTTCAAAAATTACACGAATGTTTAAAATTATTAGGAGTCCAATGCATTATAGTTGGTATTAAACCTAAATTGGCAGTTAGAATTGGAACGTTAAGTAATATAGTGACTTTTAGCGATACCCATGATGCATTAAAATATATTATGAAACTACAAAAAAACAGTCCCTTTAATTAAAATTCATTTATCTTAAGTTTACTTTTTCTTTTTGAATGGCAAGATTATATGTTGAACACAACAAAAGACTTTAAATATAAAGTAGAAACCTATTAAAATTGAATGGCGGTTGTACAAATGGATATATTTATTGAAAAGTTACTTGTTACAGACGCAGAAGATTTGTATAATTTTGAACTTGGAAACAGAACTTTTTTCGAGGAAATGGTACCGACGCGTGGAGATGGATACTATAACCCTGAGACTTTTAAAAAAAGACATGAAACTCTACTTGAAGAACAAGTAATTGGAGGTTCATGTTTCTATTTAATTAAAGATCATAATAGCTCAATTGTAGGAAGAATAAATCTAGTGGATATGGATGAATCTGATAAAATCGGTTACCTAGGATATAGGGTGGGACAAGCACACACTGGTAAAGGAATTGCTAAAAAAGCATTAAAACTATTAGTAGAAACAGTGACTGACGAAGGCGTAAAACAGATTAAAGCTAAAACAACAACAAATAACATAGCATCACAAAGAGTTTTGGAGAAAAATGGATTTGAGAGAATAGGTACTAGTAGGGAAGAATTCGAAATGAATGGTCGGAGGCTCAAATTCGTTTATTATGCATTGAATATTTCGTCCTGATGAACTGATAGGTGTTTTACTTCAAGAAGAAGTAGAGCACTTTTTCTTGTTGCAACGGGTTAGTTTAAGAGAAGTGTGATATAAAGGAATTGTTTAATGTAGAATAGTAATACTCAAAAGAGGATTCCAGGGTGGACCGTTATTAGAATGGAAGTACTTCATCATAAGATAATGCATCTGAAAACTTTACGGAATATCAAAAAAATATGTGTATTACGTAAAAAGATTATCTGAAGAGGATATTAAGAGGGAGTTAAGAAATGCAAAACCTACAATAGGAACAAGAAAAAAACAATATAAAATAGCAGATTTGGTATGTCAACACAGGAAAGGATTGATGAATGCATGAATTTAAAAGAACCCGCACATTTATCTGAGTATGATAATGTGTTAGTTGTTGATGAACATGGGATAACAATTTTCTACGATTTAGCAGATTTACATATTTTGAAGCAACTTGGGCTCAAACCAGAAGAGTTTTTAAGAAAAAGTGTAACATCCTTTTATAAAAACTTACCAATCGAAAAAAGTACTTTAATGTCCGTTATAAAAACGGGTGAACCTATATGGAATACCGAACAAGAACTAACATCCAATAATGGCTTTACATATACTTCTAGAAGTTCTACCTTCCCTATTCATAATGGAACCTCGATCATAGGAGCTATAGAGTTTTCGAAACACTACTATCAAAAAGAAAATATACAATTACTCGAGCAATTTGCTAGTCATAAAATATATCGAAAAAACAACACCATATATACAATCGATAATCTTATTTCGCAAAGTAATGTAATGGATGAAATAAAGGGGAAAATAAAAAAAGTTGCTAGTACCGATTCAACAATATTGATAAATGGGGGTACGGGGACGGGTAAAGAAATTGTGGCGCAGTCTATTCACAATCTAAGCAATCGCTATGCACAACCGTTTATCTCTATAAATGCTAGTGAAATTCCACCAACTTTTTTGGAACATATATTATTTGGAACGGAGAAAGAGCATCTTTCTGCAACGCCTACTATTACTGGAATGTTAGAGCAAGCAAACGGTGGCACTATCTTTTTAGATGAAATTAGTGCTTTAGATATTAAACTTCAAGCTAAATTATTGAGAGTAATAGAAGACAAACTCATTCGAAGAGTTGGTGGAAAACAGGATATTCATTTGAATATTCGAGTAATAGCGGCAACAAATGAAAATACAGATAAATTAATGAAAGACAAATTATTACGTGAAGACTTGTATTACCGATTAAGTGTTTTTCAATTTGATTTACCACCATTATCTGAACGGAAAGAGGATATAGAAGCACTTATTCATTATTATATCGAATTTTATAATCGTCACATGCAAATTAAAATTGAAAAATTGGATGATGAGGTGCTCCATGCCTTTCAACAATATAATTGGCCAGGTAATGTGAGAGAACTAAAAAATGCTATAGAAACTGCGTATAATATTGCAAGCTCAAATGAAATTAACTTAAGCGATATACCAGCGAAAATAAGGGATTTCTCAAGTGCATTGAAGAAAATAACGCTCTCGGATAATAAATTTAATCTGAAAGATAAAGTAGAGGAATATGAAAAAGGTTTAATTGAGAAAGAGCTAAATAATACCGGAGGAAAACTTGCAGAAACTGCTAGAAGGTTAGGTCTCTCTAAACAATTATTAAAATATAAAATGGAAAAATATGAATTGAGGTAAAAATATTTTTACGAAGGGGGTGAAAAATTTACCGCCTTTTTTTATTTTGAATTATTAATTAAGATAAAAGAAACAAAATATTATATTTTTATTTTTTTGTAAGGGCTTTCAATTGAAAGAAGATAAGTAATAGAAAGAAAGAGGGGAAAAGAAATGAAAAAATATACTCAACACAGTCTATTAGTGGGGTTTGCATTATTTGCAATTTTCTTTGGTGCTGGAAATTTAATATTCCCACCTTCCATTGGAAATGTTTCGGGAACTGAGTGGGTGTTAGCATTAATAGGTTTTTGTATTACTGGTATTGTTTTTCCTCTTTTAGCGGTGGTTGCCATTCTAAATGCTGGTGGGAAATTTGAGGATTTAACTAGACCCATTAGTCCTTGGTTTTATAAAGTCTTTAACTTATTATTGATGGTTGGCATTGGAATGCTCGTGACTATTCCACGAATGTCTGCAACAACGCATGAGCTTGGGGTTCATCAGTTATTTCCAAAGGTCCCCTCTTTAGTTACAATTATTGTATTTTTTGCTATCAGCTTTTATTTTGCTATGGATAAATCGAATGTTATTGATAAAATAGGCAAAATACTCACACCTTTGCTAGTAATTATTCTATTGTTTATTGTTGGAAAGGGTATTCTAGATCCAATTGGTGTACCAGTTGAAACAGGAATACAAAATGCTTTCTCTAATGCGTTTATTAGTGCTTATCAAACGGGCGATGTAGTAACTGGAATCTTTTGTGCACCTATTTTTATCGCAGCAATAGCGGCTTTTGGTTATAAAGGAAAGCAAGCACGTTCAATGGCTTTAACTGGAACGCTAATCGCTGGTTTAGGATTATTAGTTGTGTACGGGGGTTTATTATTTCTTGGAGCTTCAGGAAGTGGCTTTTTCGAACAAGGTATTGAAGACACTGCTTTAGTATCCAGTTTAATAGATATTTCACTTGGTAGCTTTGGTTCCATTGCTCTGGCGGTAGCAATTGCACTAGCTTGCTTAACTTCTGCTATCGGAGTAATTGCTGTAATCGCTGATTTCTTGAATGACTTAACCAAAAACAAACTAGGATATCGTTTATGGGTAGCTATAGTTTGTGTCGTTGGTATTGTAATAGGTTCAGCAGGCGTTGGTGCAATTGTCACTTATACAATGCCGATCTTTACTGCACTATATCCGGTAGCCATTGTATTAGTATTTTTAGGAACTTTTCGCAAATTTGTTCCAAATCCAGGATCTTATCAAGGAGCAATATTATTAACGTTCATCGTAAGTCTTTTTGAAACTGTAAACTCTTTAGGGTTAACAATACCAATTTTGACTAATGTGATAGCAAAACTTCCGTTAAGTGCAAATGGTTTTAGTTGGTTAGTACCAGCCATTATCGGATTTATATTTGGAAGCGTTCTATATAAATATGTTCACACAAGGAAAACCTCTAATCCGATTCATTCTGTAGAGGCAAAATAATTTATCTTAACATGACAAAGGAGACTTATACCTTGGAAATGACAAAAGTAATGTTTAAGAATGGTAAAATTTTCACGTCTAATACGAACCAAAAATATGCGAATGCAATGATTATTCATAATGGAATAATTGAGTGGATAGGTGACCAAGATGAAATGGAAGATTTTCAAGGGGAAATAATTGATTTACAAAGTCGCCGAGTTCTACCGGGAATTATCGATGCACATATGCACCCTCTTTTACTAGCGAATTCTTCTAAACAAATTGCATGTACTCCTCCATTAGTATACTCCATAGGGGACATGATAAAAGAATTAGCAAAAATGGTTGACGAAGAATGGATAGAAGGTTGGGGTTACGATGAAGGGAAATTGGAAGAGGGACGTACACCTAATCGACATGATTTAGATCAGGTTTCTATAGATAAGCCAATTGTCATAACACGTACATGTGGTCATATCATTTCTGTAAATAGTAAGGCACTCGCAATCGCAGGAATAAATAAACATACAATTGATCCTGCAGGAGGTAAAATCGATCGAGACATGAACGGGGAACCAACGGGTGTGTTACGAGAGAGTGCTAGATTATTAGTGCTAGATAAAATGCCTCAGCTTTCTATGGAAGAGAACGCTACTAGACTCGCTGAACTTACAAAGTCTTTATATGCACATGGTATTACATCAATCACCGATTTAATGGCTAGCAACAAACCTATGGACTATGTAGATATCTATACCCTAGCTAGAGAAAAAGGTTTAACGCATAACGTGGTTCTTTACTATATGTGGCATGATTTAAAGGTGAATCCTATTTTAAATGAGGAAAACACTAATCGTGAAAATCCTATTCATATTGGTGGCGTGAAACTATTTGCAGACGGAAGTGTATCAGGAAGAACTGCTTGGATCAATCCGTCATTTCTAGGTGATGAAGATAACTACGGAATCGCAACAACTTCGGAAGATGAGCTATTGGAAGCTATGGAATATGCTAAACAACATGGTGTTCAATTGGTAGTACATGCAATGGGCGAACAGGCGATAGATTTAATCGTAAATACGTTTTACGGAATGGAAAGTTGGATACAAGATGGCCCATCCATTCGAATTGAACATGCAGCCATGCCTACCGCTCAAGCGATAGAACGAGCTGCTGAAATGGGGATTGCTTTTGTTCCACAACCTATATTTCTATATGCAGAAATTGAAAGTTATTTAAAGAATTTAGGAGTCGAGCGTACAAAAACAACCTATCCTGTTAATAAAATGCTAGAAGCAGGTATACCTGTTGCATTTTCTTCTGACGCACCTGCTACTGCATGGGCAGATCCAGTGAATCCTTTTATAGGTATAAAATCTGCTGTAACAAGAGTGGCATATGATGGTACTGATACTGGACAAGCAGAAAAGATAGATGTAGAAACAGCTATTGAATTATATACTCGTGGTGCACAACAAATCACTCGTATTCCAAGTATTGGACAATTAAAATCTGGTTATCAAGCCGATTTTATCATTCTCAATAAAGATATTTTAGAAATATCACCAGAAGAAATTGAACATATAATAGTAGAAGAGACATATGTTAAAGGAATCTCAGTATATAAAAAGTAATATATTTATTAAGTATTTGGACACAGCTCCCGATAAAAATAAGATAAAATAAAACACCTTTCGTTGAAAAACGGGTATCTAATACTCTAAATTCAATGTGGAGGTGTTTTCTTTGAGGATCAGGGGAACACAATCTTATGGGGAGTAGAGATTATATTACTAGTTCTGTGGATTAGTAGAAGAAGGTATTATTTGAAATGGTACTGATTAATTTAAGAGTTGTCATCGTCACAAAAAATTGATTCCTCTTACGAAACTATTAGTAGTAGTGGTAAAACCATTGAAGAGTTTACGGAAGGCCCATCAACAGTAACATTCTCTTCATCAGATGCTTAAAAAGGTGTGCCGAAAAGTTGGTGAAGATGAAGTTGTAAATGTGAATGTTAAATGGGTGTCTTTGAAGAGTCATTTAAACTGCATAATAATAGTAAGTAACGTTGTTAGAGAGACAGGACTATCAATTCAAAAAATCTTTTATAGGACATTATATCAAATACATTTTTCTATATAGTGTGAAGTGTCCACTTAACTAATGCAACTTTTGAGTTGAAGAAGGAAATGCGATTTTTTGATAATATGAGTACCAAGTCAATTATTTTTGACTTGGTACTTTTTTAATCTCGATAATAAATTGTGGTTTCAATTCCTCTAACTTCTAACCTTACAACAACTGTAAGAGTTAATTAATATTTATTTATTGTATGGTATTACTATAGAGAAGATACATGGGAGGAAATTATATGAATATTTCAGATAAACTACTTCAAGTTAAGGCAGTTTATAAGACATTTGGTGAGGGACAAAGTGAAACTGTTGCGTTAAAGGGTGTTTCCTTTGATGTTCTTCCAGGAGAGTTTCTTGGAATTATGGGAGCAAGTGGCTCGGGCAAGACAACATTGCTTAATTCCGTTGCAACTATGCTAAAACCAACAGCAGGACAAATCTTGTTGGAGGGTAAGAATATATCTTCATTTAGAGGATCGCAATTAGCGAAATACAGAGGAAGTAAGATAGGGTACTTATTTCAAGAGTTTGAATTGATTGATAACTTGACTGCTAGAGAGAATATTATTTTACCGTTGTCAATACATGGAGTAAATCCTGAAGAGCAAGAGGAACAACTTCAAAAATTAGTGAAACAATTTGATATTGAGAGTGTGTTGAATAAATTTCCGTCTCAAATGTCAGGAGGTCAGAAGCAGAGAGTTGCTGCAGCAAGGGCATTGATTTCAAATCCAAGCATTGTATTAGCAGACGAACCAACGGGCGCCTTGGATACAAAAAATGCAAAAACCTTGATGGATAAATTATATGCTAACAATCAGGAAGAAGGGTCCACAATTTTGATGGTTACGCATGATGCAAATGCAGCTAGCTATTGTTCTAGAATTTTATTTATCCAAGATGGTGTGATTTTTCATGAGCTTCGAAAGAAAGTGCCTGGAGAAACCCAAAATGCTTTTTATGAGCGAATCCTGACGGTTTTGGCGCAGTTGGGTGGGGGGAGCAGCAATGTTCTTTGATTTTATTAAGCGGAATAGTCGTAAAGTTCGAAAAGAAAATGGGGTTTACTTTGCCTCACTCGTCATTTCTATTGTAGCTTTTTATGTCATCCTGTCACTTGGTGAGCAAGATATTATCGTATATCTCAAAACCGTTGAAAGTGATGCGGTAGAGAGGCTATTGTTAATGATTCCGATACTTTATGCGGTCTCCCTGTTCTTCGTATTTTTCTTAGTTTATTTTGCAAATAGATACCAACTACAACAACGTAGTCATGAATTTGGCATGTATTTAATGATGGGAATGAAGCAAAGCAAGCTGTTCGTCATGATTATGGGTGAAACATTGTGGAATGGTTTAGTTGCTCTATGCATTGGTGTTCCCATTTCGTTATTTTTAACAGAGCTAATTAGCTTGGCAACTTCAAGGCTTATTGGTATGGGGATTATTGGTCACGAGTTTCGCATCTCCTGGGTTGGGCTAGGATTAACGGTATTTGGTTTTATTGTCGTCCAATTATTGGCTGTGTTTATTCTTAGCTTTAGAATGAGCGGGAAGGAACCAATAGATTTACTAAAAGATCAAAAGGAAAAATCTCAACGAGTACTTTCACCTGTGTGGAGCATGGTTGGTATACTGAGTGGAGCAGTATTACTCCTTGGGGCAATTTTTCTATGCGTAGCTTATGGATTGGCAGTATTATATTTGCGTAGTCTTGATTATAGGATATTTGCGTTAATACTGATTATAGGAATCTGTGGAACTTTCATCTTGTTTCGTGGATTGGGAAGTTTAATTGGAGCATGGGTAAAACGTAAAAGCAGTTCTTCTACCGGTTTATTTGTATTTACAGCTAGACAACTTCAAGAGAATGTTTTGCATCAATGGGGTTCTCTTGCCATTTCATCACTGTTAATTTTAATGGCGATGGTTTGTTTTGCTTTTGGAACTTCTACTGCTTTAAATAATAGTGCTACATCTAGTAGAACTGTCGACTTTACGTTTAAAGGATCAGAAGAAGAAATTGTTTCTGCACTAACCTCTGATAAATTGGCGCCCTATGTAAACAGTTATAACGTTATGGAACTGGGAAATTTTTCGCCTATTGATTCAGAGACTTCTGAAAATACAGCTGCACGTACTTGGTCTGGATTAGAAGAAGCCATCTCCAAAGAGGAAAATTCAGAAGAAAAAGAAAATTTGTTAAGGAATTTATCTATGAATGATAGTCCTTATTACATTTCACTTTCTAGTTATAATACAATACTAACATCTATCAACAAAGCTCCAATTATATTGGAAGACGATGAAGTTGCAATGTACTCAGATGAAGAATATTCATATTCTTATGATATATTAAGAACAGCATTGCAGAATAATCCAACAATTGGTATAGGAGAGAAACAATATGAATTAATGTCGACACTGTATACAAGCAATGTCGTTGCAGATAGAGCGATTACTCTCTCATATGCATTGATAGTACCTGATGCTATTTATGACAGCTTCATTGGAAGGTCTCAAGATCCATGGCTATGGAATATGACCCTAAATGCTGAATTTATTGAGGAAAAAGGCTTAATGCAGGCGATGTATGAAGTAGAACAGTTGATGAATACATTCGGTTTAGACTTTGAAAGTTATCTTTCTAGCATGGGAAGACAGTTGTTTTATACAGTGGCAGGAAGCTATACGACATTTTATCTAGGTATTATGTTTCTTATTATTGCAAATACGGTATTGGGCATAAACTTTCTTATGCAACAACGAAGTACGAGACATAGATATAGTACAGTAGCTATGCTAGGAGCAAGTATTGAATCACTCTGTTCATCAGCAAGGAAACAAATTTGGTTATACTTTGGTTTAGTTATTTCGGTATCATTAGTCAGCAGTGTTTTTGGTATTTGGTCCTTGTTGACTGCATTCCCTTCCACGACACTGAGCATAGAAAATAGTATGGTGGTAGCAATTATTCTTATTGTGTTTATCGTTTTTGAACTTTGTTATATATGGATGATTCAACGAAAGAGTGATGAAGAAATAAAGAAATTTAAAGAGATTGAGTAGGAGTGAAATCATGGCAAAGATCGTCATTGTTGAGGACGACGTTTACCTACGTGAAGAGTTAGAAAGTATTTTAGAAAAAGAGGGATATTCTGTAGAGAGTATCTCTTCTTTTGATTCGCCATTGGAAGATATTATTTCAGCTTCTCCATCGCTAATTATATTAGATTTAAATTTACCAAACCTATCTGGATTCCAAATTTGCCGATACTTAAAGGCTAGAGGAATAGGTCCCATTTTAGTTCTAACCTCACGCAATCAACTTCGTGATGAGCTACATGCATTGGAATTAGGGGCAGATGATTATTTAACGAAACCCTGTCATCCGAAACGGCTAATTGCTAGAATTCAAAAATTGCAGCACCTATATGCAAATATGCATATTCTTTTAGATGCTGGTGATTTTCAGCTAGATGAGAAGGCAAATGTATTGTATGTTGGCAAGAATTCTATTTCATTATCAGAGAATGAAGGAATGATTATGAAGTCATTGGTAAAAGCTGTACCTTCAGTGGTGAAAAAAGAAGAGTTATTTAATCAGTTATGGGGAAGTAGCGAATATGTGGATGAGAACATATTGCAAGTGAATATGACTAGATTACGTAAGACGCTTGATGAAGTTGGATTGTCAAATCGAATCAAGACTGTCAGAGGAATTGGTTACCAATTAATAGGAGGTTCCTACCAGTGAAGCCAAGGGAATGGCTAACTATGCTAAAGCTATCACGGGCTTGGATATTACTTTTTTGTATAAATAGTGCTTTTTTTATTTTTCTGGCTTGGGTAGCGTATCCTGAAACATTCGAGCTTTTAGTTGGTATGATGATTATTTTTTCTGCTGCTAGTATTGTCTTGGGTATGTTACTTGTTAGGAAAAGTCAGATGAAGAAAGACAAAGTATTTTATAATTTTCTTAGAGAACCATCCCTGGAGCAGGAATGTGTATTGATAGAATCTATTGGTGAAATACATACAGAAAAGGTGAATTATCTAGCAAATAAATTGCGGATTCTAAATGACCAGTTAGATGAGGTTAAATTACTGTCACTTGATTATGAAGAATTTATTGAAAGTTGGGTACATGAGATAAAGACACCTATTTCTTTATTAACCTTTGTTTTACAAAATCGCAAAGAAGAAATGTCAGAATTAGTGTATCAAAGACTTGAGCATGCAAGAATTAATATCAATGATAATGTTGAACGGATACTATTTTATGCAAGATTACAGGCAGCGCATGTTGATTATAAACTAGAGAGAGTCTCACTCAATCTCTGTTGTGAAGATGTCTTGATGGAACTTCAGTCATTACTGGAAGAAAGAGAAGTTAAAGTTATTTCCCAGATGAAAGATGCGCCAATAGTGTCAGATGTAAATGCGTTCCAGTTTATTTTCACGCAAATACTTGTTAATGCAGTTAAATACTCTAATGAAAAAATTGATAGCTTTATCTGGTTAAAGACTGGTTTTGATAGCGTAAAAAACCGTTATTATTTAAGGATAACTGATAATGGTATCGGGATGCTTAGCTCTGATCTTCCTTTCATTTTTGATAAAGGATTTACAGGAGATAATCCTAACAGAAAACAGTCTACTGGAATAGGACTGTATCTTGTAAAGAAATTATGCGATGAATTGCAGATTGGAATTGAAGTTGAGTCTAAGTATGGGGAGGAATTTATAATTCAATTTCTGTTCCCGAAAATTGATGATTTATAGACATAAATTATTGGCTATGTTAAAGATAAAGATTGATTTAAAAATGCACATAAAAAAATGAGCTGGGAAATGTCCAAGCTCATTTTGATATCCTTCTTAAACTAAAAATCACTTATTGTGTATTATTCTACTTGCCTTAATTTGATTGTCCAACTAAGTGTAGACTATCCACTCACGTACGGTGGTGTGAGAGGGGCGAAAATAGTTAAATTATTTTCCCTCTACTCGATTTATTGTATTAAACCCCATTTACTACTTTTATTCTTATCGTCCACAAACACATTTTGAAAACAAAAAACAGTACCCAGCAAACTCTAAATATTGAAGTATTATTTCTGCAACCGCTGTTATTGAAAATATCATGTTTCACTTTTCGTTAATTGGTGGTTAGAGTGCTAAGAATTTAACACTTATTTCATCTGTTTATTGGAAGGAATATTAAATTCTTCTTAAACGAAGAAAAAACGGTTAGATATGGTACTATAAATTATATTAAAATTATATTAAATATTAAATAATTTCTTTTGTAGGGATTCGTGTTAGGAGCGAAAGCAAATGATTCAATAGGATTTAATAAAATTAAATGATATACAAGCTGCCCTAAACTCCACTATTTTATTAGCTGTTACAGATATATTTGGTAAAATTACATTTGTAAACGATAGGTTTTGTGAGATATCTCAATACAGCTCTATAGAGTTAATAGGTAAAATACATAAAATCATCAATTCAAATTTCCGTGAAAATTCTTTTTTTCTAGATGTGTGGACAACAATTTCTACAGGAATAACAGCACTACCAACCTCAGTGTAATACTGAGATGAAGTGTACTAGTTTTGAATCGTTTGTGAAATGGAATGATCCTATTTTAGGGTCAGTATCTCCCGAGAATTTATCCCATTAGCTGAACGAACAGGGTTAATCATTCCGTTAGGTTATTTATTATTTGAGCTTGTATTACAAGATCTACCCAAATTACAATAAGCTATTGGGAAAAAAGTAAAAGTTGCATTTAAATTGTCCTTAAAACAGTTTTTTGATAAGATTCTCATTTCAAGGATTAAACAACTATATAATGACTACGAGAAAGATCCAAGTTATATAAAAATTGAAATTACAGAAGGGGTTTAAACTACACGCATAGATTATGTAGTGTCTGTTATTCGTCAATTACGAGATCTTGGGATGGAAGTAGAATTAGATGATTTTGGCACTGGCTTCTCTAGTTTAAAGTATTTAAAAGGCTTTCCGATTAATTGCATAAAGATTGATCAAAGCTTTGTGAAAGATGCCTTAATATCCGAAACAAGTAAAGCTATTATTAACGGAACCATACATTTAGCACATGAACTAGGGTTTACAATATTTGAAGAAGGAATTGAAGAGAAAGCACAACTAAATTATTTAATAGACGAAGGCTGTGATGGATTTCAAGGATATTTACTTGGAAAACCTCAGCCACTTAGCTACTATCAAAAAGGGGAAATTTAAATGTCGTTATTTTTTAACAAAAAGGATTCAACATGCACGATTGATTTTAAAGAAATGCTTCCTGTAACATTGGATATCTCAAATGAGCCCGAAGTACAAAAACAAATTGCGCTAATTCACTTAACTAATAAAGACCTTTCTATTCTTCTACATCTACAACCTTACATTGAAAAAATATTAAATAGTACGGTAGTACGTTTCTATAAATCCTTAGAGGCCGAGCCTAAATTAATGAAGATTATTACAGATAACAGCAGTGTCGAACGACTGAAAAAAACATTGTATCGCCATTTGAATCAAATGTTCGCTGGAGTAATTGACTCTAACTATTTATCTCAAAGAAAAATAATTGCTCAAGTACATGTCAGAATTGGTCTAGAACCGAAATGGTATATGGGTGCTTTTGAAACATTACACTATGAATTTTCTCAATTTGTTCATGAATTATCGATATCCACAGAGGATCGAATTAATGCCTTAAATGCGATCAATAAAATACTGAATTTAGAACAACAATTAGTATTAGAAGCATATGAATTAGAAAATACGAGACTGCGGTTAGAAGTAAAAGCACTGCAAGATTCGGTTAAACAAGGAGTACACGATACAGCTCAAGAACTTGCTACTGTTAGTGAGGAAACGAGTGCATCTGTTGAACAGTTAGCTTTCCAAGCAAAAACGATAGAAAAGTTTACTAAAAAAAGTCTCTCATTTGTTACACATTCAGAGGAGAAATCTATAGAAGGGCAACTTCTACTAGGTAAACAAACTAAGCAAATGCAATTAATACATGAAAGTATTGGAATGTTGCAGAAAAAAATGGAGCAACTTCAAATTTCCTCTAATAGAATTCGAGAAATTGTTGGTTTAGTAACATCTATCGCGAATCAAACAAATCTGCTTGCGCTGAACGCTGCAATTGAAGCAGCACGTGCTGGAGAACACGGTGCAGGTTTTGCAGTCGTTGCATCAGAAGTTCGAAAACTTTCCGAGGAAACCAAAAAGGCGATTGATAATGTGACTTCTCTCATTCAAGAGACAGATGATGGAATTGTAGACATGACTCAATCCGTTTCAGAAATGCACCTTCTTATTAATAATGGTGCAGAAACATATATTCAAGTTTCTAATTCTTTTGATGATATTGTAGAAGCTATGTCAGGAATTAAGATGCAGAGTGAACGATCTAATGAGGAAATAACTACAATTTCTAACATTTTAAATGAACTAAATCAAGCAATAGAAATCATTGCACATTCCTCTGATGGATTAATTGATACGATTAATGATTTGTAACATCTAATAGTAAAAGGGAAATGGTCCCCACTCATGTTCAGGTCGACTATTTCAATACCTAGGTTTATATCATGCATTTATGTTCTACTAACGAGCCTTTTATTAACAGGAGCGAAAAATAGGCAACTTCTTGTTTGAAATTGAACAAGTAGTTGCCTATTTTTGTTTAAATTGTAATTATTCTTTATCCGGAGAGTTTAAGTGTAGTGGTGGAGGAACGAGCCATCCTTTACTTTTGTTCAATCGTAACAATTTTGCACCTAATTGGGCTTTGCTCAAATGGAATTGGCTATACATTAAAGCAACATCTTCTCTAATGCTCGCTCCCATTGCTTGGCTACATGCGACTAAACCAGCAGCAACATCCATTGAAAGTGCTGCACTGATTTCTGGATCATTAAATCTTGCACCAGGAGGAATGTCCTCTAATTTGGCAACCGGGCGTTCAGGAGGTGCAGGAGGGAGAGCTATACCATTTATTTTTAGTATTACTTCTAGCTGCTTGTTCTCATCCTTCATACCTTGAATCGATTCTTCGATGATATTTTCTAATTCCTTATCACCTGTGTGATTAATAAATGTTTGATAAGCAGCTATCAATCCATTGTTGGTAGCTATATTTGTCCAAATGCCGAACACCTCACCATAATGTAATGGCTCGTCTTTTGGGTTTCCACTTAATATTCCCATAATCCCACTCCTTAACTAATTTGTTTTCACACAGTAAATAGGATGCGCAGAGTTTGAAGAGAATATTCATTGGTAATGAAATACTAAATATTCTATTTCGGTATAGCCCTAAAGAGATTACAAAAATGGATAAAAAAAAGATCACTCGAATTAAAAACCAAGTGATCTTTGTGAGTGAACTGAACCCCGAATAGTAGACACTTTATAAAAAGTGTAGCTATTCAGGGTTTTTTCTTTTTCAAAACCCCGTTATACTAAAATTTACAAACTTTGAACGGGAGAAAACATTATGAGTAAAATACTTTTTAACGAACATCAACAGC
>NZ_JAIZDB010000015.1 GCF_029533155.1 Psychrobacillus antarcticus | reverse complement strand
GGCTGGGCAGTACTCAATTATGGTTGGGAGCCTGACCGTTTTTTTACTAAGCAAAAATCAAATTTAATACTTAGCATTCCCATATTCTTTATAACCGCCTTTTTTCCTTATAAGCATTATAAAAATAAAGCAATAATGAAACTAATGCTTCTTGTTATGTTTACACTTTTATTATTAGTTCATTTTATCGGTGTTGGTGGAGAAAGTGGCTCGCAGAGTTGGATTGATTTGGGTTTTAACATACAACCTTCTGAAATTGCGAAACTTGTGATAGTTTTATATTTTGCAGGGATATTTGCAAAAAAGTCTGAAAATGGTACATTAGATAAATTAAATGAATCCGTTGGACCACCATTAATTGTGTTATTTTGTGTGTTCGTATCAATAATGATGGAGACAGACGTTGGGAATACGATGATTATTAGTTTCGTAGCTATTTCAGTAATTGCAGCTAGTGGAATTAAATTTAAGTCATTTTCGAAAATAATCGGATTAATTGGTATAGTTTTAACAGCTGGTCTATTTGCAATCTATATGATGAAAGATGCATTATTGACTCCCCATCGTAGAGGAAGGTTAGAAGCATTTTTTAATCCTTTTGATTTTGAACAAGATTATGGGTATCAAATTGTAAATGGTTATATCGCCATTGGATCAGGTGGTTTAACTGGCTTAGGTTTAGGAAATTCCAATCAGAAGTATGGATACTTGCCCGAACCACATACTGATTTTATCATGGCTATCATAGCAGAAGAACTTGGTCTAATTGGCGTATTAATTGTATTATGTGGATTGTTCTTTATTGTATTTAAAGCGATTAGTATTGCTTTATCTACAAAGGATCCCCAAGCCCGAATGATTGCTGCGGGCATAGGTAGTATTATAGGCTTTCAAACCTTTATAAATTTAGGAGGAATGCTTGGAATTATTCCGCTGACGGGCGTGCCACTTCCGTTTATTAGTTACGGTGGTACTTCGATTATTATTTTATCGGCTGCACTTGGGATTTTGATGAACGTATCTATGTTTGTGAAACACGAAAAAAAATAGCGACGAAAAGGGGCAAATTTGGATGAATAAAATCAAAAAAATTGTAGTAGCAAATAGAGGAGAAATTGCAATACGTATTTTTCGAGCTTGTACGGAGTTAAACCTTCGAACAGTTGCCATTTACTCAAGAGAAGATAGCGGTTCGTTTCATCGATTTAAATCCGATGAGTCCTATTTAGTTGGTGAAGGTAAGAAGCCAATCGATGCATATTTAGATATTGAAGATATCATTAGAATTGCAAAAGAAAGTAAAGCTGATGCAATCCATCCAGGGTATGGCTTCCTTTCTGAAAATGTAGATTTTGCGAAAAGATGTGAAGAGGAAGGGATTATCTTCGTCGGACCTACCTCTAAGCACTTAGATATGTTTGGAGATAAAGTAAAAGCTCGTGAACAAGCAGTACTTGCAGGTATACCTGTTATTCCAGGGAGTGACGGTCCATTAGATACTGTTGAAGAGGTACGTGCCTTTAGCAAAGATCATGGCTATCCTTTAATGATTAAAGCGTCTTTAGGTGGCGGCGGACGTGGTATGCGTGTAGTACAATCTGAAGACGAGCTTGAAAGTGCCTTTGAACGTGCTAGATCAGAGGCAAAAGCTGCTTTTGGTTCAGATGAAGTATATGTCGAGCGTTATATTTACCAACCGAAACATATTGAAGTACAAATTCTTGGAGATGCAGAAGGTAATTTAATCCATTTATATGAACGTGATTGTTCTATTCAAAGAAGACATCAAAAAGTTGTGGAAATAGCACCTTCCAATTCGTTGGATCCAAAGTTGCGCGATAAAATTTGTGAAGCAGCTGTTAAATTAATGAAAAATGTTTCTTACATAAATGCTGGAACGGTAGAATTTTTAGTGACGGATGACGAATTCTATTTTATCGAAGTAAATCCACGTATTCAAGTAGAGCATACGATTACGGAAATGATTACTGGTGTAGATATTGTCCATGCACAGATCAAAATAGCGGATGGTACAGCACTTAATAGTGACGAAATGGGCATTCCAAATCAAGAAAACATGCCGTTATTTGGATTTGCGATTCAATCTCGTGTAACTACTGAGGATCCATTAAACAACTTCATGCCCGATACAGGTAAACTAATGGTTTATCGCTCCGGTGGTGGATTTGGTGTACGCTTAGACGCAGGGAATGGTTTCCAAGGGGCTATCATCACCCCTTACTATGATTCTTTGTTAGTGAAGGTTTCTACTTGGGGCATGTCCTTTAAAGAAGCAGCAGCTAAAATGGATAGAAATTTGCAGGAATTCAGAATTAGAGGAATAAAAACGAACATCCCATTTTTAGAAAATGTCGTAAAACATCCAAGCTTCATTTCTGGTAAATTTAATACGAGTTTCATCGATTCTACACCTGAATTATTTTTATTCCCAAATCGCAAAGACCGCGGGACTAAATTATTAAATTATATTGGGAATGTTACAGTTAATGGATTCCCAGGTATCGAGAAAAAATCCAAGCCTATTTTTGGTGCAAGTAGAACACCTAGTTTTGATTTGAGTGCAGCTCCTCCTATTGGTACAAAGCAAATTTTGGAACAGCAAGGTGCCGACGGAGTTATTAAGTGGGTGAAGGAACAACAAGGTGTGTTGTTAACAGACACTACTTTCCGAGATGCTCACCAATCATTATTAGCAACACGAGTCCGTTCTCATGATATGTTCGGTATTGCTAAAGAATCTGCACAGGGTATGCCTGATTTATTTTCATATGAAATGTGGGGAGGAGCAACTTTTGACGTTGCTTACCGCTTTTTAAAAGAAAATCCTTGGGACCGTTTGTTAAAAATGAGACAAATGATTCCAAATGTATTATTCCAAATGTTATTCCGTGGAGCTAATGCAGTAGGGTATAAAAACTATCCAGATAATGTGATAAGAGAGTTTATACAAAAGTCTGCAGAAGCTGGTATTGATGTATTCCGAATCTTTGATAGCCTAAACTGGATTAAAGGGATGGAAGTTGCAATCGATGCCACTAGACAATCTGGGAAAATTGCAGAAGCAGCGCTATGTTACACTGGAGATATTTTAGATGACTCTAGAGACAAATATACGGTTCAATACTATAAAGACATGGCGAAAGAATTAGAAAATGCAGGTGCGCATATTTTAGCGATTAAAGATATGGCAGGACTATTAAAACCAGAAGCAGCTTATCGTTTAGTAAGTGAGCTAAAAAGCACAGTAGATATCCCTATTCACCTTCATACACATGATACTAGTGGTAACGGTGTGTATACGTATGCTAAAGCAATAGAAGCTGGAGTTGATATCGTTGATACTGCATTAGGTGCAATGGCTGGTTTAACTTCTCAACCAAGTGCAAGTAGTTTAAGTTACGCATTAAAAGGTTCTAAAAGAGAAGTTATTGGAAATATCGATGCATTTGAAAAAATCTCTTATTATTGGGAAGATGTTCGAAAATATTATCAAGACTTTGAAAGTGGCATGATGAGTCCCCACACGGAAATCTATGTGCATGAGATGCCGGGTGGACAATATAGTAATCTTCAACAACAAGCAAAAGCAGTAGGACTTGGAGAACGTTGGGAAGAAGTAAAAGAAATGTATTCTCGTGTAAACCTATTGTTTGGAGATGTAGTGAAAGTTACACCTTCTTCTAAAGTGGTAGGGGATATGGCTCTATTCATGGTTCAAAATAATTTAGATGAAGTTTCTGTCATTACGAGAGGTAAGACAATAGATTTCCCAGATTCTGTTATAGAGTTTTTTGAAGGGTATATTGGTCAGCCTTATGGAGGATTCCCGCAAGAATTACAAAAAATAGTCCTCAAGGATCGTCAACCGATCACGGTGCGTCCGGGTGAATTGTTGGAGCCCGTGGACTTCGAGGAAATTAAAGAGATGCTATTCCATAAATTAAATCGTCCTGTTACTAGTCAAGAGATTCTTGCCTATACTCTTTATCCAAAGGTTTTTGAAGAATATAGTGAAACAAATAAAAACTTTGGGGATGTTTCCGTATTAGATACACCAACATTTTTATACGGATTGAGATTAGGAGAAGAGATCGAAGTAGAAATCGAGATTGGAAAAACGTTAATCATCAAGCTTGTGTCTATAAGCGAGCCGACTCATGATGGAAATCGTATTATGTACTTCGAATTAAACGGTCAACCACGTGAAGTTTCTATTCAGGATTTGAATGTGGAAGTGAGCCATTTATCTAAACAAAAGGTAGATTTAAAGAATGAGGGCCATATTGGTGCAACTATGCCAGGGACTGTACTAAAGGTGGCCATTTCTACAGGTAGCAAAGTTAAAAGAGGTCAACATCTTCTTATTACGGAAGCAATGAAAATGGAAACCACTGTACAAGCGCCATATAATGGAGTTGTCAAAGAGATTCATGTTATAGCTGGAGAAGCGATTGCAACTGGTGATTTATTAATAGAGATGGAAAAAGAATAAGCAATAAATAAAAGGCTGTTAGACATTCATGTCTAATAGCCTTTTACTTTAGAATAAGTATATAAAAATGTCCAGTGAACACTGGGTTCATGTGACTTGAAAGAATGAAAAATACTACTGATTTCCGTTTCAGGTGGACGCTTTCCGCGGGCGCGGCTTCAATCTCCTCAGGCCAACAGGATGTTGGTCACGAAGGCGTTGCCACACGATGTGGCGCTCTAGCCTTTGTCCCTTTTAAACGTTCTAGCGGGGCTTTCAGCTCGTGCTGGTCCCGCTGGAGTCGCCACCTTTCACTACAATCAAAATAATGTGTAGTACTCAATTTAAGATTTACAAGCTTATCGCTAGGGATAATAAGATTAATTTCAGTTAATGTAGGAAGAAAATCTTTCTGAAATTGCAGTTGAATTAGGGATGCTATTGCTTAATGATGAATGAAGTAGATTTTCTTTAATACTAGTGGAAATTAAGAGAAATAGTAAGAGTTTACCAAATAAAGAAGTGAGATCGCGAACGAAATTGTATCTTCGAGGCCCGCACGATGAGGGTCAGCCAGTCGTTGCGACAAGATGTCGCGTACTTAGACTGTCATCCCCTCTATGAATATGAAAGTGTCTTTTCTCTCGTTATCAAAACGCACTTACCTGTTTCTAATAGCTGCAGGAGGGCGACGGACAGCTAATCGCCATAAGATTACCGTAAAAAGGGATATGCTTGGTTGTGACGTCAGTCACAACCAAGCATATCCTAAAAATTCACTCGGTAATCATATAGCAAGCCGTCTGTCTAAAGTCCTTCGGAAACGATAGAAACAGGTTTTGTTCTTAATCATTCAATTTACTTCTTGATAATAATAGAATCATATAGCATAACAAACCGAATAATAGGGAGATAAATAATGAATGTAGTAGAGCTAAGTAAAGATTTAGTTTGGTTAACACGACTAACATACCAGTGATTACTTGGCAGGAGACTAATATTAACGAGATCGTCCATCCCCAGTAAATTGCCCGTTGGTTTTTATAATTTCGCATTACGTGAATGGTTATGATTAAAATCCAAATAAATATTAACCCTGCAGCAGCACGATGCCCCATTTGTACCCACTCATATAAATTAGTAGGAAATGCAAACTGTTCATTATTACATAATGGCCAATCATTACATATAAGACTAGATTTTGTATGTCGTACTAATGCCCCAGTGTAAATGACAATATAAGAATAGAGTGTTACACCAATTGTATGAAATTTTAGTGCTTTGCCTATTCTGATCTTATCTGTATCAAATTTTCGGTCAATTTCAAAAACTAATAAAGTTAGTAATAAAACGGAAGCAAAGGAAATAAGAGATATCCCGAAATGAAGAGCTAATATAAAATCGCCTTGTCCCCATTTTACCTGTGCTGCTCCTATCAAGGCTTGAGCAACTAAGAAAAATACTGCCATTGCCGATAAGAACTTTGTTTCTCTCACATGTCCAAGTGCCTTCCATGTCCAGATAGCTAATGCCACGATTAATATTCCAACGGTACCTGTAACTAACCGATGTGAGAATTCGATCAATACTTCCGCTGTGATTACATCTGGTATAAGTTGTCCATTACAGCCGGGCCAGTGTCTACCGCAACCCATACCACTATCGGTTTTAGTTACTAATGCACCTCCTAGAAGAATGAGAAGCATACCAACTGTAGATGCAACAGCTAACAATTTTAAATTTTTATGAATGTGCATTACTCCACCTACTTTATGTATCTTGCCCGTCTTTAAATAAACAGTACCTGCTTTTTGATGATATCGAATCATGACGGAAAATACAATGAATAACCTGAAAACTAATATGCATGGATATTAGTTTTCACAAATTGTTCATAATTTAGCACTTGAACATTCACAAATAAGACACGAAAATGTATTACTATATATATGATCTAACTATATAAAAGATTATCTCGATATATTTTTGCGGAAATTATCTTTAACTGTAGAAATTACGTAAGAATTTCGTTATAGTAAAAGGTAGCGGAGTATGCTTACAACTTTGAAAGGAGGAGCAGCATGTCCAATGGTCATTTAATAACCGCAACTAATGAGACTGAAGCTGATCTAGTACATAATACATTTTTACAAGATTTTCTTTCACTTATTAAAATAGGTATAGTTAACTCTAATTTATTTACAACATTCACTGGTATGTGGCTAGCATTTCAATTTACAGATCGAAATTTTCTTAGAGAGTTAGATACCATATTTTATACCCTAATAGGTGCAGGAATGATCATAGCTGGTTCTGCAGCTATGAATAATTTTATCGATCGAGATATCGATCCTGTCATGAAGAGCAAAAAGCAAAGACCAACAGTTACAGGAAGGTTTAGTCCATCATCCGTGCTAATAACTTCTTTTTCACTAATGATTGTAGGTGAAATATTGTTGTTTTCCGCCTCTACTTCCGCAGGAGTTTGGGGACTAGCAGGAATCGTCAGTTACGTTGTGTTATACTCGATGTGGTCTAAACGTAAACATGTGAGTAACACAATAGTGGGTAGTATATCTGGGGCAATCCCGCCAGTAATTGGGTGGGCAGCTGTTGAACCTAGCTTAGGTTTTGGAGCATTAGCATTGTTTTTAATTATGTTTGCGTGGCAACCTCCACATTTTTATGCGCTTGCTATGAAGCGTACGGAAGAATACCGTGCAGCTAATATTCCAATGCTACCTGTGGTAAAGGGCTTTAAACGTACAAAAGTATCTATACTTGTATGGATTCTACTATTATTCCCATTACCTTTTTTATTAATGGAATTAGGAGTAATATTTGTTTTATTGGCAACCGCACTTAATCTTGGGTGGTTATACTTCTCCATTAAAGGTTTCCGTGCAAAAGATGATATCAAGTGGGCAACAGGAATGTTCATCTATTCCTTAAACTATATGACGATATTATTCGTAGCTATTATTATTTTCTCTATTTTTATCTAATTACTGGAATTCTTTCTTTAGTCAACAAGAATTCATATAAAGAACCACAGTCCAAGAAACATGAAAACAACTATGAAAGAGGGGTTTGATTTAGCTATGATGAGAGGGCTTAAAAAATGGCGACTTTTTTCACTGTTAGCAGCTCTAACGATTTTCTTATCGGGTTGTGGCGAAGAATATTTATCAACGCTTACACCTGCAGGACAAGTCGGACGAGATCAATTTAATTTGTTATTACTATCTTCTGCTATTATGGCTTTAGTTATTATTGTAGTAGTAATTATTTATGTGGTTGCTCTAGTGAAATTCCGTCGTAAAAAAGTTGGGGAAGATGTTATTCCTAAACAAGTAGAAGGAAGTCATACGCTTGAAATAATATGGACAGTTATTCCAATATTACTGTTAATCGTCCTTGCTATTCCAACTGTTTACTATACTTATAAACATGCGGATGTAGCTGCAATGGATCAAGTAGACGAAGAAGGTAACAAAACTAATGTAACAGTAAATGTTACTGCTAAACTTTATTGGTGGGAATTTGAGTATCCAGATCTTGGAATAGTTACAGCTCAAGAGTTAGTAGTACCTACTGATCAAAAAGTATTTTTTAACTTAAAAGCCGCTGATGTGAAGCACTCTTTCTGGATTCCTACAGCAGGTGGTAAAATGGATACAAACGTAGAAAACGTTAACCAATTCTATTTAGAATTTGATAAAGAATCCGCTGGTTTAGAACAAGGTGTGTTCTATGGTAAATGTGCGGAACTTTGTGGCCCGTCCCATGCCCTAATGGATTTCAAAGTAAAAACTTTAGAGCCAAAGGAATTCAAAGTTTGGGCAGAATCAATGAAAACTACTGAGCATGTTGCAGCAGACGATCTTGCAACAAAAGGTGAAGAAATTTTCAACACTAGCTGTATAACTTGTCATGCAACATCAGGAGCAGGCACTGCAGGTGGACCTGCTCCAAACTTAGCTGCTTTCGGTGACCGTAATCGTGTGGCAGGATTTATGCCTCATGATGAAGAAAACTTAAAAAATTGGATAAATGATCCTCAAGAGTACAAACCAGGCAACTTAATGCCTCAGCCAGAAACAATTAATAATGGCAAAAAATTTAGTGAAGATCAATTAGATGCTCTTGCAGCATATCTAATGGGACTATCTGTAGAAAAATAAGATCCACAGATAAATTATGAAGGAGGTTAAAGTTGTGAGTTCTATCGCAAAGAAAAAGGGCTTTGGCGCAACTATATGGGACTATTTAACAACAGTAGACCATAAAAAGATTGCAGTCATGTACCTAGCTGCCGGCGGTTTGTTCTTCGTAATCGGTGGTATTGAGGCAATGCTTATTCGAATCCAATTAGCACAACCAGATAATGATTTTGTCAGTGCAGGTCTTTTTAACGAGATTATTACAATGCACGGAACGACGATGATCTTCCTAGCAGCCATGCCAATACTATTTGGATTTATGAACGCTGTCATGCCACTTCAAATTGGTGCACGTGACGTAGCGTTTCCATTTCTAAATGCACTTGGTTTCTGGTTATTCTTGTTCGGTGGTATATTCCTTAACCTATCTTGGTTTATGGGTGGAGCACCTGATGCAGGATGGACTTCTTACGCATCATTATCGTTAGCATCACCTGGTCATGGTATTGACTTTTATGCACTCGGACTTCAAATAGCCGGTGCTGGTACTTATATAGGGGGTATTAACTTCCTTGTAACTATTATTAATATGCGTGCCCCAGGTATGACATACATGCGTATGCCGTTGTTTACTTGGACTACATTCGTAGCTAGTGCATTGATATTATTTGCATTCCCTCCACTTACTATTGGTTTATTTTTCTTAATCTTAGACCGTATGTTCGGTGGTAACTTCTTTGATCATACAATGGGTGGTAATACGATTATTTGGGAGCATTTATTCTGGATTTTCGGGCATCCTGAAGTATATATCTTAATATTACCTGCTTTTGGTATATTCTCAGAAATATTCGCTTTATTCTCGCGTAAACGATTATTTGGTTACTCATCTATGGTTTTTGCAACTGTCCTAATCGGTTTCTTAGGCTTCATGGTATGGGCTCACCATATGTTCACAGTTGGTTTAGGGCCAACAGCTAATGCAATATTCGCAGTTGCTACTATGGCAATCGCTGTTCCTACTGGTATGAAAATCTTTAACTGGCTGCTTACGATTTGGGGAGGAAGTATTAAAGTTACGACTCCAATGTTATATGCTTTAGGATTCATTCCTTCATTCGTAGCAGGTGGGGTAACTGGTATTATGCAAGCAGCAGCACCGCTTGATTACCAATTACATGATTCTTACTTTATCGTTGCCCATTTCCACTATGTAATCGTTGGTGGAGTAGTGCTAGCAATTCTTGCGGCAGTACACTTATATTGGCCTTTAATGTTTAACCAAATGTTAAGTGAAAAACTTGGTAAATGGACTTTCTGGTTCTTCTTTATCGGATTCCATTTAACATTCTTCATTCAGCATTTCTTAGGACTAATGGGTATGCCGCGTCGAGTATTTACATTCGGAGCAAATCAAGGTTGGGATTTATTCAACTTAATCAGTTCGATTGGTGCTGCTTTCATGGCAGTAGGTGTTATTATTCTAGTAGTTAACATCATTATTACGGTAGTTAAAAACGTACCTGCAGGTAATGACCCATGGGAAGATGGACGTACTTTAGAGTGGGCTATTCCACAACCAGTTCCGTTTTATAACTTTAAACAAACTCCACTCGTTCGTGGATTAGATACATTCTGGATCGAAAAACAAGAAGGAAATAAAGTAGGTATGACATATGCAGAGCCACTTTCTGATATTCATATGCCAAACAATTCTTTCATTCCTTTTGTAATGACACTTGGTTTATTTATCGCAGCATTCGGAGCGTTATATCACGGTGAAAAGGATTGGGCAATTCCAGTTCTAGTATTAGGTATAGCAATTACCGTTGGTTCTATGGCTGTTCGTTCTATAAAAGATGATCATGGATTCCATATTCATAAAGAAGATCTAATGAATGATAAAGGGGGTAAATAATAATGGACTTTAACAAAAAGTACACCCCACAAACTTGGCCAGATCATCCTGAGCAAGTTACTTTAGAAGGTAAGAATAAGTTTTTAGGTTTTTGGTTATTTTTAGGTGGGGAAACGGTATTATTTGCAAGTTTGTTTGCAACGTATTTAGCACTTAAAAATAAAGGACCAAGTGGTATGGAATTCTCAACTGATACACTATTTGAGCTACCATTAGTATTTATAATGACGATGATTCTTTTAACTTCTTCACTAACAAGTGTGTATGCAATGTATCACATGAAAAACCATAATTTTAGAGGGATGCAAACTTGGTTGGCTATAACAGTTCTGTTGGGATTTGCATTCTTAGGTTTAGAAATTTATGAGTTTAATCACTATGTACATTTAGGTTTTACTTATGGACAAAGTGCTTTCTCATCTTCTTTCTTTACTCTTGTAGGTACTCATGGATTGCACGTAGTAATTGGTCTAGGGTGGATTATTCTATTGATGTTACGTAATGCAAAACGTGGATTTAGTTTGTATAATGCACCAAAATACTATACTGCTTCCCTATACTGGCATTTCATTGATGTAGTTTGGGTGTTCATCTTTACAGTAGTATACTTGATGGGAGTTGTTGGTTAATATGTCACACGACGCTCAAGTTTATGTGAGATCACAAACAGAATTTGAATATATTAAGCAAAAACGTAGAAAAGATATGCGTAACCAAATTACGACTTTTGGAATTATGATATTCTTAACGTTAATTTCTTTTACAGCTGTAGCTGCTGATTTTTCCGTCTATTTAATAGTTCCGGTAATATTATTACTTGCAGCAATTCAAGTAGTGTTACAGCTTTACTATTTCATGCATATGAGTGAAAAGAATCATCAGGTTGTTGCTTTTTTCTTATACAGCGCTGTTATGTTAGCTTTCACTTTCATCTTAACTTTCCTAACTATCATTTGGTGGGGTTAAACAATCTAAAGCCGAGACAAAGTTATCCACTTTGTCTCGGCTATTTTTGAGATAATATGAAGTTTATGCTTTAATGGTACATACAACATAGTTAGTATGGTTCTGCTAACGGGAACTTTAATAATGGATGTTTTTTGTGTAAACTGACAAGTTGGAATACTTAAATGTCATAGTTCGTTCATTGAAGTTATGCGGATTGACCTATATAATAGAGGAAGTTAGCTAAAAGGAGCGATGTTACTTATGCCTATAAGTATATTTGGATTCCAAGCATTGTGGAGCCCTGTTATGATAGGAGTATTGGTATTTTTAACTATTTTATATTTTTTAATAACCGTCAAATGGAGAAATGACTTTAAAGTATCAGAGCCACTGAAAAAGAAAGAAGCAGCTTATTTTTTAAGCGGCATTGTTCTTTTATATATTGTAAAAGGTTCACCTATAGATTTAATGGCACATATTATGTTCTCATATCATATGGTACAGATGGCATTATTATTAATGTTAATACCACCTATACTTATGAAAGGGATTCCTTGGTGGATATGGAAAGTTGTAATAGAATTGCCAGCAGTTCGTAAGGTTTTTCCTATACTAACCAAACCATTACTTTCACTAATTGTCTTTTCAGGGATGTTTTCTTTTTATCATATTCCTATGATTTTTGATTTTATCAAATTGGATGAAGGATTACATGGTACGTATACGTTTATTTTATTCCTTTCAGCGATTTTCATGTGGTGGTCTATCGTTGATATTAAGGGACTATCTGGACATTTGCATGGGTTAAAAAAGATCGGATTTATAATCGCAAGTGCTGTGTTAATAACTCCGGCATGTGCGTTAATTATCTTCACTGGAACACCTTTGTATGAGACGTACACAAATTCAGATGTATGGTTGAAAGCGATGGAGCTATGTGTACCAGCGAGTACATTAGCAGGACTATCATTGAGTGGACCTCAGTTATTTTCTAATATGTCACCTCTTGACGACCAACAATTAGGTGGAATACTGATGAAAATTGTACAAGAAATAATTTACGCGGTATTTTTAATGTCCATATTTTCCAAGTGGTATAAAAATGAGCAGGATAATGCCGAAGAAATTACACAAAAAGCTCTTGATGATTTAAAAGTACAAGCTAATCTTTAAACTTTATTAAGCGATTTGAGGAGAATGATTAATGAATTTACCTATTCTACCAACTATAAGTACATTTTTTATCGTATTAAGTGCGGTCTTAGTAGCAATTGGGTGGGCACTCATCAAACAAAAGAAAATTGATGCCCACAAAAAAACGATGATAGCAGCAGCAATTTCAGCTCTATTATTTTTCATCATCTATGTATCGCGAACTATTTTCATTGGGAATACAGCTTTTGGTGGTCCTGATGACATTAAAATTTACTATACAATCTTTTTAATATTCCATATTACATTGGCAACGACTGGCGCAGTTTTTGGATTAGTCACTATATATTTAGGATATAAAAACAATATTAAAAAACATCGTAAGATAGGGCCAATCACAAGTGTTATATGGTTCTTTGTAGGAATAACAGGTGTAGCCGTCTACTTATTGTTATATGTATTTTATAGTGGTGGAGCAACCACTTCTGTGTTTAAGGCAATATTAGGTGGATAAATATTGAAAAAGCCAACGCTCTTATGGAACTTATTCCAAGAGAGCATTGGCTTTTTTAAAAAGATAAGAAAGTATATAAAAATGTACCGTGTACACTGGATTCATGGGACTTGAAAGAATGAATAATACTACTGATTTGCGTTTCAGGTGGAGTACAAAGGCTAAGAGCGCCACGTCTCAAAGGGAAGGCAATCTAAGTTCGCCGCGTCCTGCGGCAACGATTGCATAACCCACATCCTGTGGGCCTCAACGCCTTTGTGACCAACCTCCTGTTGGCCTCCGTGTGGTGAGCGATGTGACGTCTCATCTGTCTTACTCATCCCGCTGGTGTCGCCACCTTTCACTCCAATCAATTAAGTGAGTAGTACTCGATAAGAAGATTAGCAGAGCTTATCGCTAAGACGACAAGAGTAGAAAAAGTTAATATAGGGATAAAATCGACTATTGAATAAATGAGGAAAAAATGAGATCTTCTTTTATATAGTGGTAATAAGAGAATTAGTAAGTGTTTACTAAATAAAGAAGTGAGATAGCGAACGAAATTGCATCTTAGTGAGCTTCTTCTCTATATAGGAATTTAGCTTTTCTCTAGTTAACCAAACATGTACTTACCTGTTTCTAAGAGTTGTAGGAGGGCTACGGACAGTCTATCGCCATAAGATTACCGAGAAAAAAGATGCTGGTCGTGACTTCAGTCACGACCAGGATCTTTAAAAAATCAAACGGTAATTATATAGCAATAAGTCTGTCCAAAGCCCTTCGAAAACAGGAGAAACAGGATTAGATCCTAAAGAACCGGGCGTTTTTTTCCCGGTTTTTCTTAAAAGATAAGAAAGTATATAAAAATACAGCATGAACATTGTTTTTACAGGACTTTTAATGCATGAATGGTACTACTGATTTCCGTTTCAGTGGACGCTTTCCGTGGGCACGGCTTCAATCTCCTCGGGCCAACAGGATGTTGGTCACGAAGGTGTTGCCACACGATGTGGCGCTCTTAGCCTTTGTCCCTTTCAAACGTTCCTGCGGGGCTTTCAGCTCGTGCTGTTCCCACAGGAGTCGCCACTTTCACTCCAATCAATTAAATGAGTAGTACTAAACTAGGGGATATTACATAGACTCTCGCTTAGATAAGAAGAGTAGTCCGAGTTAATGTGGGGATAAAACCGTCTGTTGAATGTAGGAATGAAATTGTGTAAAGAAAGATGAATATAGTAGATTTTCTTTTTTACTAGTGGAAATAATGAAAAATAGTAAGTGTCTACCCAATAAAGAAGCGAAATAGCGAACGAAATTGCATCTTCGTGAGCCTCCTCAATTATTAGGATAGTATCTTTTCTCTAGTTACCCAAAAAATGAACTAACCCGTTTCTAAAAGTTGTAGAAGGGCGACGGACAGTTAATAGCCATAAGATTACCGAGAAAAAAAGACGCTGGTCGTGACTTCAGTCACGACCAGCGTCTTTAAAAAATCAAATGGTAATTATATAGCAATAAATCTGTACAAAGCCCTTCGAAAACAGGAGAAACAGGCTTAGATCCTAAAGAACCGGGCGTTTTTTTCCCGGTTTTTCTTATTGAATTTAAATTTTAAAGTTAAGTTTTAGCATGCCGGATTCTTTAGCCGTAATAAAAATAATAATGACTAGTGGACCTAACAAAAATCCTATGAAACCGAAAAGCTTTGCTCCGATAAACATACCAATTAAAATTGCTAAGGGAGATATGCCCATTTGAGAACCCATTAACTTAGGCTCAACAGCTCTACGTATTACTAATAAAACTACTGCTAATATAGTTAACTTGGTTCCTAGTACAATGTCACCTGTTAAATAATGATAAATAGCCCAAGGTGCTAATACCGCAATAGAGCCCAATATAGGAATAATATCGATAATCCAAATAACAAAAGCCATAATTAAAGCATACTTTGGCGTGATAATAAGTAAAAGTCCGATGAATGATGCCCCCAAAATAATGAAACTTGCAATAATTTGAGCTTTCATAAATCCTATAGCCACTTTCTTTATACTAGCAAACATAAATCGTACTTTGCTTGCAGTATTATCAGTTAAGTAATGAAAAAATTTAGTCTGTAAACTCTGCAAATCTAACATAAATAAAAAAAGCGCAATAATAAAAACTATAAAACTTACTAAAAAGTTAGGAATATCTGTTAAAAGTGCGGAAATATTAGTGTAACTTAGTATATCTAGTAGAGCATCTCTCATACCTTCTAATGTAGCATCAAATTTATTTTGAATCGATTCTACTACTTCTTTAGGGAGACCTTCCGTATATTTAAATAAATTATTTTGCATATCGATCCATAACCCAGTCCAGTTATTAATATGTGTAGGAATGGTCAGTGATACATATATGAGCTGGCTAAAAAGTTTTGTAATTACCAAGTATAATAGACCGGAAATGACGCTAATAAAAAGAATAAAATTAGTTATCACGGCAGCTTTCCGTCTCCATTTAAAGGTTTTTTGAGTGAACTTTACGATAGGTTCCATAATATTAGCTGTCAGTAAAGCAAGTATAATGGGAATAGATACTGGAAGTATGAAAATAGCTAATAATAAGAGCATGACAACTAGAACAAAATATTTTATGTATTCTTTTTTAAGTATGTTTAAGACCATAGTATGCTCCTTTCTTCCCCTCTCTAACAGTATAGACAAGTTCTTAATTTTTGAACAGAAAAACCGCAAGAGAATGTAATTCCTGCGGTTTAGAATATTACTATTAAGCGTGAATTTCAAAAGTAGCTAATTCAGCTCTAACAGCAGCTAATGTTTGTTCACATGATTTTAACAAATGATTTGGAAAAACTTCATTTTCGCCATATTCAACACCATGTGGATAATAGTGTTTACCAATAACCGGTTTTAAAAGTGTTATATTTGCATCGTGTGCACCTACATCACCATCTCTAGTAAAACCAAATACTCGAAGATAAAATGTACCTTCTTTTATCATAAACTTTTTATCATAGGTTACGCGTTCATAATCCCATTGACCTGCACGAACTAAACCTTGCTTTTTCATAAGTTCATCTAATATATTTAGATCAATGATAGTGTTTTCTATACCAGTGTTTTCGAAATACATTGAATTGTCCTCCTTCACGTTCATATTCCAAATAAAATCTCTTCCTACTAATATTAATTCAAATTTCATAATGTTGCAATGGTAACATTGTGACTTTCTAGCTAACCTTGGTATACTAGGAGAAATGATGGGAAAATAAGGAGAAACAATTATGATGAATAATCTAATTCGAATTGTTATTGCTATAGCTATAGTACTAGTAGTATTTATATATTTTGATAATCCTGTACATGAAAATAAGCTCATTACTGGTTCAAACAATACGGGACAGGTAATTCCAGATACTTCTTCAGAAGTGGTGGAAGTTGAGTCGGTATTTACACGTCCAAAAGAAGGGATCTCCACATTAGTAGGAGGTTCGAGCCAAGCGGTTATTGAGATGTTAGGAAAACCAACTCGGACCGAACCATCAGCATTTGGTTATGAATGGTGGATATACAATAAATCTCTTACAACTTATTTATTAATCGGAGTTGAAGGAGAAAAAGTAACACAAGCCTTTGCTGCAGGAGCTAATCTAGAAGTCGCTCCTTATAAAATTGGGCAGAACATAGATGAAATCTATCGTTTTACAATAGTGCAATCTGAAATTACGTTTTCTATAGATTCAAATACATATACTTTTACTCTTACAGAAGAAGATATAGATAATAGAATATTAGTTCAGTTTGATAATTTATTTGCTATGTTATATATAGATTCTGAAAGTCGGCAGTTAGAGGCAGTTAGGTTTACAGATCCTAAAACGATTTTGCTGCATAAACCTTATGACATTCTATATAACGGAATTATGGTGGAAACAAAAACCCCTGACTCCCTCACCCAAGCAGCGATAGATCGTGCTAATGAGAGACAGATTTTTGAACTTTCAAATGTATATCGTCTTCGTAATAGCCTTCGCATACTATTATCTGATAATGAATTGCAAAAGATTGCGATGAATAACAGTGAAGAAATGGCCAGAAACAATGTTGTTGTAAATGAAAAGTTTGAAATATCTAAGTTTAGTGATCAGTTGAAAGAGTCCTCTATTGAATTTTCTAGTGCCGCTGGAAATACAGCCGCTTTTTATTTTGATGCGGGGGAAGCCGTAAACGGTTGGATGAATTCTAAGGACCATCGGGAAATCTTATTAGGGCAGGATTTTACACATACTGGAATTGGAGTATATGGTAGTTATTATACGCAAAACTTTATTGAACGAAAAGCTGTAAATACTACCAAAAATATTCCTGAATAATTAATTGGAAACGAAGGTACCTTCACTATCTTTATACAAAGAACGAATATGCAAACGGACTTGATGTAGAGCAGCAAATGTAGCTGCTCTTTTTTGTATTACTTCCACAGGCTCATCAATCTTTTCTTGAAGTTCCTCATAACTCATAAAAGGTATGAGTTCTGCATGCTTGCTAGTAAAAGGATCTGCAGTCATGATACCTGGGACATCTTTGTAAAATTCGACCATGTCAGCATTTAAATGATAGCCATAAACAACAGCACTTAAATCACTACCGCCTCTTCCTAATGTTGTAAAATTATGTGTGCTTTCAGAGACGCCTTGAAAACCTGGAACGATGATGCATTGGAAATTTTCAAACGCTTGATATACAGAACTCAGATCAACCTTTTTAATAAGAGCATTACCGCAATTGTCGTTCGTAATAATGCCAGCATTTCTTCCGTAAAGAAGGGTAGAAGATACTCCGTTAGCTTTTAGTTCCATCGATAATACAGAACTCGAGATCAACTCCCCACAAGCAGAGAGTAAATCGGTTTCAATGCTATTTTCGGTGAAAGGAAGTAAATCCAATAGCGTATCTGTTGCATAGGGTTTACCCCTTCTTCCCATTGCGGAAACTACGACAAGTACCTTTTGATGGGTATGAATTGCTTGCAGGATTCGCTGTATTACTAATTGTCGGTTCTGATGATTTTGCATGGCGATACCACCAAATTTTTGAACAATCATAATCTCAACCATTCTATTCGTGACATTTCAAACACTCCGTTCATACGATACAGGGAATTCATTTTACTGTATGCGATTTTACAAGAATGGTGTAGGGAGTGTGTTACTATTTATACGTTAAATGAACTTTTAAAAGGATTAACATACAATGTAATAGGCGACTTTTCCATAATCAGGATGAGCAAGATCGTAAATTTTTCAAAGCAGATTAAAGAAGGCGATATATTTATCGCCGAAACAAATAATCGTCGCATTTTAGATGAAGCAATTCATTTAGGAGCTATTGCAGTAATATCAGAAGTTTTTATAGCTGACTGTAGTGTTCCACAAATTATTATTCCTTCCGACATGGAACTACTAAAAGAAAGAATCGGTAAAAAAACCTATGAATTATATGGGAAGAAAATAAAGACAGTGGCGGTAACGGGGACAAATGGTAAAACAACAGTTGCTTTTTTCATAGGACAATTACTCATGCAGCAAAGCAAATCGGTTTGTGTAATAGGGACATTAGGTGTGTTTATCAACGGGAAACAGTTGGAACAAAATTTCCGCAATAATACGACGTTACCATTCTATGATTTTATACAAATAGTCCATTATTGTTATGAGCATTCCGTTGAGTTTATTATTTTAGAGGCATCCTCGCAAGGATTATTGGACAATCGCTTAGGGAATTATCCGATAGATATTGGGGTGTTTTTAAATATTGGCAAAGATCATCTTGAATTTCATGGGGGGATGGTCCCATACAAAAAATCAAAAGAATTACTCGTGCAACTATGTACCAAACTAGTAATAAATGCGGAGGATGACTGGTGTAGAACAGTTGCAGAAAATTCATTTTTACCAATTATAAGCTTCGGTTTGGATAATCGTAATACGGTTGTTTTTCAACAGGAAAACGACAAAGATGAAGTAATAATGTATAAATTTAAAGTGAAGAATAAAGAAATAAAAGTGAGAATGAGAAATAGTGGATTTTATAACGGAATGAATCTCGCCGCTGCGCTAGCCTCTTTATGGGCTTTGAGCATCCCAATTCAAAACGTAAAACCTCTCGCACTTCCAAACGGTAGATTTCAACATGTGGATAATGATAAAGGGATTAAAGTGTTAATCGACTACGCGCATACACCAGATGCACTGGAAGCCTGTCTTTCAACTATTAAAACTATAGCAAAAAATAATATATATGTTGTATTTGGTTGTGGAGGAAATAGAGATAAGAAAAAACGAAACGAGATGGGAAGGGTTGCTACTGCTTTTGCAACGCAAGCAATCATCACTTCCGATAACCCGCGATATGAAAAACCAGTAGATATCATTAAAGAGATTGTAAGAGGATTAGATACGAATAAGTATCGAATAGAACCTGATCGCAAACAGGCCATTATTTATGCATTACAGATGGCAGAATCCGGCGATACTGTATTAATAGCAGGAAAGGGACATGAACAAGAGCAAATTTTGAATGACCTTGTAGTCCCTTTTTCTGATCGTGATGTAGTCAAAGCTTATTTTGAAGAAGAAGGAGGATTAATCACAAAGAATGATCCGGTAGCATAAGCTATTTTTCTTCCGTCAGGTTGGGTTACAGTGCATTCCATCACTATTGTTTGACGACCTTTATGTAAGTATTTAGCTGTTGCAATTAAGGTTTTTTCCGTGGAAGATTTAACATAATGGATCGTCAAATTAGTTGTTACTGCACCTTTGCCCTCTGAGTGTAAATCCTTGTTTATTAAAAAACCCATTGCATTATCAGAGAGTGTAGCGATAATTCCGCCATGAGGCATATTAAAACTATTATACGAGATTGGAGTTATTGGCATAGTGACGCTACATTGATCTTCGTCATACTGCGTCTCCATTTGAAACACCGCATTTAAGTAAGTAGGTGCTTTGTTTTGTTGTTTTTGTTGAATTGCATTTAAAAAATCATATAGTATGTTTAGTTCTTGTTCAGATGCCTGTTCTGTAACTGATTCAAATAAATTCTGTAGATTGTTCATTATTTTCTCCTAACAATAAGTTATTAATTTGGCATTTGTTTTTACTTTTCTGGTATGATTAACAGGATTGGAGGCTAATCAAATGATTATGACAAACGAATGGGTCGATGTAATGGACCAATCGGATCTATTATGTAGTATGGTTCTTTCCTCTGAACAATTTTACCAATACTTAGATGCACATCGTGCTGTATATACAGATACAACTTTAGTAAGTGAGGTTAATAGCTTCACTAGGCTAAAGGAGCAATACGAAGAAGTTCAACGTTTCGGGAAATACCATCCTGATTATTCGAAAGTTATGAAAGACATCCGAGTAACTAAACGAAAATTGGATATGGTAGATGCAGTGGCGCAATTAAAGGTTGCTGAGAACGACTTGCAGGACTTACTAGACGAAGTGAGTTTGTTAATTGGTAAATCTGTTTCAGAAGGTGTTAAAGTTCCTGTTAGTAACCCGTTTTTTGCTTCCTCTGGCTCAAGCTGTGGAAGTGGATGCGGTACAGGTGGTTCTTGTTCATGTTCTGCCTAAATTTCAAAAAATGAGTAGATGTGTGCAAAAACTGCACACATCTTTTTTTGTAAGAAATAAAGAACCAATTTAATAATTAAGTAATTAGTAGTATAATCCGAATAAAGTTGATTTCCACTCCAGGCGGACGCTTTCCGCGGGCACGACTTCAATCTCCTCGGGCCAACAGGATGTTGGTCACGAAGGCGTTGCCACACGATGTGGCGCACTTAGCCTTTGTCCCTATTAAACGTTCCTGCGGGGCTTTCAACTCGCGCTATTCCCGCTGAGTCGCCGCCTTGCGTTTCAATCAACAAATCCACTTAAAATTAAATCAAATATAAAATTTTTCGTTATATAAATCCGGTTATCCGGATATTTGAAGAAGCGGATTTATGAATAATGCTTATTTTAAGAAGTGTAACCTTATAAAGACAGTGGTCTCTTCTACAGCGGACGCTTTTCTGTCTTAGCCTGAGTTGGGTACTACTATCTCAATTGATTGGAGTGAAAGGTGGCGACTCCGGCGGGATGAGTGATACAGATGAAACATCACATCGACGTGTGAGCGACGGTGATGGCTCATCGTTCACCCCGCGGAAAGCGTCCACCTGAAACGGAAATCAACAGCGGGAATATTTTTGCTCATGATTTATTCTATAGTTGAATCACGCTTCTTTTATTTAGATATCAATCTAATTTCAACACTTCCATCGCTAGATCTGGTCGATCGGTAATTATCCCTTTTGCGCCTTTGTTAATAAGCTTTTTCATCATTTCTGGATTATTTATTGTCCAATAGTGAACGGGTATATTTAGTGAATTTAAAAATTTAATAAACCCTGGATTATCAAGTGGGAATACATTTGATCGAACGGGAATCTGAAAAACATCTGCTTTTGGATGATATAGTTGTTTGAATTGACTCGTGTATGCGGTGTATGCTTTTTTTACTTCCTTTTCACTAGCACCAAGTGCAACAGAATTTTGTGCATATAAGTTAAATCGATCAAGTAGATCATCATAAAAACTAGCAACCACGACACGATCAAATGCTTGATGCTCTTCTAATAGTCTCCAAAGTTTGGAAGGCATTAAACTACCTTCATAAGTTTGAGGGGCATCCTTCATATCCATGTTAATAAGCATCTGTGGATATGAATTTAGTAATTCACCTAACGTAATAATCTGTTCTCCACAGTTCTTATAAGAATTGGTTCCATCTAAATCCAGAAAATGATATCCAAGATCAGCTTCTTTTAATTCTGCTAAAGTATAATCTGAAACTTTACCAGAAAAGTTAGTAACCCTGCTTAGTTCTTCATCATGAAATACTATAATCTCTTCATCTTTTGTTAGTCTTATATCAATTTCAAAACCATGAACTCCTAGTTTGGCAGCCTGTTCGAATGCAGAAGGAGAACATTCTGGAGCAAGTGCTGATCCGCCACGATGAGCCAATATAATAGGTTGTTCGTATTGCAATGCTTTTTTAGTCGTTCGAACTTGCGGTTTGGAAAGTACTTTAGTACTAGCCCATGCTGCACCTGCTGCGGCTGCAAGTGTCAAAGCAACATTCGATTTTTTACCCATAATTCAATTCCTCCTTAATAGAGTAAAATGTATTTTAGTATGAATTTCATTTATAAAGGGCATTTTCTTATTATATCTAAAGTAAACAAAACTGTCAGCTAGTTGTTGTTGCTAACAAATTCCTCCATATGTTATTCTTGAGAGGAAGAAATGAGGGGAAAAGTATGACAGAAAGACAAGGACTAATTGTCTATGTGCATCATTTAAAACAAGCTAAATCTTTGCGTAAGTTTGGCCATGTCCATTATATTTCTAAAAGACAAAAATATGTCGTATTATATTGTGATCTAGAACAAATCGATATTGCAAAGCAAAAGATGAATAAATTGCCTTACGTCAAGGAAATTTTAGAGTCCTATAGACCATTTTTGAAAACTGAATTTGAAAATAGTAAACCAGATAAAGCAAAAGAATATGACTATAAAATCGGACTATAACCAAGCCTATTGTAGTGGCGGTATTAAATTATTTAAACGTAAAATACCAATTATATACTGATAATATAGATTTACATCTGGATAGATGGAAGAATGTTTTATGTCGACTTTAATGGGTTGGATTGCTAAATCGTCTAAAGTTTCCTTAAATATTATAAGCCTTTTTGGTTCTTGTTGGGTTTGAACTATACCCTCTCGACATATATATATGGGGAAAAAATTTGCAGTATTTATTGGTTTAAGTGCAATTGCGATCGAAAAATAGGTTATATTGTCTTTAGTTGAAGAAAAAATAAATGCTTGATGTAAACGTTCCTTGTTTACTCGTGCAAGTTCACATAATTCATAAATATCGCCATAACCTTCGCCTAGTTCTATAAAACGTTGAATCAATTGAAAACACTTCCTTTCTCATATATCTTACCACTTTGTTGGAGGGCAATTCTATGAAATTTGTTTTAAGTTTTTTATGCCTATTGCTTGTTGTCACTAATAGTGTCCTACTTTTGTTTCAATATGATGCTTACTCCTCTGGATTAGAAGAGGATGGACAAGCTTTCCTTTATGAACAAGAAGTGGAAATGAAAGTAAAGAAGGATAAAATTGTTATTAAACAACATTTTACCAATATACCAAATGAACAAGTTACAGTATTATGGCCGATTATTAGTGAGAATAGAAGCTGTGATTTAGATGCTAATGATAGCTGTAACCGGCTAACAGAGGATATGACAACGCTTAATGCAGGTGAAAGCGCTAAACAGAGCATTTCCTATGAAATACCTTTAGTAGATGGACTAACAGATGGTCAATTAATCGAAAACTTCTTAGTTAAACTTGACGAGGGAGGGGTCTCTCTCACTTCACTTCATATAACAGATGAAGTGAAAAGAGGAGGTATGTGGGTTTCTGGATTACCTGTAATAGGTAAAACTTCTCTTGAGTTAATCGATTATACACTTTCAGTTGGTGCCGGGGATGTTCAAGAACTGTATTGGCAGCAAGAGGTATTACCAGTTCAGTATGAGGACGATCATTTCACAATCTACGCATCTAATACTTTATCCGATGAAGTCACTAACTTACTTGGGGAGTTAGATTTTACTAATAACGAGCATTTAGCTGTACTTTTTGAGGACAATAGAAATAGTATTGATGCTTCTCGCATTGCATTTATACAACAAGAGGATATTGCTTCTATACAACAGGAGCTAATCATCAAGAATATACAAGCTCAATTTGGTTTAACTCAAGACGACCAGCAGATTGCAGAGGTTCTAGCTAGCTTTTTGTTGAAAATACCTGTTGGTTCAACAAAGTCCATCTGGATGTATGAAACGGTAACTAACTATTTAACAGCTGATCAACGACTAGAATTTCAAACTACTTTACTAAACAATAAACAAACAACTGCAGCGAAGTTTGATGAGATATTGACCAATACAATCGATTTAAAAACTTCCTTCTTTGTGCTGAATGAACAAGCAGGGGCAGAAAACTTCCCATTATTATTTGAAGATTATAGACCTGTATACATCAATGAGTTACGGCATGAAGAGATGAAAATTCTATTCAAAGATAGCAAGGTTTTATATGCTGCAGAACCATTGTTAACTACTTTGGGATATACGCTTAACGATACAGACAAGGGCTTATATGTTCAAAATGAAACGAGAGCATTTCGTTTTCCGATTCAGGAACCATTTTATGTATTGAATAAAAAAAGATTTGATGCCCAATCGGTACCATTTGAAGTTATTGGATCACAACTATATATTGAAGAAGCGTGGATGATACGGTTGTTTTTATTGAATATTGAAAAACAAGACAAACGTATAAATATTGCACAATCCGCACTATTTTAGGATTGGAGTTTAGATATGAGAGTTATTTCAGGTTCGAGAAAAGGACTGCCATTAAAAGCTGTCCCGGGGACAAATACAAGACCTACAACAGATAAAGTAAAAGAGTCCATATTTAATATGATTGGACCTTACTTTGATGGAGGTATTGCCGTAGACCTCTTTGCAGGTAGTGGCAACTTAGGGATTGAATCCTTGAGTAGAGGTATTGATACATGTATCTTTATCGAAAAGGATCCAAAAGCTATACAAACGATTAAAGACAATTTGTTGAAGTGTCGCCTAGAAGATTCAGGTGAAATTTTCAAAGCGGATGCTACAAGAGCAGTAAAAGCTTTTGGAAAAAGAGAACTTAAAATAGACCTATTATTTGTAGATCCTCCATATAACAAAATAATGTATTATGAATTAGTTCAGGCATTAGTAGATAAAGGGTGTTTGAGTGATAATGCCATCATTGTTTGTGAGCACGAGAAAAATGTCACACTTGAAAATTCCTATGGTCACTTTGAATTAATAAAAAAAGAAATATATGGAGGTACGGTTATCTCTATTTATCGTTGTCTTAAAGAATAGGAGAATTAAATTGGGAAAAATAGCTGTCGTTCCAGGAACATTCGATCCAATTACTAATGGACATTTAGATATTATTAATCGAGGGGCATCTATTTTTGAAGAGGTTTTTGTCGTTGTGTTGAATAACTCTTCCAAAAACCCACTTTTTTCCGTTGAAGAAAGAATGCAATTGATCATAGATGCGACTTCTCATTTGCCAAATGTCAAAGTCCAAACATATTCCGGCTTATTAATGGATTATGCTGAAAGTGTAAATGCAAGTGCTATTATTCGTGGTTTACGTGCGGTCTCTGACTTTGAGTATGAAATGCAAATTACGTCAATGAACCGAGTACTAAATGATAAAATAGAAACATTTTTTATCATGACCAAAAATCAGTATTCTTTCTTAAGTTCAAGTATCGTTAAAGAAGTAGCAAGGTATGGCGGTAAAATAGAGGAACTTGTGCCACCTCATGTTGAAAAAGCATTAAAAGAAAAATATAATACATAACAACCAACGTAGAACCTCGTCATTCACTCGAGGTTCTTTTTTATGCCGTTTAATGGATAGTTATGTAAAAATGGCTAGTCAACATGTATTCGCACTGTAGGCGAAGTAATTATAAGAAAAATAAAATCGGAATGATCAGCATGTGTAGAAAGCGAAATAGAATATATTTGCGAATGGGAATATTTGCTTTCTGTGCAAGTACAATTATTTGCATATGAATACTTATCCCACTAAAAGCAATAATACTAGCAACTATAAAAGGTAAGAACATGGAGCCAGATAACATTTCCCCAGCTAGGCTAATCCCACCAGTCATTTCAAATAGAGATGCAACAAAAACTAGAAGGATAGGTGAAATATTCGGTAGAACTTCTTTGACGGTTTCAAACACGATAAAACTTACAGTAGTAAAAAATATGACAGTAGTACCAATTAGCAATAATATTTGATAGGTCTCTTTAATACTTTCCTGGAAAGGTGAATCAGAAGACTTTTGAACATGCATATTTTCATGGATAGGGGGAGATAAAATGATGAATACTAATAAAAACACCAAATTCACTGCATGGATAATAAGCAAAAGTTTTATACCCGCAATTTCAGCATGGAAGATTTCAATCCCCACAAACCCTATAACAAACATTGGACTAGGGGCATGGCATATGGCTAACAACCAACTTGCATTGTTCTTATTTAAAGTACCTAAATCTTTTAGCGAGGCTATAACTGCAGCACCACTAGGAAACCCACCTATAGCACTTAGTAAATAGACATTAAAGTACAATTTAAACTTATTCGTCGTAATTAAAAAAGAGTTTTGAGAGCGAATAAATAGCTGCGTTATGACTAAGTAAGGCAGTAAATAAGGCAGTAGAGCAGTGGTGAAAATCCTCATACCTTCTACTGCACCTTTGTGTGCAATGCCGGGCTGTAAAAATAAAAGGATTATAAGTGCCCAACTTCCAATTGTTATCAGCCTATGCAATAAAATTCATCCTTTGTTCACAAATATTTTGTCAGAAAAAAATGGAAGTGATAAACTAATATTCAAATGTGTTGTAGAAAGAGAGGGATATTTTGATGAAGAAGAGAAATCCTATAGTCCTTCTTTTCATAGTAGTGATAGTTTTAGCATTAGGTTTCTATCCAATGGATTCTTATATTTCTAAACCAGGTGGTGCATACAAACTAGATCCGTTTGTAGAAGTAGATGGTGGGGACCAAGATGACGAAGGTACACTGAGTCTCCTTACAATTGCTCTAGCGAAAGCTACACCACTAACTTACGCCTATGCCAAAATGACGGATAATCAAAAAATTTATAAAGTAAATGAAATTCGTCATGAGGGGGAAGATGAAAAAGAATATAATGTTCGTCAATTAAAGCTTATGTCTAATTCTCAATTTAATGCTATTTCAGTTGCATTTGACCGAGCAAATAAGCCCTATACTGTATCAAATAACGGAATATTTATTTTTAATGTGGTAGATGAAAGTGCGGCTGACGGAGTATTAGAGGCTGGCGATAAAATTTTACAAATGGATGATATCGGAGATTTAACGGAAGAGTCTATTAGAGCCTATCTTGCTGGCAAAGTAGAGGGGGATATTATTCGTTTAAAGGTTGAGCGTGATGGGAAACAGGTCGATAAAGAAGTATCCCTTAAAACGATTCCTGGAGTGCTTGAAACGCCGGGTATCGGTATTAGCTATACGGCGGACAAAAAAGTTGAAACGACACCAACTGTACACATAAACTCCGAAGATATTGGAGGGCCATCTGCTGGTCTTATGTTCACTTTAGAAATTTTGAATCAGTTACTACCAGAAGATATTACAAAAGGCTATAATATAGCCGGAACTGGGGAAATGGGGGCAGATGGAACAGTTGGCAGAATTGGTGGGATAGATTTAAAAGTGATTGCTGCGGACAATAAAGACATGGAAATAATGTTTGCTCCTGATGATGATATTGACCCAACTGTTCTGGCAAATAATCCAGGACTTCTATCTAATTATGAGGAAGCCTTAAAATCAGCAAGAAAAATAGGTACGAATATGAAAATCGTACCTGTGAAAACGATTGATGATGCGCTTGCTTATCTAGATCAATTAGAGCCAAAATAAACTATTTTTGAATAATAGGATTAGTACGGAAATCACTGCCAACCATACTTTTGCCATACGAAGTCTGTAAGCCTAAGTAATATAGGTCGGCAGCTTTTATATCTAATTGCAACTGTTTATCATTTTTACTTGCGGCTACTCTACTAATAAGAGGGAGCTGCAAGTCTTTTTTTATGCTCTGCAAATAAGCCTGTCCATTCTTGCTCATTGCTAAAGGTCTGATATAAGTGGGGAAATGAATATCGCGTAATTGGCTCCAAGTAAAATCTGTGTAGATATGTGTTAGCATTCGTTGAATCCTTGTCCATGTAAAGCGCTTTGATTTTATTTGCTGCATAAATGATTCAAAGTTGCTATGTGTCAGTGCTGCTTTCCAAATGGCGTTTTCCATTCCCTCGGTAATCTCTGCGATTTGAGATAACTTTTCCTTGGATGAGCGAAGTATAAGTAATCGAAGCGTCGGATAAAACAGTTCCCAGCTCCCAAAAGAAAAGTGGGTACTTTCCCATTCCTTTAAACTTTCTAAGCTGGTACTAGGCATATAAGTATTTACCTCTGAAAGCTTTTGACCTTCAAATAGTAATTTGCGAATACCAGTTGCGCTAGCTATTGTTTCACTATTGCTAGCATCATCATGATAATTTGCGACGATACGTTGAATTGTTTCAGGTCGAATTTTACTATTTAACATATTTGCAGCCTGTATATAATGATAACCTAATATATTATTCGGTTTGGATAGATCTACTAATCGGATGGTAGTGTCTTTAGAAACTTCGCTGTACGCTTCATTTAATGCTTTAGGATAACTCATACCTTTTTTCATATTACTTGCAATGGCTGTATTATAATCGTCTTTTTTGGTCAATAATAGATTATATGTTTGTTGAAATGCTTCTAATGAACCTTCTTCACTACCGAAACAAAAGGAATGGCATTTTAAAGCATCTAATAAGAAAATAGCGCCTTTAGCAAAATCACTTGCTTGTGCTGTAGCAAATGCATAAGGAAGTTCAATTACTAAATCAACACCCGCATCTATGGCCATTTTGGCGCGAGTCCATTTATCAACAAGTGCTGGTTCTCCGCGCTGTAGAAAATTACCAGACATGACGGCAATGACAATATCGCTATTCGTTTTTATACGGGTTTGCTGAAGGTGATGCAAATGACCGTTATGAAATGGATTATATTCTACAACAATTCCAGTCGCTTTCATCTTTAAACCAAATCCTTTCTTTCATGTAAGTATAATGTTATTATAATGGAGTGACAAGAAATTATCTTGACATCTAAATTCAGTCATTATATAATCAACTTTGTTGTCTTGAGGTGATAATCGTATGAAATGGGCAATTCATCAGCTATCTAAATATCGTGAGAACGGACTAACTTTAGATGAATTCGTGGAACTCGAAAACGTGCAGAAGCGGAACCAGGACGTTCGAAGAATTTCACCCGTTCACGTAAAAGCGCACTGTACTTTTGGTGCAGCGCAAATGACTTGTCACTTTCAGCTTTCAGGAACTCTTATTTTACCGTGTGCACGCACATGGGAAGATGTAGAATTTCCATTTGAGATTGAATCTGATGAAATCTTCAACTGGTCAGAGTCAGCACAAACTACTGCAAGAGGGTATGATAATTTTCATGTTGTAGAAGGTGATGTCGTTAATGTTGACCCAGTTCTAGAAGAATTAATTCTTTTAGAAATTCCATTGCAAGTGTATAAAGAAGGTGCAGACCAATTTAGACATGAGGGTGGAAATGGTTGGAGTTATGCAGTAGACGAAGAACTCAAAGAAGTGCAGAAAGATGAACAACCAAAAGTAGATCCAAGACTTGCTGATTTAGCTAAGTATTTTGATCAAACAGACGAATAAATAATAGATCTGTAAGGAGGTGCCACCTATGGCAGTACCAGCTAGAAGAACTTCTAAAACTGCAAAAAGAAAACGCCGTACGCATATTAAGTTATCCGTACCTGGTATGGTTTCTTGTTCAAATTGTGGTGAAATGAAATTGGCTCACCGTATTTGTAAATCTTGCGGCCAATACAAAGGGAAAGAAGTATTGAGCAAATAATTCAGTATTTGTTCCTTAAAAGACTACCAAAGAGACCATGGCTCTTCGGTAGTCTTTTTTTCTATATATATTTTCTATAAGGGGTGTCAAAGAGATGGATTACACGATAATAAAAAGAGAAGAAATAATTATATTCGAAATAAATAGATCTGCTATTCATAATGCGATAAACATGGAAGTCATAGAAGGATTTAAAGAGTTAGTACATACAGTAAAAAAGGATAGTTCGATAAAACTAGCAGTAATTACAGGAGCAGGAGAGAAGTCTTTTTGTTCAGGTGGGGATTTGTCAGTTCTACATAAGGTGAAAACAGAGCGAGAATCATTTGAAATGTTAAGTGACACAGCAACTATTTTATATGATGTTGCTACATTGCCCATTCCAACTATTGCATTAGTAAACGGTACCGCAGTAGGCGGGGGGTGTGAGATTGCGACTTTATGTGATTATCGTTTAGTAAAGAAAGAGGCAAGATGTGGATTCATTCAAGGAAAGTTAGCAATCACTTCTGGCTGGGGCGGAGGAACTTATTTATGGGAAAAAGGGATGCGCCAAGACCATACTCTCCAAATGCTTACAGAAGCGGTTCCCTATTCATCTGACAAACTCCAAGCAATTGGTTGGGCAACGGAAGTTTTTGAAGGAAATAAATACGATGCACTAAAAGTATTTATCGAACAAATGATTATGCCACATGAGACTGTGTTAAAAGCATACAAAATGCAATTAATTCGTAAGTGGGAGCAGTCGAAATTATTTGAACGAATTATAGAAGAGGTAAGAACCTGTTCCGTATTATGGGAGCAAGAAGCTCATCATCAAGCAGTCGATTCATTTTTATCTAAAAAGAAGTAATATAAGAGTCTATTTGTACCCACTTTGCATATATTAATAAAAAAGCAAAGGGTGATCCAGATGAACGAAAAATTGAGAAAAGATAGTTGGACCGAGGAAGAAGATAATCTTCTAAAAGAAATAATATTGAACAAAATAAATGGAGGCCACACGCAAATTTCTGGTTTTCAGGAAGCTAGTGTATTATTAGGAAGATCTAAGCAAGCATGTGCATTTCGCTGGAATAAAAATCTTCGCCCTCAAATTATTAAAAAAGAACAAAAGTCAACCTCTTATTCTACTAAAGAATTTGCCGATTCTTCTTCCCTTCAAAACCATTTGCAACTGGCAATGGAAAGTTATGATGATATGAAGCATTCTTACGATGAGATTTCAAGTGCATATAATTTGTTGAAAAATGATTATGAACAGCTTTTAAATTGGGTCAAACAAGGTATTACACATATTGAACGCAAATAAAAGAAGCCTTTTTTTGGGCTTCTTTTGCTGTTTAAAAATTATAAGAAATAATTTTAGTTGAAATCGCTTTCATAATTCGTATAGACTAATATAGATGGGGAAATGTTTCAAATCGAGGGGGATGTAATTTGAAGAAAGTTTTAATCGCTAATAGGGGAGAAATAGCTAGACGTATTATTCAAACATGTAAGAGATTAAATATTGAAACCGTGGCAATCTATTCCGAAGCAGACAAAGATTTACCTTATGCGAAAGAGGCAGATTATGCTTTTTTGATAGGACCTAGTCAGGTTCAGCAATCATACTTAAAAATAGATGATATTATTGCACTTGCAAAAAGGGAAAAGGTGGATGCGATTCACCCAGGATACGGATTTTTATCCGAGAATGCTGAATTTGCTCGTAAGGCAGAGGCTGAAGGTATTATCTTTATCGGTCCAAAGCCAGAAACAATGGAAAAAATGGGAGATAAAATTGAGGCAAGAATTACGATGATTAATGCAAACGTTCCGGTTGTTCCTGGAACGGAAGAAGGACTTGCTTCTGTAGAGGATGCAATAGTAGCAGCTGCTTCAATTGGATATCCAGTCATGCTTAAAGCAAGTGCTGGCGGCGGTGGTATTGGAATGATTCGCTGTGATGATGAAGCGACGCTTGTGAAAAATTTTGTGTCGATTAAAACACGAGCGCAATCCTATTTTGGTAGTGATGTCGTTTTTCTTGAAAAATTTATAGATTCTTCTAGACATATTGAAGTGCAAATTTTTGGGGACATGCATGGAAATATCGTTCATTTATTCGAACGGAACTGTTCTGTTCAGCGTAGAAACCAAAAAGTGATGGAAGAGGCACCTTCTCCAAACTTTCCACAGGAAGCTAGAGAAAAATTATGGGAAGCAGCTGTGAATGCAGCGAAAGCAGTAAACTATGTAAATGCCGGAACAGTTGAATTTATCGTAGATCATAATCATCAGTTTTATTTCTTAGAGATGAATACTAGATTACAAGTGGAACATCCAATTACGGAAGCTATCACGGGGTTCGATTTAGTGGAATGGCAGTTAAAGGTTGCTGCTGGGGAAGAATTACCTGTGAAAGATCAATCTTCGATAAAATCAAACGGACATGCGATAGAATTTAGAATATATGCGGAGGATCCAAAATCATTTTTTCCATCACCTGGAACGATCACTTTACAAAGTTGGGAAACAGAAGAGGATATTCGAGTAGATGCGGGTTACGCGGAAGGCGACAAAGTCACGCCTTTCTATGATCCGATGATTGCTAAAGTTATTGTCCATGCAGAAAATAGGGAATTAGCGATAGAGTCTGCACAAAAAGTATTTTCTTCTGTTAAAATAGAAGGTGTGAAAACAAATATCCCACTATTCCAACAGTTTTTGGAAGATGAGAGTTTTACAAGTGGTGCATATTCAACATCCGTTTTAGGGGAATGGATGAACAAACAAAGGGAGGAAGTTTCCAAATGAAAAATTTAGAATCGAATATGGCAGGAACAGTATTTACAGTAAATGTAGCAGTTGGAGAAGAAGTATCAGCTGGACAAGTTGTAATGGTGTTGGAGTCCATGAAAATGGAGATTCCAATGGAAGCAGAAACAGCAGGGAAAATTGCAACAATTAATGCTAATGAAGGCGATTTTGTAAATGAAGGCGATGTTCTAGTGACGTTTGAATAGAGGGGGCTTTAAACCGTGGGAGAAACAAAAGGGTATAATGATAGACTAGAAGAAAAGCTAGCAACGATTTATTCGGGTGGACATGCAAAGTATCATGAAAAAATGAAAGAACAAAATAAATTATTTGTGCGTGATCGTTTAGCGTTACTTTTCGATAATGGGGAATATATCGAGGATGGTCGCTTTGCGAATGTAGAAGCAGGAGATTTGCCAGCAGACGGAGTTGTAACTGCTACGGGTAAAGTAAATGGACAAACCGTTTGTGTTATGGCAAATGATTCCACTGTGAAAGCTGGATCATGGGGATCTCGTACAGTTGAAAAAATTATTCGTATTCAAGAAATAGCAGAAAAGAATAGAGTGCCAATGTTGTACCTAGTAGACTCAGCTGGTGCACGTATTACCGATCAGTTAGATATGTTTCCAAATCGCCGAGGAGCAGGGAGAATATTTCATAACCAAGTAAGACTTTCTGGTTTTATCCCACAAGTTTGTCTATTATTTGGTCCTTCTGCTGCAGGAGGAGCCTATATACCCGCTTTTTGTGATGTTGTCTTTATGGTGGAAGGAAATGCCTCTATGTATCTAGGTTCACCTCGAATGGCTGAAAAGGTAATTGGTGAAAAGGTTACACTGGAAGAAATGGGTGGAGCTCGCATGCATTGTACGGTAAGTGGTGTGGGTGATGTGCTTGTTTCTACAGAAGAAGAAGCAATTTCTGAGGCTAAACGCTACTTAAGCTTCTTCCCAGCGAATTACACCGAGAAACCGAAACAAGTTGAACCAAAGGCTATTAAAGAAGGTAGAACATTGGAAGAAATTATTCCAGAAAATCAAAATGCACCATTTAATATGTATGAAGCAATTGATGCACTAATCGATGAAGGGACCTTCTTTGATGTGAAGAAGCTATTTGCTCCTGAGTTAATTACAGGATTAGCGCGAATTGATGGCCGAGCGGTAGGGATAATTGCCAATCAACCAAAAGTTAAAGGTGGAGTGCTCTTTGTAGATTCTGCCGATAAGGCGACTAAGTTTATTTCACTTTGTGATGCATTTTCCATACCGCTATTATTCCTAGCTGACGTTCCTGGATTTATGATAGGAACGAAAGTAGAGCGAGCAGGTATTATTAGACATGGAGCGAAGCTGATTGCCGCGATGAGTTCTGCAACAGTCCCAAAAATATCTGTCATTGTCCGTAAAGCATATGGAGCAGGTTTATATGCTATGGCTGGTCCTGCGTTTGAGCCAGATGTGTGCATCGCCTTACCTACAGCTCAAATTGCTGTAATGGGACCAGAAGCGGCAGTTAATGCAGTGTATTCAAACAAGATTGAAGCAATCGAAGATCCAAAAGAACGTCTTAAATTCGTGCAAGAAAAGCATGCGGAATATAAAGAAGAAATTGATATTTATAAACTTGCTTCCGAGATGATCATCGATGAAATTGTAGCACCAAGTGAATTACGCTCAGAGCTTGCAAATCGTCTACGTTTCTATGAAGATAAACAAATAGTAAATGCACCTCGAAAACATCCGGTGCTTCCTGTATAATAATTTTAACGCTAAGGTCTACCTCTGAGGTAGACCTTTTTTAAAAGAAAAGAGAGTATATAAAATTGTACCGTGTAGACTGTGTTTTAAAGGTGAAAGAAGAATAAATAATACTACTGATTTGCGTTTCAGGTGGAGGAACAAAGGCTAAGAGCGCCACATCTCAAAAGGAAGGCAATCTAAGTTCGCCGCGTCCTGCGGCAACGATTGCATAACCCACCTCCTGTGGGCCTCCGGGGGGTGAACGATGAGCTATCACCGTCGCTGTGATAGCTCATCAGTCTCACTCATCCCGCCGGAGTCGCCACCTTTCACTACAATTAATATAATGTGTAGTACTCAACTATTAGATATAGCTCAGTATATCGCTTAGATGATAAGAGTAGTAAATTTATATAGTGATAGACGGTCTGCTGATTTAGGGATACTATTCTGTAAGGAAGGTTGAAGAAAGTAGATTTTCTTTTTCCAAAATCCCTTTCAGCCTTACTTATTTTATAGCAAAACACGTGTATTTAGGTGGTTTTATATCCAATTATTCGATTATTTAAAGTGGATATAATGGTTTGGAGCGCAGGGCGGCGACTCCAGTGGGGATAGTGCGAGCTGAAGACCCTGGACTGAGCGTAAGCGAGGGAAGCGGCTGAAGCCGTGCCCACGGAAAGCGTCCGCTCAGAGCGGAAATCAATGGCATGTCTACATTTTATTTTTAAAGAACCGGGCGTCTTTATGCCTGGTTTTCTTAGAACTCAGGGGTGATATTTATGAATATTGGGATTGTTGGTGCAGGAGCAATTGGGCTACTATTTGGCACTAAGTTATCGGAATCAGGTCATGACATTACTTTTTTAGTCCGAGAAACTAGTAAAGTTAAGCGATTCTACATAGAAAAAAACACGGGAAATCCGGAGCGAATTGCTTGTGATATCGTTTTGGATATAGCAGATTTAAAACAGATGGATCTTATTGTTATTGCCGTGAAATACCATCATCTACCACAATTAGAAGACCAGATAAATTCTTTACCACTGCATATTCCACTTCTATTTATACAAAATGGTTTATCACATATAGCCTTTCTAGAGAAATTAAAACAAGAAACAATTATGCTAGGATCTGTGTTACACGGTGCAACGAAAAAAAACAACGCTACAGTTCAACACTTAGGAATAGGTCCAACTTATATTGGGCCTTATAAAGGGGAATGGTCTTCCATTCATAATTTTATAAAAAGTAATAACGACCAATTCCCATTAATTTTAACCAAAAATATGGAGCAAATACTTATAAAGAAAGCCATGCTAAATTGTTTGATCAATCCTTTAACTACTATTGCTCGTGTACCTAATGGCGAGCTTATCAAAAATGATTCTTACAAAGTTATTTTGAGAAGTATGTACAATGAAATGATAGAAGCGTTTGTGGAATGGAAAGATAGACTAACGTGGGATGAAGTTGTAGCACTGTGTGAGAATACTGAGTTCAATCGTTCTTCTATGCTTAAAGACTACGAGAATGGTCGAATGATGGAGTTAGGCACAATAGTAGGAGCTATTTTAGAAATGGCAGCTCAAAGACAGCAAACGTTGCCTATTTTACGTTCTTTTTATTTATTATTAAGTGAAAAGAATAAAGAAGGTGAGTACAATCGTTAATGTTCTTTCGGTTTTCGTTATATATCCAGTAGTTGTTTTCTTATTGGTATTTCTTTTTTGTACATTTTTCCGCCTAAAAAGAAAAAAAACAATTGGAATAGCAGCTGATATATCAACATTCTTTTTATATTTTTCCATTACTAATTTATTTTCTTTCTTTTTCTTAAAAGAGATTGCTTGGTATCTCGTTATTTTTTCCATTATCCTAGCAACTATTATCACGATTCTAGAATGGCGTAGTAAAAAAGAAATAGAAGTAATCCCTTTGTTAAGGAAAATATGGAGATTATTATTTCTTTTATTATGCTTTACATATGCGTTTTTATGGTTATTCGGAGTTATCAGATATGTTTTAAGTTATATAAGCTAATAATTTTCACACTTAAATTGTAAGTGATATACTCTTAAAGTATTTAAAATGATAGCTTTGGTGATTTTTCACCAATTGAAATTGAAAATAACAGAGGTGGAAAAAACGTGCGATTAGAGCAATACACACAACCATTCGCTTCCTCATTTTATAAGAAATATTTAGAAGATGTAACTAATTTATCTTCTTTCTTTCATTATGAATGGAATCAAAAAGCACTTACTAAAAGGATTCAAGAAGCTGATTTTAGCAAACATAAAAGAACTGAACTTGCGGAAGTAATCACTTCATATATGAGTAAATATGGAATTTCAGCAAAGAGTAGTCAACATATAGATGAACTCAGAAACAATGGTGTCGTAGTAATAGGAGGGCAGCAAGCAGGGATTCTTTCAGGGCCACTGTATTCAATCCATAAAGCAATTTCCGTTATTGCGATGGCAAAACAACAAAGAGAAGTACTTGGAGTACCTGTTATTCCTGTTTTTTGGATTGCTGGCGAGGATCATGATATTGACGAAATTAATCATGTATACATAGAAAGAAGCCGAACGCTACAAAAGCTAGTGTATCCGGAAAAGTCTAGAACTAAGAAAATAGCATCCGAATCCACATTTGACCTGCAACTCATGGATAGCTATTTAGATGAAATTTTCAAAAGCCTACCAGAATCCTTATACACAAAAAATCTTCAATCAAAGGTTTTAGAGCTTTTAGAAAATAACTTAACGTATACAAGCTTTTTTACAGCATTGATGAACGAACTTTTTCAAGAGGAAGGTTTACTATTACTAGATGCTGCATATGAACCATTAAGAAAGTTAGAGAGTGATTATTTCCAATTACAAATTCTACATGCTTCAGAAATAGCGAAGGTTGTATTTGAACATGAGGATAAAATGCAACAAGAGGGGTTTGGCACTCCAATTCAAGCAAAAGAATCAGCTGCCCATTTGTTTTACGTAGAAGAGGGCGAACGTTTCTTATTGGAAAGAGTGAACGATCAATTTATTCATGAAGTAAAGGGACTCTCATTTACATTAGATGAAATGATGGAAATTGCTAGAGAACATCCTGAAAAGTTAAGCAATAATGTAGTGACTAGACCTATCATGCAAGAAATGGTCTTTCCGGTGTTAAGTTTCATAGCTGGACCTGGTGAGATTGCTTATTGGGGTACACTTAAAACAGCATTTGAGCTTTTTGATATGAAAATGCCAGTTCTTATGCCACGAATTAGTATTTCGATAGTCAATGCAAAAATGCAATCCTTACTAGAAAAGTTATCCTTTACTATCGAAGACGTGTGGAATGGAACTGTGCAAGATGCTAAATTGAATTATATTAATTCTAATCGTAACGAACAAATTCCTCATTTGATTGAAAAAATGAAAGAGGATCTTATAGAAAAGTATGACAAGTTGGAGCAACTATTAGTGACCGATGGGTTGAAGTTATCTCCATTACTGCAAAAGAATTTAAAAAACCATGAAAAACAGCTGAAATTTATCGGTAATACAGTAGAAGATACATTCTTAAGTAAGTTAGATGCGACCACTAATCGCTATGATCGTATTAGTATGAATCTCATTCCAAACGGTGGTCTGCAAGAACGCACATATACACCGATTCAATTGTTAAATGAGTATGGTCCATCTCTGATTCAACAACTATTAGAGGTTCCATATGAATTTAACGGTAAACATCATGTAATTTATCTATAATTTTCACTCCTCACTTTCAATAGTGGGGATTTTTTTATGAAAAAGTATAAAAAAATATAGAGTGAACACCGAAGTTCACGGGACTTAGAATAATTCTACTGATTTCCGTTACAGGTGGACGCGTTCCGCGGGGTGAGCGATGAGCTATCACCGTCGCTAGCGCGTCGCTGTGATATCTCATCTGTCTCACTCATCCCGCCGGAGTCGCCACCTTTCACTACAATCAATTAAGAGAGTAGTAAACGCCATAAGATTACCAAAAAAAAGGGATGTTAGTTGGTTATGACGGATATCACAACCAACTAACATCCCTTAAAATTCACTCGGCAATCATATAGCAAAACATCTGTCCAAAGCCCTTCGAAAACGAGAGAAATAGGTTTTGAACTTTTGTCCAGTTTTTTTATGTGAAAATGCTGCTTGTGCTCTATAAAATCCACTTTTCCAACTAACAACAAGAAACGTTACACTTCCCCCCACTTTTTCATGTTTGGACCCATTTTCTGAGCGATTTCTTCCCCATTTTTTGAAAAGGTGTAATAAACACATAAAAACACTCCAACTTTTACACGTCTTAAAGTTCTAGAATACTTTGTTGAAATTGCTAGAAATCCTGTCTCAACAAGTACTATTTACGCATTTTAAAGAAATAATGCCCCTTTTTTTAAAAAACGGTGGAGGAAAGTGGGGCGATGTGGTATGTTATTGACATAAAGTGGGGTGAGTAGCATGTTCATGGGCGAATATCAACATAATGTTGATGCGAAGGGACGGTTAATAATTCCTTCTAAATTTCGAGAGCACTTAGAAGATAGTTTTGTCTTAACGCGTGGTCTTGATAATTGTCTATTTGGTTATCCTATGAATGAATGGCGAAAACTCGAAGAAAAACTGAAAGAACTACCCGTTACGAAGAAAGATGCTCGTGCATTTACTCGTTTTTTCTTCTCCGGTGCATCCGAAGTAGAAATAGACAAACAAGGTCGTATCAACATTCCAACTAATCTCCGTAGCTATGCAAAAATGGATAAGGAATGTATTGTCCTTGGGGTATCGAATCGACTTGAAATTTGGGCTAAAGATGCTTGGGAAAATTATTATACGGAATCTGAGGATTCGTTCAATGATATTGCAGAAAATATGATTGGCTTTGATATTTAACTTAATTCATCTCAAAGTGAATCTGATTATGAGGAGTGAGAAGCTTGTTTCATCACACAACCGTATTATTAAAAGAGACAGTAGATGGTCTAGCTATTCGTCCTGATGGAGTCTATGTGGATTGCACACTAGGTGGAGCAGGGCACAGTGAATATTTAGTACAACAATTAAATGAAAAAGGTAGACTTATTTGTTTTGATCAAGATATGACGGCAATTGAAAATGCCAAGCTAAAACTAGCGCCATATTTAGATAAAGTCACATTTATACATGCTAATTTTCGTTATTTAAAAGATGAGCTTCACCAAATTGGTGTTGAAAAAGTGGATGGTATTTTGTATGACTTAGGTGTATCATCACCACAGTTAGATACGCCAGAGCGTGGATTTAGCTACAACTACGATGCACCACTAGATATGCGAATGGATCAAACAAGTGAGTTAACTGCTTATCATGTAGTCAACGAGTGGCCATATGAAAAACTACTTAAAATATTTTTCCGTTATGGAGAAGAAAAGTTTTCAAAACCTGTAGCACGTAAAATTGAAAAAGCTAGAGAAATTGAACCAATTTCTACAACTTTCCAACTCGTGGAACTTATAAAAGAGGGCATTCCAGCAGCTGCTAGACGAACTGGTGGACATCCTGCAAAACGCATCTTCCAAGCAATCCGAATTGCTGTAAATGATGAATTAGGAGCAGCAGAAGACTCTCTAGAAGATGCAATTAAGCTTATAAAAGTGGGAGGAAGAGTAAGTGTTATTACCTTCCATTCTTTAGAAGATAGGCTAACTAAAACAATTTTTAAAGAAGCATCTTCTTTACCGGATTTACCACCAAACTTACCAGTGATTCCTGCAGGTATGGAGCCGATGTTAAAAATGATTACAAGGAAACCGATTGTCCCGTCAGAAGAAGAATTGGCGGTTAATAATCGTTCCCGTTCAGCTAAGTTACGTATTGTGGAAAAATTAATCGAAAAGGGAAGTGTCTAAATGGCTTTACGCAAACAGCAGTCACAATCATACATACCACGCCCTTCTTACACTGAACAACCACATGTAAAGAAGCAGGCGAACAAACGTAATAATCTAATCTCTCGGGGAGAAAAAATTCTATTAGTTGGATTACTAGCTGTAGTTACCGTTTTGTCTTTAATGATTATTCAAACGGAAACCGCTGTGAGAGCAACTACTACCGACATTTCGATGATGGAAAAGGAAATTGACTCTTCAGCAAAAACGAATACTGACTTATCAGTACAAGTAAGTGAATTATCTACCTATGATCGCATTTGGAAAAAGGCGGAAGAGCTCGGTTTGAAACTGAATGAGCAAAACGTAAAGGTAGTGCCAGGACAATGAATAAGAAATTTCGTTTTCAATGGGGAGCCTTTCTAATGTTTTTACTATATGGAGGGCTCTTTTTTTTATTACTTAGTCGTTTTGTGTTTATACAGGTTACGGGCACAGCCGAAGGCCAGGAATTAACAGCGAGGGCAGAAAATAAATATAAAAGAGAACAAATTCTTCAAGCGAGTAGAGGGAAAATAGTGGATCGCAATGATGAGGTTATTGCGCAGGATACACTTAGTTACAAAATGATTGCTGTGATCAGTCCAAGTGCTTCAGGTAATAGTAGTGTAGATAGACATGTTAGTGATCCAGTAAAGACTGCTAAAATATTATCGAATTATATAGATATGTCAGAACAAGAGATTGTAACTTTACTAGAAAAAAATATAAAAGCAGAGAGATACCAAGTAGAATTTGGAAAAGCAGGTAGGGATATAAGTAACAAAGTAATGGAAGAGATTAAAAGTAACAATCTACCTGGAATAATTTTCATAGAGGATTTGAAAAGATTATATCCTAATGGTCAGTTTGCTTCGCATTTGATAGGTTTTGCTCTAAAAGAGGAGAAGGAAGATGGGACAGCTGAACCTGTCGGGAAAATGGGACTTGAATATATTTATGATGAAGCGCTAACCGGTACTCCCGGAAAAGTTGAATTCAAGAGTGATACGAAAGGTTTTTTACTGCCGAATGCTGAAAAAATGGTGACGGAGGCAAAGAATGGCCTTGATATACACCTTACGTTAGATAAAACCATTCAAAACTTTCTGGAAGAAGCGATGAATAATGTGCAAGAAAAATATGAACCAGAACGGATTACGGCTATTGTAGCAGATCCAAAAACTGGGGAGATTTTAGCTATGTCCCAACGCCCTACCTTTGAACCGAATACACGAGAAGGATTATCCACTAACTGGTTAAATGAAGTAACAGAGCAGACAGTTGAACCAGGATCTACCTTCAAGATATTCACATTAGCCTCTGCAATCGAAGAGGGAGTATGGGCACCTAATGCTACGTATAAATCTGGATCTTTCAAAATATACGATTCAACGATTCGTGACCATAACGTAGTAGGGTGGGGAAATATCTCCTATTTAGAAGGTTTTCAACGTTCATCTAACGTTGCTATGGCTTACTTACTCAACCAAATTGGAGAGAAAACATTCAATGAGTACATGAAACTCTTTGGATTTGGACAGAAGACGGGCATAGATCTTCCAAACGAAGCAACTGGAATTATAGCAGACTCTGGACCTGTTGAACGGATTACTACAACATATGGTCAGGGAACAACTGTTACACCTATACAAATGGTGCAAGGTATGACTGCTATAGCAAATGAAGGTAAAATGATGCAACCCTTTGTTATTGATAAAATTGTCGATCCAAATACAAATGAAGTAGTACAGAATCATAAAAGGACTGAAAAGAAATCTCCTATTTCTGCAGAAACTGCACAACAGGTAAAAGAAATACTGGCAAGTACCGTAACATCAGAAATAGGTACTGCCAAGAAATTTAAGTTAAATGGATATACGTCAGCTGGTAAAACTGGTACTGCCCAAATTTCAAAACCAGGTGGTGGTTATTACTGGGGGAGAAACGATTTCCTCTATTCTTTCATAGGGATGGCCCCAGTGGAGGATCCGCAGTTAATCGTGTATATCTTGGTTCATCGACCTAATTTGGAGTTAACAGAATCGGGTTCTGATACAACATCAGAAATTTTCAACACAGTAACAGAAAGAAGTTTGAAATATTTAAATATCGAGCCTGAGAATTTAGAGCTTGCAAATCCAATTGAAATGCCAAATGTAATTGGTGAAGATATGATAGAAAGTCAAAGTAAACTAGAGGCTCAAGGGTTAAAAACAGTAATTATTGGTCAGTCAGATAAAGTAGAAGAACAGTATCCAGAGGCTAATACTTCCACTATTTCAAATAGCACAGTTTTTATAAAGGGACAGGGAGATATCCAATTACCTAGCTTTAAGGGATGGTCAAAAAGAAATGTCATGATTTATAAATCAATGTCTAAGCTACCTATTGAAATTGTTGGAGAAGGATTTGTCACAGAACAGAGTTTGACTGGAGGATCGATTGTAACAGCGGATACTCCGATCGTAATAAAACTTGCAACTCCAAAGGAAGTAACGAACATGGAAAAAAATGAAGAAGAATTAATAACGGATTTACCTCAGGACTAAAAGAGTAAGAGAATAGTTAGAGCCATTTTCTCATAAGTTATCTAAAACGGACTAAAGGGGATTTGGCAATTTCTAAAATAAATCAAATTGTGCGCCTTCGAATGATATGGATTATGATTATTATTTTATTCTTATTGGTACTTTTCAAATTAGTTCAACTTCAATTTTTCCGATTTGATGAGCTTACAACCAAAGCGAAAGAAAGCTGGGACAGAGAACTACCATACGCATCACTACGTGGGAATATCTTGGATCGTAATGGAGAAGTAATCGTAGGAAATAAGCTAGCACCAACATTATTTTACATGCCATCTCAAAATGATGATCCTGAGCAGGTAGCAGCAGAAATTGGGTCATTAATTGGTATGGACAAAAGTAAGCTTTTGGAGCAAATAAACAAACGAGCCTACTTGGTGAAAATTGCACCAAAAGGGAAAAATATCTCTAGTGAACTAGCAATGGAAATACAAGACAAGAATATTAAAGGATTGTATGCAGGAGTCGACTATATAAGAGACTATCCATATGGTAATATGTTATCTAGATTAGTAGGTTTCACAGGATATGATGCACAAGGCCTTGCTGGAATTGAGTATCAATATGATTCTATCTTAAAAGGCAAATCATCTGCCGTTCGAATGTTTACTGACGCAAAAGGAGTACCACTCCCGCATGTCGACGATGGTTGGAAAAATGGAGTAAAAGGTAATCATGTTCAGCTAACAGTAGATTTAGATATTCAAAAAGTAGTAGAACGTGAGCTTACGCAAGCGATGCAAAAGTATGAGGCAACCCAAGCGATTGCCATTGTTATGAACCCGAAAAACGGTGAAATATTAGCACTTGCTTCTGCTCCCAATTTCGATCCATCGACATACCAAGAGGTGGACTCTACTATTTATAACCGGAACTTACCAGTTTGGATGACCTTTGAACCTGGGTCCACTTTTAAGATTATTACATTAAGTGCGGCATTAGAAGAGAATGTAGTAGACTTAGAGGATGATCACTTTCATGATATAGGTTATACCATGGTCGAAGGGTCTAGGCTCCGTTGCTGGAAACGACAAGGACATGGAAACCAAACATTCTTAGAGGTTGTTGAAAATTCTTGCAACCCTGGTTTCATTGAGTTAGGAAAAAGAGTGGGTGCAGATAAGTTACAAGAATACATACGTAACTTTGGATTTGGTGAATCTACAGGATCAGGGATGGCTGGGGAATCCACGGGTATTCTATTTAGTAAAGAAAACTTTGGACCAGTGGAACATGCTACAACATCTTTTGGCCAAGGGATTTCTGTCACTCCTATTCAACAAGTGCAAGCTGTGGCTGCGGCAGTTAATGGTGGTTACCTGTATAAACCATATATTGTAAAAAATACAATAGATGGAGAAACAAACGAAATATTATCAAGTAGCGAGCCAGAGATGAAGCGCCGAGTGATTAGTGAGGAAACTTCAGCTATTGTAAGAGACGCCTTGGAACACGTGGTTGCAGAAGGATCAGGTAGAAACGCTTATCGCGACCAACTTCGGATTGGTGGTAAAACAGGTACTGCACAAAAAGTTCAAAACGGCAGGTATATGGAAGGGGAATACATTGTTTCCTTTATCGGTTTTGCACCTGCAGATAATCCGGAACTTATTGTTTATGTTGCCATTGATAACCCAAAACATAGTACTCAATTTGGTGGAGTCATTGCAGCACCTATTGTTGGTCAAATTTTGGAGGATTCCCTGAAGACAAAAGGTAGTGGCACCCAACTGGAAAAAGAGTATAGATGGGGAGATGTAGAACAAGTTCGTACACCAAATCTTGTGGGAACGAAAAGAAAGGAAATCACGTCCTATATGTATCCCTTCAGTATTGTTTGGCATGGTGATGGAGACGAAATAATATCTCAGCTACCAAAAGAAAATGGACTCATCCCATTAGATGGAACGATTCATGTATACACAAATAAATAAAATACTACATTCATTATAGTTGGTCGTATTTAAGGAGATTTTTTCATGACATTATCTACAACGGTTATTACACTTACAGTAAGTTTTTTACTCTCTGTTATTCTTGCTCCAATTGTTATTCCTTATTTAAGAAAAATGAAATTTGGTCAGAGCATAAGAGAAGAAGGGCCTCAGTCGCATCACAAAAAGGCAGGTACTCCTACAATGGGAGGATTAATCTTCTTAACTTCCATTATTATTTCAACACTTGCTCTTTCATTTTATTTTGATAAGTTAACGACTCAGTCAATTGTTTTGTTAGTTATTCTGGTAGGTTTCGGTGTTATCGGTTTTTTGGATGATTTTATAAAAGTCGTGTTGAAAAGAAACCTAGGTTTAACTTCTATTCAGAAACTAATTGGTCAAATTCTTATTGCAATACTTGCTTATATATTACTAAAGCAAGGCCCATTTGATACATTCTTAGAAATACCATTTACACAAATCGATCTTCCTTTAGGGCAATTTTATATTGCATTCCTAATATTTTGGCTAGTAGGATTTTCAAACGCAGTCAATTTAACAGATGGCTTAGATGGTTTAGTAGCAGGAACTGCAACGGTTGCCTTTGCGACATTCGGTGTACTTGCACTTGCTTATGAACAAACAGATATAGCCATTTTTACGTTTAGTGTTTCAGGTGCACTTTTAGGATTTTTATTGTTCAACAAAAATCCTGCTAAAGTGTTTATGGGAGATACAGGTTCTCTAGCATTAGGTGGAGCACTTGCCATGGTATCTATTCTAGTTAAACAGGAATTGTTATTACTTCTAGTAGGGATAATTTTTGTTGTTGAAACGTTGTCGGTAATATTGCAGGTAATAAGTTTTAAAACAACTGGAAAACGTATATTCAAAATGAGCCCGATTCACCATCACTTTGAACTATCGGGGTGGAATGAGCGTAAAATAGTTACCGTCTTTTGGGCAATAGGTTTTATAGCTGCAATGATTGTAGTCTGCTTGGAGGTTTTGTAATATGAAAAAATTACCGATTGTATATCATAAAAAAATACTCGTTTTAGGATTAGCTAAAAGTGGTACTGCAGCTGCAGAAACTCTTCATGATTTAGGAGCTTTTGTTACTGTCAATGATTCAAAGCCATTCGAGCAAAATGAAAACGCGCAGTATTTGTTATCCAAAGGGCTAACTGTTATTTGTGGAAGTCACCCGGAAGATCTATTAGACGAAGGTTTTAGTCTAATCGTCAAGAATCCTGGGATACCTTACACAAATCCAGTCATTGAAGAGGCAAACAAAAGGGGAATTCCTGTTTGGACTGAAGTAGAGCTAGCTTACCGGATTAGCGACGCTCCAATGATCGGAATTACAGGCTCAAATGGAAAGACTACGACGACTACCTTAATATTTGACATGCTTGCAGCAGCCAATAAAAAACCGAAAATAGCTGGAAATATAGGTACGGTCGCAACTAGTGTTGCAAGAGAAGCAACAGCAGATAATATTATCGTAACCGAATTATCCTCATTCCAACTCATGGGTACCGAAGAGTTAAAGCCTAAAGTTTCTGTATTACTTAACTTATATGAGGCGCATTTAGATTATCACAAGGATTTTCAAGAATACACAGACGCAAAATTTAAAATTACTCAAAAACAAGATGCCACCGATTGGCTAGTTTTTAATGGGGAGCAGCAAATTGTTCAGGACTATGCCCAAAAGAGTATGGCATCAAAAGTACCTTTTTATGTAAGTAGTAAAACTAAAGAAGGTATTAGTGCGGATGATTTATTTGTTTACTGGAACGGCAATCCTTTGTTTGAACGATCGATTATTGCCTTGCGGGGTAAACATAATTTAGAAAATGTATTAGCTGCAACGGCTACCGCATTGTTGATGAATTGTTCTGTAGAGGCTATTATACAAGTGCTATCGACGTTCCATGGAGTTAAGCATCGGACTCAGTTCATCAGGGAATGGAAGGAACGCAAGTTTTATAATGATTCAAAAGCTACAAATGCACTTGCTACGAAAAGTGCTTTGGAGGGATTCACGGAGCCAGTTATATTAATAGCAGGTGGTGTGGACCGTGGACATTCATTTGACGAATTAATACCATACCTAGATCGTGTGAAAGCGTTAGTCCACTATGGATCAACTAAAGATCGATTGCAGAACTTTGGAGAAGCGCAGGGAATATCTTCAGTAGTTAGCGCTCAGACATTAGGAGAAGCATTTGAAATGGCAATAGCTGCATCAGAAGAAGGGGATATTGTATTACTATCTCCTGCTTGTGCAAGTTGGGACCAATACGAAAGCTTTGAAATACGTGGAGAAGAGTTTATCGAGCGAGTTATTTCTTTAGAAGAATAATGAAAGGATGACCTAAACGAAAGATACAAAAAAAGTTATTTTCCTATCTTCTGTATTGTTTTTATCCATCATTGGTATATTCTTTGTCCATTCAGCAGGTTCCTATTGGAGCGAAGTCCACTATAAAGGGCAAACGCCATTTGCGTTAAAACAAGCAGCATATTTAGTTGTAGGGATTGTTGGAGCCTATATTATTCAAAGGTCGAGCATCATACGCTCAGATAATTTTTGGAAAGGGTTATACGTAGTTGCAATCCTTTTACTAATTGGTGTATTGATCCCTGGTATTGGAGTAGTTCGAAATGGGTCTCAAAGTTGGATATCACTTGGATTTATGAACTTTCAACCAGCTGAGTTAGCTAAAATAGCTGTTTTAGGAGTTTTAGCTAGCTCTCTCACAAATGAAAAAAAGTCTAGGAAGAAAATGTATATTCAAAGTGCATTCCTGCTCTTATTGCCCATTGGTTTTATCATGGTTCAACCTGACTTTGGTTCAGCCTTTGTTCTGGTCGTTGCTGTTTTCTTTTTATTGTTTGCAGCAGGTCTTCCTTTTAAATTCTTCCTCTGGATAGGGATGAGTGGAATTATTGCTTTTGTATTATTAATCGTTTCAGCACCCTATAGACTTGTACGAATTCAAGCATTTTTAGATCCTTGGAACGATCCACTTGGCTCTGGCTTTCAGGCCATCCAATCATTGTTGGCAATAGGTCCAGCCGGATTATTCGGATTTGGTTATGGAAACAGCCGTCAGAAGTTTTTATATTTGCCAGAACCTCAAAATGATTTCATCTTTTCTATTCTGTTAGAAGAAACGGGTTTCATCGGGGGATTCATAATCATACTTGCATTTGTTTCTTTCTTTACAACGAGTTTTACGATGGCTGCAATTGCAAAAACACGCGAACGGCAGTTGATGATTATTGGATTTACCTCCCTGTTAGCGGTACAAACATTTCTAAATATGGGGGTAGTAACCGGTTTATTGCCAGTGACGGGAGTAACTTTGCCATTCATTAGTTATGGGGGATCTTCACTAGTGATGACATGGGGGATTATTGGAATTATTTTAAATCTAGCAACTGACAAAGAAGGGAGGCGGTAGAATGGAAAAAATCATCGATATTGAAGATCGTATACCTACACTTAAAGAGCGCAGAAGACGTAGAACAAATAAAAAATTTTCCATTCTACTTTTTCTCTTTGTTACTACATTGTTGATAGTTTTATATTTTCAATCTTCGTATAGTCAAATTCAAAAAATCACATTAACCGGTGAAAAACTAGTTCCGAAACAATTGTACATAGAGGATAGTACCTTGACTATTGGCGAATCGATGTGGAGTTTTAATGAAAGTAAAATTGAAAACCTAGTGGCAGGTAATGCATGGGTAGAATCTGTACAAGTCAAACGTGAATGGTTAACGACCGTTCACATACAGGTAAATGAATTTAAACAAATTGGTTATTTAGAAGATGAAGATTTTCTTCATATTATTTTAGAAAATGGACAGATTATTAAAACAGATGGACTAGTTATACCTAAAGATGGTCCCATTTTTAGAGATTTTAAAAATGAGAAAATTCGGTTGAGGATGATAAAAGAATTAAAAACCTTAGACAGTGAAGTATTAAGGAATATTTCTCAAATAAACTACACGCCAACGGAAAATGATGCCTATTCTATTCAAGTATATATGAATGATGGCAATGAAGTTAAGGCAATCATTCCATCATTCGGAGAGAAAATGAGTTTTTATCCGTCCATAGTTTCACAGCTGAATCCAGAAGTGAAAGGGATTATAGATTTAGAAGTTGGAACATTTTTTCAACCGTATGTAGATGTGTACAATGTCCCAATTGAGGAGGAGATTGTCGAAAATGAAGAAGACTAAACTCCTTAAAGTGCCCTCTAGAGGACTTATCACTATATCGATAGTAAGTTTAGTGTTAGGGTTTATACTTGCTTATTCTTATAGCATATCCTCTGAGGACACAAGAGAAAATGCTTCAGATGTCTCGGGGTTCCAAGAACAAGAAAAATATAGAGAAAAATTAGTAGAACAAAAAGAACGAAACAAAGAGTTAACGGAAGAAATTATTGTTAAGCAGCAAAAAATTCGAGATTATGAACATTCTTTTGTAGAAAGTGAAGAAAGTGTAGAAGAGCTAGTGGAAGAAGCAGAATTACTTCGATTATTAATTGGTGATATTCCATCTCGAGGAAAAGGTATAACTGTTTCATTGGAAGACGGGGCTTATAACCCTTCTCAAGAAAACCCAAATGATTATATCGTACATGAGAGTCATGTTTTTAAAGTGATCAATGAATTGAAAATATCTGGTGCAGAAGCAATTTCCATTAATGGTCAGCGACTTCATGCAAACTCTTATATAAGATGTACAGGCCCTGTAATTGTAGTAGATGGGAATACCTTTCCCGCCCCATTTACGATAGAAGCAGTAGGAGATCCAAAAGTATTGCTTGCTTCCGTGAATTTAGGTGGAGGCGTAGTGGACCAGCTTACTAGTGATAATATAGTGGTTACTGTTGGCGAAAAAGATTTAATAACTATGCCTGCTCTCAGGGATGATGATTATAGCTAAGTAGTGAAGGAGGCCGAATAATGAAAAAAACCGTCTATATTCGGTTCACCATAATTTTGTTGATAATTGGTTTTATGTTATCGGTACAATATAACACCGTACAAGATCCTAAAACTAGAGACACAAGAGACATATGGGCTATTCGTCAAGAGCTATCGGTAGAAACAGAAACACACTCCGAGTTACTGTCCGAAGTTTATATGTTAGATCAAACAATTCTTAAGTATGAGAACATGGTAAATGAGAGTGCGGAATTCGCATTAAAAGATACTGTGGAGCAACTAAAAGAAGATATTGGTCTAGATGAATATACCGGTCCAGGACTCACTATAAAAGTAGAGCCATCATTAGAAAGCATTGCACTTGGACAACCTGTAGAAGGCATTTCACCAGATTTACTTATTCGTTTGATCAATGAAATTAATCGTTTCAAAGCAAAAGATATAGAAGTGGATGGTAAACGAATTATATATTCTTCACCAATAAGAGATGTAAATGGTAAAACTACAGTGAATAATATATCCGTCAGAAATGCTCCATTTACGATTAAAATTGGAACATCCACTTTCGAAGATGCACAAAAAATGTACAATCAATTGGAGGCTTCAACAATTGGTGATGATTTCTATATCGACAATTTAAAGCTTAAGATTGGGGAGCCCGAGCACAAGATCACCATTTCAGCTTTTGACCAAACAATAAACAACCGATTTTTAAAAGAAGTACCAGAAGGGGAGTCATGAAATGTGGTTGCCATTATTAGGGCTGATACTTGGGATTTCCCTCGGTTTATTAACGGAAATACAGATTCCTGAAATATATGAAAGTTATTTATCAATAGCGGTATTGGCAGCACTCGATACTCTATTTGGTGGAATACGTGCTCATCTCCAGCATGTTTATGATGACAAAGTATTTGTTTCAGGATTTTTCTTTAACATAGGTCTTGCCGCAGCTTTAGCATTTTTAGGCGTACACTTGGGGATAGATTTATACTTAGCTGCAATTTTTGCGTTTGGTGTGCGATTATTTCAAAATATAGCAGTTATTCGTCGAATTATGCTGACAAAATGGTCAGAAAGAAAAAATCAATAAGTTTATATGTGTAAATTGACTATTTCTTTAGAAAATTTTAGACTTTATATCATTTTTACACTAGAATAATAAATAAGAGTTATTAGGAGGTGCCACGGGTTGAATCAATCAGAATTATACGTATCACTAGATATTGGGTCGTCTTCGATTAAGGTCTTAATCGGCGAAATGAATGATGACTCGCTGCATGTAATAGGCGTAGGAAATGTAAAATCAAACGGAATAAGAAAAGGCACCATTGTAGATATAGACGCAACCGTACAATCTATCAAAAAAGCTGTTAGTGAAGCCGAAAGAATGATTGGCATGTCTATTCATGAAATCGTATTAGGCATTCCAGCAAATATGGCAAATATACAAAATGTTAAAGGTGTAGTTGCTGTTAATAGAGAGGATAGAGAAATAACAGATGGAGACTTAGAACGTGTGATTGAGTCTGCACAAGTGATGTCAATCCCTCCTGAAAGAGAGCTTATTAATATAGCACCAAAACAATTCATCGTCGATCACTTAGAGGAGATTAAAGATCCTCGGGGGATGATTGGTACTCGTCTAGAGCTAGACGGTATAATGATGACTACATCTAAAACAATTTTACATAACGTGTTAAGATGTGTAGAAAGAGCTGGTCTCCAAATAAGAGAAATTTATTTACAGCCTTTAGCTGGAGGTTATTTCGCTTTAACAGAAGATGAAAAAAATCATGGCACAGCTTATATTGATATAGGCGGGGGTTCCACGACAATTGCCATCTTCAATGAAGGTCACTTAATCAATACTTCTGTTATTCCTGTTGGTGGGGATCATGTTACAAAAGATTTATCGATAGTATTGAAAACACCAACGGAACAAGCAGAAATGATTAAATTAAAATATGGACATGCCTTCTATGATGACGCTTCGGATGATGAATTATTTGAAGTACCAGTAATAGGGGCAGATATGAAAGAACAATACTCTCAACGGTATATTGCTGAAATCATTGGAGTTCGACTAGAAGAACTATTTGAACTGGTTCTGGAAGAATTTTATCGACTTGGTTTACAGGACTTACCAGGAGGGGTAGTTATTACTGGTGGGGTTTCTAAACTGGAAGGCTTAGGACAGCTTGCTAGGCATATTCTCCAAACACGAGTGAGATTATACACTCCAGATTATATTGGAGTTCGTGAGCCACAATATACGACTGCAGTTGGTCTTATAAGATATGCCTATAAAGAAGACCTTTTCTATGGTAAAATTGGTAGTAGCCATGCGTTAGCGCATTCGGTTTCAAATGAAGCGGTTGCCGTATCTAAAAAACAAAAACAAACTGCTCAAATGACTAATGAACACAAAGATAGTGCAATGACAAAAGCAAAGAGATTTTTTGACAAATTTTTTGAATAATAATCCCTTAATCGTAGCAGAGAGAGCATAGGAGGCAATAGCATGTTAGAATTTGAAACAAATGAAGATCAATTAGCGGTCATTAAAGTTATTGGAGTCGGTGGTGGCGGTAACAACGCTGTAAATCGCATGATTGAACATGGTGTTCAAGGGGTAGATTTCATCGCTGTTAATACAGATGCCCAAGCTCTTAATATGTCAAAAGCCGAAGTAAAGCTACAAATTGGTGGAAAACTAACACGCGGTCTTGGTGCAGGAGCAAACCCTGAAGTAGGGAAAAAAGCTGCCGAAGAAAGTAAAGAATTGATCGAGGAAGCTCTGAGAGGAGCAGATATGGTCTTTGTCACAGCGGGTATGGGTGGCGGTACTGGAACTGGTGCAGCACCAGTTATTGCTCAAATTGCACGTGATTTAGGGTCATTAACAGTAGGTGTTGTAACTCGTCCATTTACTTTTGAAGGTCGTAAACGTTCTACGCAAGCAGTTGGTGGGATTGGTATGATGAAAGAGTCAGTAGACACATTAATCGTCATTCCAAATGACCGTTTGTTAGAAATAGTTGACAAAAACACGCCGATGATTGAAGCATTCAGAGAAGCGGATAATGTTTTACGTCAAGGGGTTCAAGGTATTTCTGATTTGATCGCAGTACCTGGTCTTATCAACCTTGACTTTGCAGATGTAAAAACAATTATGTCCAATAAAGGCGCGGCTCTAATGGGTATTGGTATTTCTGCAGGAGAAAATCGTGCTGCAGAAGCTGCGAAAAAAGCTATTTCAAGTCCACTACTTGAAACATCCATCGATGGTGCAACTGGTGTCTTGATGAATATTACGGGTGGTTCTAATTTAAGTCTGTTTGAAGTTCAAGAAGCAGCGGATATTGTTGCCTCTGCCTCAGATGAAGAAGTTAATATGATCTTCGGTTCGGTTATTAATGATAACTTGAAAGATGAAATAGTTGTCACGGTAATTGCAACTGGATTTAACGAAGAACATGTAACACAAAAACAACCACGTAGCACAGGTTTTGGTGGGAACAGAGCACCACAACCAACTGCAACAGCACCTATCCGTGAACAACGTAAAGAAGAAGTGCCGCAACAACAACAACAAGCACCTCAGCAAGAACGACATGTATCTCATAACCAACAAGATGATGCATTAGATATCCCAACATTCTTAAGAAATCGTCAACGCAGAAACTAATACATTAAAAAAGCAATCACCTCGGTGGTTGCTTTTTTAAAAGATAAGAAAGTATATAAAAATGTACCGTGTACACGAGCAGAAATCAATGGCATTTCTACATTTTACTTAAAGGACCGGGCGTTTTTTTGCCCGGTTTTTCCTATATTTAGGCTATGTTAAAGATAAAGGTTGATACTAATCTTTTAATATACACTTTGGTCGTAATGAGCATCATAGTATAGTTTTCTTCATACGCTTACTTGAGGTGAATAAAATGGAATTACTTTCTGAAAAGGATGCATTGAACTGGATACTTTATGTTCTTTACTTCGGGTTTCCTATCCTAATAGTAATAAATTTAGGTGTATTAATAACTTTAATCCAATTAAAGAGAAGAAATAAAAGATAAAATATAACCCAAAAGGAACAGAGTAATTGTTCTTTCTTTTTTTGAACACTAATTTTAACCACGTATTAATTGCGTCACTAGCCGGGGGATACGTAAGTACCTGTGGAGCTTAATAATTGCGTCAGCTAAACAGTTCGCCCCCTACTTGAGTAGTACTCTAGTAGGGGATATTGCATAGCCTCTCGCTAAGATGATTAGAGTAGTCCAAGTTATTGAAGGGATAAAATTGTCTTTTTAATTAGGGATACTATTCTATAAGGAAAGAGGAAGAAAGTAGATTTTCTCTTATCTAGTGGAAAAAAAGAAATAGTTAGTGCTACCTAAATAAAGAAGCGAAAGAGCGAACGAAATTGTATCTTCGTGAGCTTCTATTATGAATAGGAGAGTTTCATATCTCTAGTTACCCAAAAATGAACTAACCTGTTTTTTATAGTTGTAGGAGGGCGACAGACAGTCAAAAGCCATAAAATTATCGTGAAAAAAGAGGTTGGTCGTGACGTCAGTCACGACCAACCTCTTTAAAAAATCCAACGGTAATCATATAGCAATAAGTCTGTCCTAGGCCTTTCGAAAACAATAAAAACAGGTTTAAATATTAAAAGAAAAGGCGTTTTTTTCCCGAATATGTATTAAATAGTTAGAGGAAATAACCTTTACGTACCTATTTGTTAAAATCACCATTAATCCAAATTATTATTATGTCGTAAAAAAAGAACATTTTGGAACGTTATTTTGACAAATTTCTTACACTTTAGATGCTAAGCTTTAGTCAAAAGGAGGGAAACTATGTATGCGGAAGTAATGATTGTAACAAATACTTTTTTCAATTATACCGTTTTAGCATTTGCCAATAAAATAGGATGGATTGAAAATGAGAAAAAGTATTTATTTCTATCTGCTCTAACTGCTGGAGTAATCACAGTTGTTTTCTCTCATTCTTTGAGTACAATATTTTTATCTTTTTTTGTAATGATTGCTATCGCTTTTTGGAAAAAACGCTCACAGATTGTTAAAGCAATTATATTAACGTTATTGGCAAGTGTTTTTGCTGGTGGTTTACTTACTGCAATTGCACCTTTGTATAACTATAGTAGTAATTGGTTTATGATTATCAACTTTGCTTTGATTGCTACTGGTGGTTTATATTTTTTAGCCAAACATGTACTTCATCTGAATATCGCACATGTAGAAAGGGAGCTCCTATATCCATCTGAGGTTACGTTGTTTGGCGTTTCAAAAGAACTGACACTTTTCATAGACTCAGGTAATGTGTGTACGGAACCACTTTCCAATGATCCTGTCCACTTTGTGGCAGCAGAAATGTTAAAAGAAATATTGCCACAAGCGCTCTTTACAGCAATTAGTGATTGGGAGTTTGATGGAAGGACCGGATTAGACAAGATTCCTAAAGAATATGCAAGTAAATTACGTTTAATCCCAATTGCAACGATTCAGAAGCATAAAACATGGGTTGTTGGTATTAAGTATGATCAATGGTTAGTTGACAGTCAGACTTTACCTAAAGGATATATTGTTATGACAAAAGCGAAAGAAAAGTTTCCACATGAGGCAGATGGGATATTGCATAGTTCCTCATATTTTCATTTGAAGAAAAGGAGTGTAGGGTAATGCTGATGAAATGGTTACGTAAAATTTACTACTGGGTACTTTCTTTTAGGCGAAAAAGTGTACATTATATTGGTGGCAATGAATCATTACCTAAGCCGTTATCTAGAGACGAAGAGAGAGAAATGCTACTAGCATTTGCGGACGGCGACGACCACGCTAGAGATGTATTAATTGAAAGAAACTTAAGACTAGTTGTTTATATTGCGAGAAGATTTGATCAGACAAATACGAATATAGAAGATCTTATCAGTATAGGTTCTATCGGTCTTATAAAGGCTGTAGAGACGTTTAATCTCGAAAAAGGTATCAAGCTTGCAACTTATGCTTCTAGATGTATAGAAAATGAAATATTAATGCATTTAAGAAAGACTAATCGTATGAAATCAGAAGTTTCTTTTGATGAACCTTTAAATTCTGATTCCGACGGGAATGAACTGTTACTTTCAGATATTTTAGGTACTAGTGAGGATTTAATCATTGAGGATGTGGAGAAGAAACTAGAGCGCCAACATGTATTTGAAGCAATAAATTTACTGGGAAATAGAGAGAAGTATATTATGCAATGTCGATTTGGTTTAAATGGTAAAGAAGAAATGACTCAAAAAGAAGTAGCCGATCATTTAGGTATTTCGCAATCATATATATCTCGTTTAGAAAAGAAAATCATTTTAGATTTAAAGGAGCTGTTAAACGAACCAATTGCCTAATGGGTGAAATTGGATAGAACGTTTTAGAATAATCTTTTATATACCGGACAAACTGACTTAGAACAATTAAAAAGTCCGGAGGAAGATCTATGACGAGAACAAAAGTTGAATTATGCGGCATTGATACATCTAAGCTTCCTTTACTTAAGCATGAAGAAATGAAAGCATTATTTATTCGATTACAAGCTGGTGAAGACTCTGTTAAAGATGAGCTAGTAATGTGTAATTTAAGGTTAGTATTAAGCCTAGTTCAAAGGTTTGCGTACCGAGGAGAACAAGCAGATGATTTGTTTCAAGTTGGTTGCATTGGACTCATCAAGTCTATTGAGAATTTCGATCTAAAGCATAACGTCCGTTTTTCTACGTATGCAGTTCCTATGATAATTGGAGAAATAAAAAGACATTTACGTGATCACCATTCAGTAAGAGTATCAAGATCGTTAAGAGATATTGCATATAAAGCTATGAAAGCAAAGGAACAGTTTATAAACGAGCATTTACAAGAGCCAACCTTGGAGGATTTGTCGAAAGAACTGGATATTCCGGTAGAGGATATATTAATTGCTTTAGATGCCATTCAAGATCCAGTATCTTTGCAAGAGCCAATATTCAGTGATGGTGGCGACGCTATTTATATGATGGACCAATTATGCGATAATGATGTATCCGAAGATCAATGGGTCACTTATTTTACTGTGAAAGAAAGTTTTCAGAAGCTAGATACAAGACAAAAGAAAATATTAACAAAAAGAATTTACTATGGAGCTACACAAACAGAAATAGCAATGGACTTAGGATTATCACAGGCTCAGATTTCACGATTAGAGAAAAGTGCTTTATCGAGCATTCAAAGTCAATTAAATTTATAAGGGTATCAATTAGCTAAAACGCTTTTTTCTTTCTAGAAAAGAGCGTTTTTTTCATTTTCATTCATATAATGTATAAAGGGGGCAAAGAATGAAATTTTCAGATGCACAGCAAAAAGAAGTAATAGAAGCGAAAAGTGGCCAATTACTAGGTTATATTGTCGATGCCGAAATTGATAAGGACACTGGCTTTATTATTTCATTTCTAGTGGAGGAAAATGGCGCATATCCAACTTTTTTTAATAAAAAAAGAGACACGAAGAAAATAGCAGTACAAAATATAGCAATAATTGGAAAAGACGTTATAATTGTATCGAAAATATAGATTTACAATGTTCATCATTGATAAAACGGCTTTTCATTGATACAATAAACATAAAACATTAGATGAAAAGTTGGGGTTTCGAATGACAAACGTACAACAAAATTTAGAACAAATAAAACAACGTATGCAAAATGCTAGCGACCGTTCTAATCGAAAGGTAAAAGATGTTACTTTAATAGCTGTAACAAAAGAAGTTTCGGTTGATCGAACTAATGAGGTAATGGACAATGGTGTTCTGCACTTAGGAGAAAATAGACCTGAGGGTTTACAGAAAAAGTTAGATGCCATTTCTAACATTTCTAATGATGTCAGGTGGCATTACATAGGTACTTTACAAACAAGAAAAGTTAAATCAGTTATTAATAATATAAACTTCCTACATTCGTTGGACCGGATGAGTTTAGCAGATGAGATTGAGAAAAGGGCTACTTCCACAAAAGATTGTTTTGTACAAGTAAATGTCTCGCAAGAAGAGTCAAAACATGGATTGCCTTTTGCTGAAGTAGAAGCATTTATAGATCAACTCAAAAACCATGAACGCATTCGCATTATTGGTTTGATGACAATGGCTCCGAATACGGAAGATGACTCCATCATACGTGATGTATTCCAAAGGTTAAAACAACTGCAAATTAAAATTGCAGCTAAAAAAATAGCCAATACACCTTGCACAGAACTTTCCATGGGAATGTCTGGGGATTATGAAATCGCAATTGAAGAAGGTGCTACTTTTATAAGAATCGGAACAGCATTAGTTGGAAAAGAGAGGGAGGGAATTGTATGAGCATGAAAAACTGGATGAAAAATTTCTTCTACTTGGATGAAGAGGAAGAAGCATCAGAAGCGCAGCAATTAAGATCCCAGCATCAAAAACCTGTTGATAATAATATAAAACAGCAAACTGGAAAATCCGCACCAAAAGAACGTAAATTCAATACGATTCCTAAAGAAGCGATTACTCCTAATCTTGTAAGTATTCAAAACGTACAAAAGTCATCAAAAGTAATATTGATAGAGCCACGTGTGTATGCAGAAGCACAGGATATATCTGAACACTTAAAAAGTAAAAAAGCAGTAATCGTAAATCTGCAACGTATTGATAAGGAGCAGGGAATTCGAATAATCGACTTTTTAAGTGGAACAGTGTACGCTTTAGGTGGAGACATACAAAGAATAGGTACGGATATATTCCTTTGTGCACCAGATTCTGTAGAAGTAGATGGCGCAATATCGGATTATTACTATAACGACCTAGATTAACAGAGGAGTGGAATTAATAACTTATGGGATTAGTTTTATATTTAATAAGTTGGGGTGTTCAAATCTATACATATGCATTAATAGCATATATTTTAATGTCATGGGTACCGAGCATTCAACAATCGGGTTTCGGAAAGTTTTTAGGAAGAATATGTGAACCATACTTAGAACCGTTTAGAAAGATTATTCCTCCACTAGGTATGATTGACATCTCACCTATCGTAGCAATTTTTGTATTAAACCTAGCAATGAAAGGTATATATTATTTAGCTAATATAGTTACCTAACCTCACTTCCGTGGGGTTTTTTACTATAGTTGAAAGGGAAATATGACCATGGAAAATGTATTGCAACATTTTAGAAAAGAAGAACAGCCTTTTATCGAGCAGGTTGTGAGTATGATGCGTGAAGTAGAGGATCGATATGCTCCTAAGTTGACGGACTTTCTAGATCCAAGACAGCAATTTATCGTAGACTCCATTCGTCGCCAATATGCAGATATTGGTTCTAGCGCTGAAGGTGCACTGGAGGATGCTGAAAGGAAAAGAGTACTACTGTTTCCGTCTTATTATATTGCATCGACTAACGATTTCTCTATGAGAGTAGTAGAAGTTCATTATCCCAATAAATTTGTAACGTTAAAGCACAAGGATGTTCTTGGTTCAATGATGTCACTAGGAATTGATCGTAGTAAATTTGGTGATATACGCGTACAAGAAGGTGCCATTCAATTCGTTGTTGCTTTAGAGGTATTAGATTATGTTCGAGCAAATTTCACATCTATTGGGAAAGTGAAAGTTCAGATAGACGAAATTGAAGATTCCATCAATTATTTTGAGCAACAGGAGGAATGGATAACCGAGACTTTAACGGTTAGTTCCCTCCGATTGGATACAGTAATTGCCTCGGTTTTTAATATATCTCGTCAAAAATCAGCATCCCTCATTCATAGTGGGAAAGTCAAAGTGAACTGGTCTGAAAAAGATCAGGTATCCCTTGAGTTACAAGAGCTTGATTTACTTTCTATAAGAGGGCATGGTAGAGTAAAATTAATAATGATTGAAGGAAGAACAAAAAAAGAAAAAATTCGATTACAAATTGGTAGGTTAGAACTAAAAAGCTGATTTTTATAAGAATATTTCAAATTTAGATGTTTTCACCTCCTTGAAAATGTATAATGGTAGAAAGAATGCAAGAATAGTAAGTAGAGGAGATGTTAAAATGCCACTGACACCACTTGATATACATAATAAGGAATTTGGTAAAGGATTTAGAGGATACAATGAAGATGAAGTAAATGAATTCCTTGATCAAATTATGAAAGACCTTGAAATTTTGATGAAAGAAAAAAAGGAATTAGAAACGAACCTAAAAACTTCAAGCGAAAAGGTTGGTCATTTTACTTCGCTTGAAGAGACACTACATAAGTCCATTGTTGTAGCGCAAGAAGCAGCGGAAGAAGTCCGTCGCAATTCACAAAAAGAAGCGAAACTGATTGTGAAAGAGGCAGAGAAAAATGCTGATCGCATTGTCAATGAAGCTCTTACGAAAGCTAGAAGAATTGCGATGGAAATTGAGGATTTGAAAAAACAATCTAAAGTTTTCCGAAATCGTTTTAAAATGTTAGTCGAGGCTCAACTAGACTTGATCAACACAGATGACTGGAATCATTTAATGCAATATGATGTGGATACGGAAGCCGTTGATCGTATATCTGTGACGGAAGATTAACATTTCTTGACTCATCGTCATACTTTACCTATAATAATTTCATATCATATAGTATGCGTAGAAAAAGACGTCTAAATTTGTTTTCGACATAGCGACTTGAGGATGGTGAGAGCTCAGGAAAAGAAACTTATTTAGAATATCACTTTGGAGCAAGGGCACTGAACTTTTTAGTAAGTGTCTTCGGTTTGTGCCCCGTTATGGCATTCTAAGCGGCGATTTTTAAGTCAAATCGCAAGTAGGGTGGTACCGCGAGCATAACTCCTCGTCCCTTTTTGGGATGTGGAGTTTTTTTGTTTTCGGTACTACTTTTAAAGTAAGTACTCGTGCTTTTATTAATTAGGAGGTAATAAGATGGAATACAAAGACACATTATTAATGCCAAAAACTGATTTCCCAATGCGTGGAAACTTACCGGTGAAGGAATTAGACATTCAAGCAAAATGGGCAGAGCAGGATATTTATAAAAAAGTACAAGACCATACAAAAGGTCAACCATTTTTTGTATTGCATGATGGACCCCCCTATGCGAACGGCGATCTTCATATGGGCCACGCATTAAATAAAGTATTAAAAGATATGATTGTCCGCCACAAATCTATGACAGGTTACCATGCCCCTTATGTTCCAGGCTGGGATACGCATGGTCTTCCAATCGAGCAAGCGCTAACGAATAAAGGTGTAAAACGTAAAGAAATGTCTTTAGCAGAGTTTAGAAAGCTTTGTGAAGAATATGCCTATCAACAAATCGACAATCAACGCTCTCAATTCAAACGTTTAGGTGTTCGTGGAGATTGGGAAAATCCGTATGTTACATTGACTCCTGAGTTTGAATCACGTCAAATTGAAGTATTCGGTTCAATGGCTAAAAAAGGATATATTTATAAAGGATTAAAGCCTGTTTACTGGTCACCATCAAGTGAATCTGCATTAGCAGAAGCTGAAATTGAATACCAAGATAAAAAATCACCATCTATTTATGTAAGCTTTGAAGTGACGGAAGGTAAAGGTGTCCTTGAAGAAGGAACAAAATTTATCATTTGGACTACTACACCATGGACAATTCCTGCAAACCTAGCTATTGCATTAGACCCTAAAGTGGAGTATGCAGTTGTCAAAACGAACGGTTCTAATTTTGTTGTTGCACTAGATTTAGTAAAATCTGTTGTGGAGGAATTAGGCTGGGAAGAATATACAGTGGAACGGACACTACTAGGGAAGGAAATGGACCGCTTAGTTGCAAAACATCCATTATATGATCGTGATTCTTTAATCATTTTAGGAGATCATGTTACTACTGAATCTGGTACTGGATGTGTTCATACAGCTCCTGGTCACGGGGAAGATGACTTTTACGTAGGGAAAGCTTACGGATTAGAGGTTCTTTGTCCAGTTGATGACCGCGGTGTAATGACAGATGAAGCACCTGGGTTTGAAGGGTTATTCTATGACACAGCGAACAAAGCAATTACTGAAGCGTTAGAGGCTGCAGGTGCTCTTGAAAAACTTACATTCTTTACACATTCATATCCACACGACTGGCGTACGAAAAAACCAGTTATTTATCGTGCAACTGCACAATGGTTTGCTTCCATTGAAGCATTTAGAGATGAATTACTTCAAGCAGTTCGAGATACGAAGTTCACTCCTGCATGGGGGGAGACGCGTTTATTTAACATGATTCGTGACCGTGGAGACTGGTGTATTTCTCGTCAACGCGTATGGGGAGTTCCGATTCCAGTGTTTTATGGGGAAGATGGAGAACCTATTCTGACAGAAGAGACTATTTCACATGTTTCTAAATTATTCCGTGAGCACGGTTCTAATGTTTGGTTTGAAAGAGAAGCGAAGGAATTACTACCAGAAGGGTATACACATAGTGGAAGCCCGAACGGTATCTTTACGAAAGAAACAGATATTATGGATGTTTGGTTTGACTCGGGCTCATCTCATCATGGTGTTCTTGAAGAACGTGATGATTTAGTGTTCCCAGCTGACCTATACCTAGAGGGGTCGGATCAGTATCGTGGTTGGTTTAACTCTTCATTAATCACAAGTACTGCTATGCATGGCCACGCTCCTTATAAAGGTTTGTTAAGCCACGGTTTCACATTGGATGGAAATGGCCGTAAAATGAGTAAATCATTAGGGAACGTAATTGTTCCTTCTAAAGTGATGAATCAGTTAGGAGCAGACATTGTACGTTTATGGGTAGCTTCTGTTGATTATACTGCGGATGTACGTGTTTCTGATGCAATCTTCAAACAAGTATCCGAAGTTTATCGTAAAATCCGTAATACATTCCGATTCTTACATGGTAATATTAGCGATTTCCACCCTGTTAATAATCGTGTGGAATTTAAAGATCTTCGTGAAGTAGATCAATTTATGTATATGAAGCTTCAAGAAGTAATTACTACTGTAAGAGCTGCATATGATCGCTATGATTTTGCAAGTGTATACCATACGGTGAATAACTTTGTATCAAGTGAATTAAGTTCATTTTACTTAGATATTGCAAAAGATGTAGTTTATATTTACGGGGAGGATCACCCAGATCGTCGTGCTATGCAAACAGTTATGTACGATACATTATTAGCGCTACTAAAATTAGTAACACCTATTTTACCTCATACAACAGATGAGCTTTGGGCTTATTTAGAGCATGAAACGGCGGAAAGTGTACAATTAACGGATATGCCAGAAGCAGTAGATTATCCAGAATTCAAAGAGTTAGCAACTAAATGGGCTAAAATTATGGAAATACGTGACGATGTATTAAAAGCATTGGAAGAAGCACGTAATGCAAAAACGATCGGTAAATCATTAGAAGCAAAAGTAGCATTATATGTAAATGATGATTATAAAACATTGTTTGATACGGATGCGATTGACTTCGCTCAGTTATTCATCGTTTCTAAGTTTGAATTAGGTGGTGCTCAATCTGAAGCGCCTGCAAATAGCTTGGCATTAGAATGTGCTTCAGTTGTAGTAGAAAAAGCAGATGGTGAAAAATGTGAGCGTTGCTGGACAATTTCCGAAACAGTTGGAACAAATGAAGCACACCCAACTTTATGTGCACGTTGCGCAGAGGTTGTTAAGTAAATAATTGAAGTAACGAAATGTGGTCCTATTATTAGGATCACATTTTTTTAGATTGGGCAGCTAGATTATGTAGATAAAAAGAAATGCTCACTAGTCTGGAAAAATAATAATATTCCAACTAAAGTATCGATAATTCCAACTAAGAACCTGCCGAGAGCTAAATTCAAATTTTGTTAATTGTTTTTACAACTTTCACATTAACCTTCCATCACTATTCGGACGATTTCCACTTTTTTAATTTACTCTGCTCTTTTACGGATTGTATGGTTTTGTGTTAAACTAGGTGGAGAGTGTTCAATTTTACTTAAATAGAATTTGTTATGTGGGGGAAATAATGTGTGGAAATTTTATGGACTGGCGGCTTTTGTCATTGCGTTAGATCAATGGACAAAATGGCTTGTCGTTAAAAATATGACATTTGGTGAACGAATTATTATGTGGGACCCTTACCTAGCGCTACTCTCTCATAGGAATAGAGGAGCAGCCTGGGGCATTCTACAAGGAAAAATAGGATTCTTTACCATTGTTACTGTCATCGTCATCATTGGAATTGTCTACTACTTTCATAAAGAAGCAAAAGGTAAACCAATGTTTCAAATTGGTTTGATGGTGCTACTTGGTGGAGCAATAGGGAACTTTATTGACCGACTTTGGAGAGGCGAAGTAGTTGATTTCGTCGATATTTTAATACCAATTATCAATTATGAATTTCCAATCTTTAATGTGGCGGATGCAGCACTAACTGTTGGAGTTGTAATGGTAATAGTATTCGTGTTTCAAGAAGAACGAGCTGAAAAGAAAAAGGTGAAGTAATGGAAGATTTAACATTTATTATTGAAAATGAACAAGCAAAAGAGCGTATTGATAAAGCACTTGCATCTTTTGAGTCAGATTGGTCACGTACACAGATCCAAGGTTTTATTAAAGATGGACATGTTACCGTGAATAATGAACCAGCAAGATCGAATTATAAAGTGAAAGCAGGAGATGTTATTATCGTAACACCTCCAGATGCAGTGCCACTGGATATCGAAGCTGAAAACTTGAATTTAGAAATTGTCTATGAGGATGAAGATGTAGTAGTTGTGTATAAACCTCGTGGGATGGTTGTACATCCTGCGCCAGGACATACTACTGGTACACTAGTTAACGGGTTGATGCATCAGATCAAAGATTTGTCAGGTATTAATGGGATTATGCGTCCAGGAATAGTGCACCGTATTGACAAAGATACGACTGGTCTATTAATGGTTGCTAAAAATGATGTAGCCCATGTATCTTTAGTTGATCAATTAGTAAAGAAAACAGTTACTCGTAAATACACAGCAATTGTACACGGTCGTATAGCGCATGATAAAGGAACAATTGATGCACCTATCGCACGTGATAAAAGAGAAAGACAAAGCATGGCAGTAGTGGATAATGGCAAACATGCAGTTACTCATTTCCATGTGTTAGAAAGATTTGATAAATTTTCACTAGTTGAATGCCAATTAGAAACTGGTCGAACGCATCAAATTCGAGTGCATATGAAGTATATCGGTTATCCACTTGCGGGAGATCCAAAATACGGTCCGAAAAAAACGATTAATTTTGACGGGCAAGTTTTACATGCGGGATTATTAGGGTTTATTCATCCGAAATCGGGAGAATACTTAGAGTTTTCTTATCCATTGCCTGAAGATTTTAATGATTTAATACAAAATTTACGAAATCAATCATTGATTAATGAGGATTAATATTCTATACTAATGAAAGAAATAATAAAAAACTATATAGCTTCACCTTTAATAACAGTCCAGAGAGGCTGAGAAGGTACATGTGAACGTGACTCGCTATCAATCTGCGGATTTATAGGAATCACTCTACTTGCGCATTTACAACCTTCTAGGCTCTCGAGCTTAGAAGGTTTTTTATTTTATTCAGAGGGGATGAAAAATGGTGGGAGAAAAAGCAAATATTCTAGATGAGCAAGCGATAAATCGAGCACTCACAAGAATTGCACATGAAATTATTGAACGCAACAAAGGTATTGAAGAGTGTATTCTAGTAGGCATCAAAACTAGAGGAGCTTTTTTAGCGAAACGTCTCGCAGATAAAATCGAAAGTATTGAGGGCAAGCCCATAAAAACAGGTGAGCTTGATATTACGTTGTATAGAGATGATCTATCCTTAAAGAATGATACGGGCGAGCCATTAGTACAGCAAGTTGACATAACCCATGATGTAAAGGATAAAAAAGTTATTCTTGTGGACGATGTGTTATATACGGGACGCACTGTCCGAGCAGCGATGGATGCAGTCATGGATTTAGGAAGACCATCACAAATTCAACTGGCTGTTTTAATCGATAGAGGTCATCGTGAGCTTCCAATTCGAGCAGATTATGTTGGGAAAAATATACCCACCTCAAGCGGTGAGAGAATTGTTGTTAAAGTTACGGAAACAGACGAAGTAGATGCAGTATCTATATACGAATAAGAATCTATTTAAAGGTAGGGAAAATTCATGTCAAATGCCATTTTAGATGTAAATGATAAGCCATCAGGTGGGCAACTCGTCACCTTAAGTTTTCAACATATGTTTGCCATGTTCGGATCGACCATATTAGTACCGCAGCTAGTAGGTTTAAGTCCAGCAATTGCATTATTAACAAGTGGGATTGCAACTATAATCTTCTTACTCGTAACGAAATTCCAAGTACCTGCATATTTAGGTTCTTCTTTCGCTTTTATTGCACCAATCATTATCGCAGTAAATGGATTAGATGAATCTGGAAAAGCTATTAATCCAGGAAATGCCATGATCGGTGCAGTTTTCGTAGGGTTAGTTTACGGAATCGTATCTCTAGTCATTTGGAAAAGTGGTTATAAATGGATCATGAAGCTATTACCAGCAATCGTAGTTGGACCAGTTATCATGGTCATTGGATTAGGGCTATCTGGTGTAGCAGTTGATATGGCGATGAATATAACAAATGCTGGTACAGGCTTAAAAGATTATAGCTTCCTACATTTCTCAGCGGCTTTGATTACTTTATTTACAGCAATTGTCTGTACGGTATTCTTCAAAAATATCATTAGTACAATGCCTATCTTAATAGGATTAGTTGTAGGTTACATCTATTCCATCATCATTGGAATTGTTGACTTTACCCCAATAAAAGAAGCAAAATTATTCGCTTTACCAGAATTTTTAATACCAGGAGTAGATTATGACTTTGTTATTACTCCTAATATTTTGCTAGTGATGGTCCCAATTGTCATCGTAACGATCTCGGAGCATATTGGTCATCAGCTTGTGTTAGGCAAAGTTGTAGAAAGAGATTATATAAAAGAACCTGGACTGCATAGATCATTACTAGGTGATGGCTTAGGAACTTTAGTAAGCGCACTTATCGGTGGCCCACCTAAAACGACTTACGGTGAAAATATTGGAGTGTTAGCAATAACTCGTATATATAGTGTTTATGTCATTTTGGGAGCAGCTGTTGTGGCTATACTAATATCATTCTTTGGAAAAGCCATGGCGGTCATTTCTACGATACCAACAGCAGTATTGGGCGGTGTATCGATCCTGTTATTTGGGATAATCGCAGCAAGTGGATTGCGAATGTTAGTCGATGCAAAAGTGGATTTTGGCAATAGTCGTAATTTAGTCATTGCATCTGTAATTCTTGTAATAGGAATCGGTGGAGCAAAGTTCATCGTGACAGAAGCACTTAGCATTGAAGGAATGGCTTTAGCAGCAATTATCGGAGTTATATTAAATCTTATCCTACCTGGTAAAAAACAAGCAGAGGGAATAGATTTACAACAAACTAAATAGACCTTTTAATAAGTCGAACAGTGAGTCGACAAAAGGTTCGGGTAGCAAGTGGGGATATGTAATATGATCCAATTACTTGTCTATGCAAAAACGAACCTTCTCGAGACTTTTTCGAGGAGGTTTTAACTTTATTTCGTAAATAGTAATTAATGGACGAGAAAGAAAGGTGGATTTTCATGAAAAATTTAGTATCAATGAAAGACTTATCAGTAGACCAAATACATGAGATATTAAGCCTAGCACAAGCATTTCGTGATGGTGCTACCTCCACACTGACAAATAAATACACAGTATCGAACCTCTTTTTTGAGCCTAGCACTAGAACTAAGATGAGCTTTGAAATGGCTCAAAGAAAACTAAATTTAGAAGTCCTTCCTTTCGAAACTGGTTTCTCAAGTACATTAAAAGGCGAAACACTTTATGACACAGTAAAAGTTTTAGAATGCATTGGCCTAGATGTATTAGTAATTAGGCATGAACAAAACAATTATTTTGAAGATTTAGTTGGAAAAGTTAATACTGCGATTATTAATGGCGGAGACGGGACAGGAAATCATCCGACGCAAAGTCTTCTTGATATTTATACAATTTGGGAAGAATTTGGCACTTTACAAGATAAAGTAATTACAATTGTAGGAGATATTGCCCATAGCCGTGTTGCCCGCTCTAATGCAGATGCACTCACAAGATTAGGCGCAAAAGTCCGATTTGTTTGCCCATCCGAATGGCAAGGTGAGTTTGAAGCGCTAAATGAATTTGATGAGGTAGTAGAAGATAGTGATGTTCTCATGATGCTCCGTGTTCAGCACGAAAGACATGATGGGAAGACAGCATTTTCTAAAGAACAGTATCATCAAATGTATGGTCTAACAATTGAGCGAGAGCGAAAAATGAAAAAAGATGCAATTATCATGCATCCAGCCCCATTCAACAGAGACGTGGAAATAGCAAATGAACTAATAGAATGCGATCGGTCAAGGATTTTTAAGCAAATGGAAAACGGTACTTATGTTCGAATGGCTATCTTGGAGATGATTTTGAGAGGGAGAGAATAACATGACAAAAATTATTCAAAACGTTAAAATAGTTAACAATGCAGGTAAATTAGAGACGACTGCCGTATTAGTTCAAGATGGTAGGATTGCAGCAATTGGATCGAATGTCACAGCAACTGACGCACAACGCATAGATGGTAAGGGATACATACTTTCACCAGGATTCATAGATGTACATGTACATCTTCGTGAACCAGGTGGAGAGCAGAAGGAAACGATTGAGACAGGGACGAAAGCAGCAGCTAAAGGAGGGTATACAACCATTTGCGCAATGCCAAATACAAGACCAGTACCTGACACTGTAGAAAACTTCTCCCATGTTTTGGAGCTAGTCGAAAAAAATGCACTAGTTCGTGTCTTGCCTTATGGTTCCATTACAATTCGACAAGCAGGTAAAGAAAGAACAGATATCGAGTCTTTGAAAAAACTGGGAGCATTTGCTTTAACAGACGATGGTGTTGGTGTTCAAGCGGCAGGGACTATGCTTGAAGCAATGGAGGAAGCAGCAAAATTTAATATTCCTATTGTCGCTCACTGTGAAGATAACACACTAATATACGGTGGTGTAATACATAAAGGAAAAAGAAACGAAGAGCTTGGATTAAAAGGTATACCATCAGTTTCAGAATCAGTACATATTGCGCGAGACATTTTACTCGCAGAAGCAGCAGGAGCTCACTATCATGTATGCCACGTCAGTACAAAAGAATCCGTTCGTGTAATAAGAGATGCTAAAAAAGCTGGTATTCATGTGACGGCCGAAGTAAGTCCACATCATTTAATACTTTGTGAGGACGATATTCCTTCTAATGATGCAGTTTGGAAGATGAACCCTCCACTTAGAGCTAAAGAAGATATGATGGCACTTCGCGCGGGATTAGAAGACGGAACTTTAGACTTTATCGCAACGGATCATGCCCCCCATACAGATGGAGAGAAGTCATTAGGATTTGAAAAAGCTCCATTCGGAATTGTTGGATTAGAAACAGCTTTCCCGCTATTATATACGCACTTCGTAAAAACTGGGGAATGGACACTCAAACAACTATTAGATTACTTAACCATCAAACCAGCAGCGGTCTTCGGATTTGAATTTGGAAAACTTGAAGTAGGAGCACCAGCCGATTTAGTTTTATTGGACATAGAAAAAGAACAAAGAATAGATAAAGAAGCATTTGTATCTAAAGGAAAAAGTACACCGTTTCACGGATGGGCTTGCAATGGATGGCCTCAACTTACTATGTATAACGGAGAAATCGTATGGCAGGAGGAACAAGCTTGAAAACTAGATGTTTAATATTAGAGGACGGTACGGTATTCAAGGGAATTGCATTTGGAAGCGAAGCAGGGACAATTGGGGAAGTAATTTTTACAACTGCAATGACAGGCTATCAGGAATCCATTTCAGATCCTTCTAACTGTGGTCAAATATTAACATTTACGTATCCAATGGTTGGAAATTATGGCATAAATCCTGATGATTTTGAAGCAATTACAATTGGACTATATGGAGTTGTTGTAAGGGAGCTTGCTGAACAACCATCGAATTTCAGAAGTACGGGTACTTTGAGTGAATTTTTACAGGCAAAAAACGTTCCTGGAATTGAAGGAATTGATACAAGAAAGCTAACACGTATTATTCGAAAGCATGGTTCGTTAAAAGGAAGACTTACAAATGCAGATGAAGAAATGAATGTGGAACAAGTAGTAAAAGAACTTCAAGCAACTGAAATCCCTAGAAACGTAGTAGAACAAGTTTCGATCACTCGTCCATATCCAAGTCCAGGACGTGGAAAAAGAGTCGTACTAGTGGACTTTGGTATGAAACACGGTATTTTAAGAGAACTAAACAAACGGGATTGCGATATTATTGTTGTTCCTTATAACACATCTGCTTCTGAAATTCTAGGTATGTTCCCGGATGGTGTTATGTTATCTAACGGACCTGGAGATCCAACTGCTATTCCTGAAGCAATCGAAATGGTCAAAGGAATTATCGGAAAAGTACCGATTTTCGGAGTATGTCTAGGACATCAACTAATTTCACTTGCAAGTGGTGCCACTTCCTTCAAGTTGAAATTTGGTCATCGCGGCGGAAATCATCCTGTTAAAGACTTAAGAACGGGAAGAACAGAGTTAACTTCTCAAAACCATGGTTATGCAATCGATGCAGATTCCATCGTACAAACTGACTTAGAAATAACACATATAGCTTTAAATGACGGCACAGTTGAAGGGGTTAAGCATACTAAGTTTCCGGTATTTTGTGTTCAGTTCCACCCAGAGGGATCATCAGGTCCAGAAGATTCAAAACATCTGTTTGACGAATTTATCGAACTAATGAATGCTGAAGGTAAAAAGGGGAATTCACATGCCTAAACGTAAAGACATAAAAACAATATTAGTAATTGGTTCTGGTCCAATCGTCATTGGCCAAGCTGCTGAATTCGACTACGCTGGTACACAAGCATGTATTTCACTTAGAGAAGAAGGCTATAGCGTCATTTTAGTGAATTCCAATCCCGCAACAATTATGACAGACACAGAAATTGCAGATAAAGTTTATATTGAACCTCTTACATTACCATTTGTAAGTAAAATCATTCGTAAAGAGCGACCAGATGCAATTTTACCTACACTGGGTGGACAAACTGGATTGAACATGGCAATTGAGCTGGATGAATCTGGAATTTTAGATGAACTCGGAATCGAAATATTAGGTACAAAACTAGAAGCAATTCACAAAGCAGAAGATCGTGATCTATTCCGTACACTGATGAATGAATTAAATGAACCAGTTCCAGATAGTGATATTATACATAATCTTGATGAAGCGAAAGCATTTGTTGAACGAATTGGCTACCCAGTTATCGTTCGTCCGGCATTTACGATGGGTGGAACAGGCGGCGGTATTTGCTATAATGACAAAGATTTAGCTGAGATTGTTACAAGTGGATTAAAATACAGCCCAGTTACTCAATGTTTACTGGAAAAATCGATTGCTGGCTTTAAAGAGATTGAGTACGAAGTAATGCGTGACTCGGCTGATAATGCAATTGTTGTTTGTAATATGGAAAATTTCGATGCTGTTGGAATTCATACTGGAGATTCCATCGTAGTTGCTCCAACACAAACATTGTCTGACCGTGAAAACCAAATGCTTCGAAATGTCTCTCTAAAAATTATTCGTGCACTTAAAATTGAAGGTGGATGTAATGTGCAATTAGCACTTGATCCACATAGCTTCAATTACTATATTATCGAGGTTAACCCACGTGTAAGTCGTTCTTCTGCGCTAGCTTCCAAAGCAACTGGTTATCCAATTGCAAAACTGGCAGCTAAAATCGCGGTTGGTCTTACACTGGATGAAATGATGAATCCCGTAACACAAAAAACATACGCTTGCTTCGAGCCAGCATTGGATTATATTGTTGCGAAAATTCCAAGATGGCCATTCGATAAATTTGAATCGGCTAAACGTAATCTTGGAACACAAATGAAAGCGACTGGTGAAGTAATGTCACTTGGTCGTACATTTGAAGAAGCGATCCTTAAGTCAGTTCGTTCACTGGAAACAGGTCATTTTCATATCGAAATGAAAAACAGTGAGTCCATTACAGATGCATGGATGGAAAAACGAATTCGTCATGCAGGAGATGAACGTCTATTCTTCATCGGAGAGGCACTTCGTCGTGGAGTACCTGTTGAAACAATTCATGAGTGGAGCCAAATTGATTTATTCTTCCTAAACAAACTTCAAAATATCGTGAAGTATGAAGAAGTTATCCAAACAAATCCTTTCAATACAGAAGTGTTATATAAAGCAAAACGAATGGGCTTCGCAGATAATACGATTGCGAAATATTGGAATGTAAAAGAATTAGAAGTATATAACTTCAAAAAAGAAAATGGAATTATACCAGTCTATAAAATGGTCGATACTTGCGCAGGGGAGTTTGAGTCAGAAACACCTTACTTCTATGGAACGTATGAGGAGGAAAATGAATCCATTCGTACGGAAAAAGAAAGCGTAATTGTACTAGGTTCTGGTCCGATTAGAATCGGTCAAGGAGTTGAGTTTGACTACGCAACTGTCCATTCCGTCTGGGCGATTAAAGAAGCTGGCTATGAGGCAATTATTATCAATAATAATCCTGAAACAGTTTCTACCGACTTCTCCATTTCAGATAAATTATACTTTGAGCCACTTACACTGGAAGATGTCATGCACATCGTTGATTTAGAACAGCCAAAAGGTGTAGTTGTACAATTTGGAGGACAAACAGCGATCAACTTAGCTGCTGGCCTTGAAGAAAGAGGCGTTAAAATTCTTGGTACGACGCTAGAAGACATTGATCGTGCAGAAAACCGTAACAAATTTGAGGCGGCTCTTCATGAAATAGATATTCCACAGCCACTTGGAAAAACGGCTGTTTCTGTAGAAGAAGCTACAAGTATTGCCCATGAAATTGGATATCCAGTACTAGTTAGACCTTCTTATGTACTTGGTGGACGTGCAATGCAAATTGTATATACCGAAGACGAGATCAAACATTATATGGAGCATGCGGTGGAAGCAAGCCCAGAAAAACCGGTACTGATTGACCGATACTTAACAGGCACAGAAATAGAAGTAGATGCAATTTGTGATGGGAAAAATGTATTAATACCAGGAATTATGGAACATATAGAGCGTGCAGGAGTCCATTCAGGAGATTCAATTGCTGTATATCCGCCACAAAAGCTTTCACAAAAACACATTGAAACACTGGTAGATTATACAACAAGACTTGCAAAGGGATTGAAAATTGTTGGATTGATGAATATTCAATATGTCATTTCAAAAGATGAGGTATACGTGATTGAAGTAAATCCACGTTCAAGTCGTACAGTACCATTTTTAAGTAAAATCACATCTATTCCTATGGCGAATATTGCTACAAAAGCAATTTTGGGTCAATCAATCATAGAACAAGGGTACATACCAGGTCTTGCTCCAAATAGTCCAGGTGTATATGTAAAAGTACCAGTGTTCAGTTTTGCGAAACTTCGTCGAGTAGACATTACGCTTGGACCTGAGATGAAATCTACTGGAGAAGTAATGGGGAAAGACATTACACTTGAAAAAGCGTTATATAAAGGTTTAGTAGCAGCAGGTATGGAAATAAAAGACCATGGTACAGTTTTAATGACCATTTCGGATAAAGACAAAGAAGAAGGCATAGACATTGCGAAAAGATTTTATGCAATTGGATTCCGAATTATGGCGACTCAAGGAACTGCGGCGGCAATTAAAAATGCTGGGATTCCTGTAGACATCGTGGATAAGATCGGTGCAAAAGGAACTACCCTATTAGATGTAATTCAAAAAGGGGAAGCGCAATTTATCATTAATACATTAACAAAAGGAATGCAGCCTGAACGTGATGGATTCCGTATTCGTAGAGAGTCTGTAGAAAATGGAATCCCATGTTTAACTTCCTTAGACACGGCGGAAGCAATGCTACGCGTAATTGAATCAATGACATTCTCTACTGAAACGATGAAACATCAGGAGGTTAAAGCATGATTAGACAACAACAAATGCAAGTCGTCCAACAAAAAGTCATTGCGACGAACATTTTTGAGCTCACTTTGACTGGGCAACTAGTACTGGATATGAAACAACCTGGTCAATTCGTCCATCTAAGAGTTTCTGATCAAATGGAACCTTTGTTAAGAAGACCAATAAGTATTTCTTCCATAGATGAAGCTACATTAGAATTTACAATGATATACCGAGCAGACGGCAGAGGAACTACCCTTCTTTCTGAGAAAAAACCAGGAGACCAAGTCGATGTACTTGGACCTCTTGGAAATGGGTTTCCGGATGATAAAATAGAAGCCGGTCAAAAGGCTTTGCTAGTTGGTGGAGGAATTGGTGTACCACCGCTATATGAGCTATCGAAAAGACTAGTTGAAAAAGGTGTACAACCTATCCATGTATTAGGATTTCAGTCGGAAGATGTTGTTTTTTATGAAAAACAATTTCAAGAACTTGGAGATACCCATATCGTAACGGCAGATGGAAGCTATGGCTCTACTGGATTCGTAACAAATGTTTTAGAAATGTTGGACGATGATTTTGAAGTTTACTATAGCTGTGGTCCAACACTGATGTTAGCTGCACTTGAAAAAATGTATCCGGAAAAACAAGGTTATTTATCTTTTGAGCAACGTATGGGTTGTGGAATTGGAGCATGTTTTGCATGTGTTTGCGATACAACTGAGAAAATAGATGCTGATTATGTGAAGGTTTGTTCAGATGGTCCAGTGTTCCCGTCAGGAGTGGTTCGAGTATGAATAGATTAGCAATCGAATTACCAGGACTTTCCTTAAAAAACCCAATCATTCCAGCCTCTGGTTGCTTTGGGTTCGGAAAGGAGTATGCACAATTATACGATTTGTCACAGCTGGGTGCAATTATGATTAAGGCAACAACGCCTGAAACGAGATTAGGTAATCCAACACCACGTGTGGCAGAAACGCCAGCTGGAATGCTAAATGCAATTGGTTTACAAAATCCTGGATTAAAAAAAGTGATGGAAAATGAACTAACTTGGCTTGAACAATACGAAGTACCGATTATTGCAAACGTAGCGGGATACACAACAGAGGATTATGTCACTGTAGCAGAAGCCATTTCAAAAGCACCAAATGTGCACGCACTAGAACTAAATATTTCTTGTCCAAATGTTAAACAAGGCGGGATTACATTTGGAACTGATCCTTTTGTTGCGGAAGAATTGACAAGGGCGGTAAAAGCAGTTTCATCTGTCCCTGTGTATATGAAGTTATCTCCAAATGTAACGGATATTGTAGAAATTGCAAAAGCGGTAGAAGCAGGTGGAGCAGACGGTATTACTATGATTAATACATTACTCGGTATGCGTTTAGATACAAAAACTGGTCGTCCAGTAATTGCAAATGTAACAGGAGGTCTTTCAGGTCCCGCCATCAAACCAGTGGCACTTCGCATGGTTTACGATGTAGCTAAACACGTATCTATCCCCATTATTGGAATGGGTGGTATTTCTACCATTGATGATGTCATTGATTTCTTATCGGCTGGAGCAAGTGCGGTCGCTGTAGGAACAGCAAACTTTGTAGATCCATTCATATGTCCGACGTTAATCGAACAACTTCCCCAAAAATTAGATGAACTTGGCTTTGAAACAGTAGCTGATTTAGTTGGAAGGAGTCACCGTCTATGAAAAACAGTCCAATAATTGCATTAGATTTTGCCTCTGCAGGAGATGCATACAAATTTCTAACTCCATTTGAACAGTCATTATTTGTAAAAGTAGGAATGGAATTATATTTACAAGAAGGACCCTCTATCGTATATAAATTGAAAGAAATGGGTCATGATGTATTTCTTGATTTGAAATTACATGATATTCCACATACAGTAGGCCAAGCGATGAGAGGTCTTGCTCGTTTAGGAGCAGATTTAGTAAACGTCCATGCTGCTGGTGGAGCGGCTATGATGATTGCAGCACGTGAAGGGTTAGAGGCAGGGACACCAACTGGTAGTACAAGACCTTCCATCATTGCTGTAACCCAACTAACTTCTACATCTGAAGCGCAAATGCAACAAGAACAGCTGATTCCAACGACGATTGACGCATCTGTTGTTCATTATGCGGAACTAGCTAAAACAGCTACATTAGATGGAGTCGTTTGCTCGGTATTGGAAGCAAAAAAAATTGCAGATGCTTGTGGTCAGGAATTCTTACGCGTTACTCCTGGTATCCGTTTAGCAGAAGGAGAAGCACATGATCAGATTCGTGTTGCAACTCCTGCAAATGCACGAATCCTTGGTTCTTCTCATATTGTGGTAGGTCGAGCAATAACAAACGCCGAAAACCCTGTACAAGCTTATGAAACTATTTTGAAAATGTGGGAGGAAAATGCATGACTTTAGAATCTAAAATTGCCAAAGCGCTTCTTGAAGTAGGTGCCGTGGAATTAAAACCAAATGATCTTTTCACATGGGCTTCTGGCATTAAATCGCCAATCTACTGTGATAACCGAATTACCATGTCTTCACCTATTGTTAGAAAAGAGATTGCACAAGGTTTAGCAGAAGCAATCGAACAGAACTTTCCTGGAACAGAAGCAGTAGCAGGTACAGCAACCGCGGGTATTCCTCATGCAGCGTGGGTGAGTGATGTATTGGAACTTCCGATGATGTATGTCAGGTCAAAAGCAAAAGAGCATGGCCGTGGCAATCAAATTGAAGGTAAAGTAATTGCAGGACAAAAAGTAGTAGTAATTGAAGATTTAATTTCCACAGGTGGGAGCAGTCTAGTAGCGGTGGAAGCTCTTCAAAAAGAAGGATTAGAAGTACTGGGTGTAGTAAGTATTTTTACATATGGACTACCAAAAGCTGAACAAGCATTTAAAGAAGCAGGTATTTCCTTTGTGAGTTTAACAAATTATGAAGCATTAACAACCGCTGCAAAAGAAGCCGGAACAATTACAGAAGAGGATATACCAATGCTTTCTCAATGGCATAATGATTTAAAACAGGGATTATTGAAATAATATCTATGAAAAGACGCTTGCCTCAAAATGGTGAGCGTCTTTTCCGTGTGCCAAGAATGCGGAGAGGAATAAAAATTAAACTTTTGCCATTTAAACAGAGGGAGGTAGAATGTTCAATAAGAGAATAAAGAATATTTTATAACCATGATAGAATTATATTTTATTTGAAAATATTAAATATTGCAATTATTCAGGTGGTATAATATAACTTATATAAGTAAATTGGTTATTGGATTCAATAACCTGTTTCATGCTTTTACAAAGAAAACTGAAATGAGATGAAAAGGATGGGAATAGGAAATAATTTAAGATTAGATAATCTAGATTTTGAGACAATTCCGACAAAGGTTTGCCGTGTCATTCGACAAGCAATCCTTAATGGAGAACTGCAACCAGGACAACGCTTAGTTCAAGACGAATTAGCAAATTCTATAGGTGTTAGTAGAATGCCAATTCGTGAGGCATTTAAACAATTAGAAACAGAAGGCTTGATCATTATAGAACCACATAAAGGAGCTTTTGTAAGAACATTTAGTATTGATGAAGTACAAGAAATTTACTATCTTCGCAGTATTTTTGAAAAAGAAGCGGTGAAAGATAGTGTAGAAAATATGAATGGTTCTGTCATTAGTAGACTAGAAGAATTAGTAGAAGAAATGGGAAAAACATCTAATATTGAGGATTTTGTTAAAATCAATATACAATTTCATTCTGAATTAATGAGTTGTTGTCAAATGAATAAACTGAAGTCATTTATAGAGAATTTATGGAGTGGATTTCCGCAGCATACCCCATACTTACTTCCAAATCAAATTGGAACATCGAATAGCGAACATCGAGAAATATTAAAAGCCGTGAAAGAAAATGATTCTTTGAAAGCGGGAGATTTAATTAGTCAGCATATTTCTAGAGTCGGCAAAGGACTTATTCCAATTATTGATAGCAAGGGGAAGTATATAGAGAAGTGAAATAAAGGGTTTTTATTGGTGGAGAGTAAAAGAGGTGAATAATTATGGAACGTTCTTATCTTTTTGTACCAGCTACAAAACACCAAATGATTTCTAAAGCATTAGAAAGCAAAGCAGATGCTATAATAATTGATTTAGAAGATTCGGTAGCTCATGTGGAAAAAGAAAATGCTAGATTAAAGCTTGCACAAGCAATAGGGATGAACAAGAAAAGAATATTACTTCGCATAAATGACTTTAATTCACCGTTTTGGCAATCAGATATTTTAAGTGCTATTGAAATTGGGATAAATCGGATCATGATACCGAAAGCAGAGTCGGCAGAAAATATAGAAGAAATATGTAAGTTCATTAAAAATGAGTCGCAAGAAATGATGGAGATTATCCCATTAATAGAAACAGCTAAAGGTATACATTTTACATATGAAATAGCAAAATCTAATAGATGGGTGTCAAAGTTAGCATACGGATCTATCGACTATTCGTTAGATATTGGATGTGAACTTTCAACTAGTGGCATGGAGCTATTATATGCCCGTTCAAAGATTGTAAATGAATCAAGAGCAGCAGGACTTCAATCCCCAATAGATACAATATATACAGATTTAAATAATATAGCGGGCTTAAAAGAAAGTGTACTATGTGGAAAAAATATTGGATTTAAGTCGAAAATGATTATTCATCCAAACCAAATTGATATTGTAAATGATTTATTTTCTCCAACTAAAAAAGAATTAATGGACGCACAAAAATTAGTTCGAGTTTTTGAAGAAGCTGAAAACAAAGGTGATGCATCTATACGTTATCAAAATCAATTAATTGATTATCCAATGTATAAAAAAGCAAAGACATTATTAACTTATGAATCTCCAACTAATGATTGAGAATATGGGAGCGTGCATATGCGAATTATTCATTATGAAGATATTGTAGAAAAGGTAAGTAAAGCATGTCAGGATGTAAATTTTGATATAGGTAGTGATGTGTTTGACTCATTTAAAAAATCTTTGGAAACCGAAACATCGGAAAATGGAAAATATATATTAGAACAACTAATTGAAAATGCCGTTATTGCTAAAGAAGAACGAGTTCCGATGTGTCAAGATACAGGAGTTGCAGTCTTAATAGTTGAACTTGGCCAAGACTGTCACATTGTAGGGGGGAGCCTTTATTCTGCCATTAATGAGGGAGTTGTAAAAGGATATAGTGATGGTTTCTTACGTCACTCAATTGTTGGAAATCCTATTAGTAGAACAACAAGTACTACTTATAATACTCCAGCAGTTATTCACATTGAGCTACTGCCCGGCGATCAATTAATTTTGAATCTATCTGCAAAGGGAGCAGGTAGTGAAAATATGAGTTCTATGAAAATGTTAAAACCATCAGATGGACTGCAAGGTGTGAAAGATTTTATCATAGAAACAGTTCGTATAGCTGGGCCAAATGCCTGTCCACCACTTATAGTAGGTGTTGGAATTGGTGGTAATTTTGAGAGATGTGCTTACTTGGCGAAAAAGTCATTATTTCGTCCGATTGGATTTCGAAACATATCTAAAGAGATATCTACTTTAGAAAAGGACTTAATAGAGGAGATAAATAAATTAGGTATTGGACCACAAGGTATGGGAGGAAATACTACAGCTTTAGATGTAAAGATTGAAATGGAAGCATGTCATATTGCTTCACTTCCTGTTGCGATTAATTTAAACTGCCATGCCAGTAGACACAAAAAAATAATTATGTAGAGGAGAGATGTTATTGCTGTCTATTAAAATTATCTCGCCTTTTGATCAAAAGACAATTGATAGTTTAAAATCCGGTAACCGAGTTTTAATAACGGGAACTATTTATACCGCTAGAGATGCTGCACATAAGAGGATGTACGAGGCAATTCAACGAGGGGAATCTCTTCCTTTTAATGTTGAGGGTCAAGTAATTTATTATGTAGGGCCAACTCCACAAAAGCCAGGACAAATCATAGGTTCCGCGGGTCCAACAACAAGTGAGAGAATGGACAAATATTCACCTTCTTTACTTGACTATGGTTTAAAAGGAATGATAGGGAAAGGCTATCGTTCAAAAGAGGTAGTTGATTCTATTAAAAAAAACAAATCTCTGTATTTAGCTGCTATCGGTGGTTCTGGGGCATTAATTGCTCGTACTATTAAAAGTATGGATGTTATAGCATATGAGGATTTGGGTACCGAAGCAGTTAGGAAAATTACGGTTGAGAATTTTCCTGCCATCGTCATTAACGATTCTTATGGAAACGATTGGTATGCAGACAAAGAAATAAACCAATCTAAATGAATAGTATACTTTTGTTTCACATATATAATTCTATGCAATTAAAATTAACTGATATATTAAAATATTTAGTTTACTTCAATTACTTTTAATGGTATTCTTGTTTTGAAATAGACAGGAATTTTTTAAAAAATAAATTGGATACAATATCCGATGTGGATTTAAAAGATTACAAAGCTAGAAGTATATAAGTTTGTAATTAAAGATATATTGTAAAGTAGTTTTTAGATTATTGTCATGACATTCCTATTATAGGGATAATAAGGGGGACTTTTGATGAAGGGCAAAGTTGCGGTAATGACAGAACCAGAAAAAATGATTTTTGAAGAATATGAAATACCGAAAGCTGGACATGGCTCTATTTTAGTAAAGGTAAGAAGAACAAATGTGTGTGGTTCTGAACTTCATATTTGGAAGGGCTTACATCCGACTAAAAAATCGGGAGTTATGGGTCATGAGATGGTTGGGGAAATCGTGGACTTAGGAGAAGGAGTAACAACGGATTATGCCGGACAACCAGTACAAATTGGTGATCGTGTTGCTGCAGCCTACTTTATAACTTGTAGGAAATGTAAACATTGTTTGCAAGGTTACTTTAACTTATGTGATAACGCATACGAGTATTGGAGCAAAGATGCAAAGGAGTTTCCTCATTTTCATGGATCATTTGCTACCCATTATTATATTCACCCAAATCAATATTTTTATAAAGTACCTGGGAATATCCCAGATGAAGTAGCCGCTGGAGCTAATTGTGCTCTTTCGCAAGTATATTTTGGGATTGAAAAATCTGGTTTGAAGTATGGAGAAACCATAGTAATTCAAGGTGCTGGAGGTCTAGGATTAAATGCAACAGCAGTTGCCAAAACATTTGGGGCGCGAGTAATTGTAATAGATAGTGTTCCCAATCGATTAGAATTGGCAAAGAAATTTGGAGCAGATGAAACGATTTCCATCGAACAATACAAAACACTTGAAGAACGTATTGACAGGATAATGGATTTAACAAATGGTATTGGTGCAGACGTGGTAATGGAATTAACGGGTGTACCTGCAGCATTCGCTGAAGGTATTCATCTCATTAAATCTGCTGGAAAATATATTTCTATAGGAAATATTTCTCCAGGGAAGTTAACAGAATTTGATCCAGGAGTTATGACAAGAAAAAATATCACCGTAATGGGATTGATTCGTTATGAACCTTGGTATTTATATAAGTCATTAAAATTTCTAAGTTTGAACATAGAGAAATTCCCGTTTAGTGAAATTCTTGCATGTAATTACACGTTAGAGGACATTCCGGCTGCATTGGATGCTTCATTTAATCGAGGAGTGACACGTGCATCTATAGGTATAGAACATACCCATTAAAGGAGTGACCATAATGAGTTATGTATTAACGGAGCTTCTAGGAGATCAAAAGAATATTTTCCAAATTACATTGAATAGACCAGCAATGAGAAATTCGTTTAATACCGAAATGGCTGAGCAGTTATTAACTATTTTTCAAAATATCACGAATGATAAACAAATACAGGTTGTTATCTTAAATTCTTCAGATCCTAAATCATTTTGTTCCGGAGCTGATTTAAAAGAACGCCAAGGAATGTCTGATGAAAAATGGGGAAATCAGCATTATTTGTTTGAAAGAATGGTATATGCATTAGAAGATTTGCCACAAGCAACTATTGCTCTAGTAAATGGATTTGCTTTGGCAGGAGGATTTGAATTAGCGCTAAACTGTGACCTAATAATAGCTTCCGAGAATGCTAAGTTTGGACTTCCAGAAGTTACAAGAGGTATTATGCCAGGCTGTGGCGGAGCTCGCTTATTACCACAGCGTGTAGCCTCCCATATAGCTAAAGAGTGGTTATTTACAGGAAGAATCGTTGATGCTCAGGAGGCTTATCAATCGGGTTTGTTAAATAAACTTGTAAAAGATGATGAACTTCAGTCAGTTGGTCTCGATTTAGCAATCAAAATAGCCTCTAATGCTTCGTTAGGTATTATGGGGGCAAAGCAAGTAGTAAATAAGAGTATTTCAATGAAGACAGACGAGGCTAGACAATTTGAGATTGAGACTTATAAAAAAGTTGTCCATTCTGAGGACCGGTTAGAAGGTGTAATAGCATTTAATGAAAAAAGAAAACCAGTTTTTAAGGGACGATAGGAGTGAGTTTATGAGTGATACTCAAGAGCAAATAGATTTTTTAGAAGAATTACGTTTAGGTGTACGCAATGTTTGCAAAAAATACCCAGGAGAATATTGGAGAGAGTTGGATGAAAAAGATGCATATCCAACTGAATTTGTAAAGGCAATAACAGATGCAGGCTTTTTAGGTGCACTAATTCCTGAGGAATATGGAGGAGCGGGATTAGGTATCGTAGAAGCATCCATAATATTAGAAGAGATCAATCGATCTGGAGGTAATTCAGGAGCATGTCATGCACAAATGTATACGATGGGTACGCTTCTAAGACATGGTTCGAAGGAACAAAAAGAGAAGTATTTACCGAAAATTGCAGATGGGACTCTTCGACTTCAAGCGTTTGGTGTAACTGAACCAAACACGGGTACAGATACAACCAATTTAAAAACAGTGGCTGTTAAAGAAGGCGATTATTATATTGTTAACGGGCAAAAAGTATTTATTTCACGGACGGAGCATTCAGATTTAATGATACTGCTTGTTCGAACTACACCAATTGAAAAAGTTTCTAAAAAAAGTGAAGGATTATCCGTATTACTTGTAGACTTACGCGATGCTGTTGGACATGGATTAGAAATTCAACCGATTAAAACAATGATGAATCATGCAACTACGGAGCTCTTTATAGAAAACTTGAAAGTCCCTGTTGAAAACTTGATTGGCGAGGAAGGTAAAGGGTTCCGCTATATTTTGGACGGTATGAATGTCGAAAGGATATTAATAGCAGCCGAATGTGTTGGAGATGGTCGGTGGTTTATCGAACATGCAACCAATTACGCAAATGAACGTGTCGTTTTTAATCGTCCAATAGGTAAAAATCAAGGTATTCAATTTCCTATAGCTACCGCACATATTCATGTTGAAGCTGCTGATTTAATGCGTCAAAAAGCTGCACAACTATTTGATGAAGGTAAAAAATGCGCAGCTGAAGCAAATATGGCAAAGTTGCTTGCTGCTGATGCTTCATGGGAAGCTGCGAATGTTGCTTTACAAACATATGGCGGATTTGGATTTGCCACTGAATACGATATCGAAAGAAAGTTTAAAGAAACAAGATTATATCAAGTTGCACCTATATCAACCAACCTGATCCTCTCCTATATAGGGGAACATGTTCTTCATTTGCCTAAATCGTATTAGAGGTGTTCAAATGCTTTTTCCGAAACAAGTTGAAATTATAGACGTTAGCCCACGGGATGGTTTACAAAATGAGCCAGTACAAGTTACTACCGAGGAAAAAAAGAAACTTATCCTTCGATTGCAGAAAATGGGAGTAAAACGAATTGAAGCTACTTCTTTCGTTCATCCAAAAGTAGTACCTCAAATGGCAGATGCGATAGAAATTATTCAATTTTGTCATGAGATAGAAATGAATTTTATTGTTTTAACACCAAATTTGATAGCCTTAGAAAAAGCAATTGACTTTAAAGTACCTCAAATAGCAGTTTTTGTTGGGGCTTCTGAGACCTTTAATATGCGAAATATCAAAAGAACAATTGATGAATCTTTGTCAGAGTGTACGAAGATTTTTCAAAAAGCTAAAGAAAATGCTATTTTCATACGTGCTTATGTCTCTATGAGTTTTAATTGTCCTTTTGAAGGAAACATTTGTTTTGAAAAAGTATGTTATGTTGTCGACCATTTTGTTGCTAATGGAGCAGATGAAGTAGTAATAGGAGATACAAATGGGCAAGCAAATCCCAGGATCGTTTATGACCGTTTTAAAGCATTAAAAGAAAGACATCCTTATGTGGTATTTGTTGCTCATTTCCACGATACAAATGGTTTTGCATTTGCCAACATCATTGCGGCGTTACAAGCTGGAATAGACAAGTTTGATAGTTCACTAGCTGGATTAGGTGGGTGTCCTTTTTCACCTGGTGCAACCGGAAATGTGTCAACAAATGGTGTTGTACAGCTTTTGGAGGATATGAATATTCAAACAGGTATTGAAATAGGTGCAATGAAGGATGCAACTATATTAACTAAGAAAATGATTAATAAACTTGAAGGGAGGGGATAACATGCTACCACTACAAGGAATTAAAGTAATAGATGTAACAACTAATATTTCTGGACCTACTCTAACTATGATTTTAGCAGATTTAGGAGCAGAAGTTATTAAAATAGAAAGGCCGGGTAGTGGTGATGAAGCGAGAAAGATGGCACCGATTGTTAAAGAGGACGGCACATACTTCATTAATATAAACCGAAATAAGAAATCAGTAGTTTTGGATTTAAAGTTACAAGAATCGCTTGATTTTATATATGAAATGATTGCTGATGCAGATGTATTTGTAGAAAACTTGAGACTTGGGAAAGCGGAAAAGTTAGGGTTAGGATTTGAAAAACTCAAAGAATATAATAACCGTCTCATTTACTGTAGTTTAAGTGCTTATGGGCAGAATGGTCCTGACCGTTTTAAAGCAGGCTACGATGCCATTTTACAGGCTGAAACAGGTTTAATAAGTATTACCGGTTCATCGGAGATATCCCGAATACCAGTATCTATTCTAGACCAAGGAAGTGGGATTTGGGGAGCATTAGGTGTCGTATCAGCCATTTTACAAAGGACAAAAATAGGTGAAGGGGTGAAAGTAGATACTTCTTTGTTTGAAACGGGAGTTTTTTGGTCAAATTATCATTTGTTATCTACTATTCAAACAAATGAAAATCCTAAAAAATTTGGCTCTA
>NZ_JAIZDB010000014.1 GCF_029533155.1 Psychrobacillus antarcticus | reverse complement strand
ATAGGAAATTATATAGATTATTACAACTCAGAACGAAAGCAATGGGATTTAAAAAAGATGGCTCCGGAAGCATACCGAAACCATCTCATCGCAGTCTAAACTACAAACTCTCTTTTTATTAAGTTGTCTACTTTATAGGGCTCAGTTCAATTTTTCATACACTTTTCTTTTTGTTAGGATTTTCAATAATATATTTTGTGCTTGGATTTGGAACAGCAGGAAGTGCGACTTTATTAGAGGAGTGGTATTTTCGATATGGAGATTTAATCCGACAAATTGGTGCTATTCTAATGGTGGTTTTTGGAATGATTACTATTGGATTACTCCAACTAAACTTTTTGATGAAGGAGCATAAACTGCATATTCAAAACAAACCAGCCGGTTATTTCGGTTCAGTAGTAATTGGATTAGCCTTTGCAGCAGGATGGTCACCTTGTATGGGTCCAATTTTAGCAGCTACATTAACACTTGTAGGTACAAACCCATCACAGGGTCTATGGTATATGGCAGCTTATGTTTTAGGTTTTAGTATTCCTTTTCTTTTAATGGCATTTTTCATTACTAAATTTACTAAATTAAAAAAATACAGCGGCATTGTAATGAAAACTGGCGGAGGAATTATGATTGTTATGGGGTTTATTCTATTTTTTGATAAACTTACACTTATTAATTCATTACTCCAACCAATATTCGGAGATTTTCAAGGATTTTAATCTTTCAGGATATAAAGGTTTGTTAATTAAACGGTAGTGTCTGATTCTATGTGCCTCCACCGTGGAGAACAATTATTTGAAGTAGTTCTTAATAGAATTAATTGATTTTCTTTTAATAAATGAATTATAAATTCGAAATAAAAAGAGCGACATACTCTTAGTTGAGTTAGTCGCTCTTTTTATTCGAGCATTTATTCAATAAGGTTTTCTCTTGCTAGGAATAGTGAGCTGAAGGCATACCTCTAACACATTATTTAACCAAATTACCATTTCATATCTATTCTTAAATTAGGTGTATTATTCAAATATAGAAAAGGTGATTCTTGAGCTGTAATAAAATCTTGTTGTCTTTCTCTATATCTTTTGTCTCCTAACATTATATAACAAGCTTCAATGGCTCTTGTAACACCAACGTAATGTAAATTTAATGCTTGTATATAATCCTCTGGAGTTACCCAATTTCCTTCAGGAGGTAAAATCCATTGATATAAATCTAGTAAAAATACACACTTAAATTCCAACCCTTAATACCTTTCACTAACTTTGAACTTTATTTACAAGACTTAGGTTTACTTCACTAAGGAATTATAGCTTCCGATAAAGAAAGAACTATGATGAGTATGATTTTACCTCAAACGATTCAAGATCTTTCACTTCAAACCAAAAGGGATGCTGTATACTTATCGAAATTTGTGGCTAGCCCAGCCATTGGTTTATACGATGCTGGTCTGAATTATATTTGGAACGAAGTTGTTGTTTCATTAAGAGCGAAAGTAAATATTTATGGTTTAGATTTATTTTACGATGCTTTAGAAAGGCCTTATTTGCCCTTTTTTGCCTTTTACCACACCGCTACGAATACATCACAAAAAATTCCCTTGACATTTAAATGATAATGATTATCATTGTTAAAGAGAGTGGATGATAAGAAAGAGGGATAAACATGAAAAAGATCAAGACAGTATTATTATGTGTACTAATAAGCACTTCTTTAGTAGGATGTTCAGAAATAGAAGAAGCTACGGAGACAACAGCTGCCTCAGAAACTATAGATTTACAAACCGAAGTTGATGCATATAAAGAATTTGCGATTGAGCAAATGGATCAATTTGTCGTGGAGACAGAGAAATTTGTTGAATCAGTAAAAGCAGGAGACATTGAAGCGGCAAAAGCCCAGTATCCGCTTGCGCGCATGTACTTTGAGCGTTCGGAACCGATTGCCGAAAGTTTCGGCGATTTAGATCCCCGTATCGATGCTCGCCTGGCAGACCTTGAAGAAGAAGGAAAAGGCAAAGAAGATTGGACTGGCTACCATAAAATCGAATACGGCCTTTGGGTGGAAAACACGACAGAGGGCTATAGCGAAATAGCCGATCAATTATTAGGGGATGCGAAAGAACTGCGCGCACGCGTTGAGACAGTGGAAGTGACACCCGACTTGATGATGACGGGTTCGGTAGATCTTTTAAACGAAGTGTCGACGTCTAAAATTACCGGAGAAGAAGAGATCTATTCCCACACCGATCTCTATGACTTCAAAGCAAATATTGAAGGTGCGGAAAAGATTTTCCACATCTTGGAGCCGAAAATACAAGCAAAAGATGAAGCACTTGCGAAGAACCTGCAAGACAAGTTCGGTGCATTAAATGAACTATTGGCAAATTACGAAACGGGCGACAAGGGATTTGTGTCATATGAAGAGTTGACTTCGGAAGATACTAAAAGGCTATCTGAAGCCGTGAACCAGCTAGGTGAACCACTTAGTCAAATGGGAATAATAATGGAGTGAGTTAAATGACATCTACAGATGAAAAGTGGTTGGAGAAGAAAATCTCAAGGCGCAATATGCTGAAAATCACTGGAGCAAGTGCGGCGGGAGCTGCCGTCTTCGCCTCGGGAATGGGTCCTGTTGCCAAAGCTTTCGGTTTTGACATTTTTGAAGACGACTTGACAGCTGCAAATAAGATTTCATTTTACGGAAAGCATCAGTCGGGCATTGTGACAGAAGCTCCTGCCCACGTTTACTTTGCTTCTTTGAATGTACTTGTTCAATCACAAAGTGAATTACAGGAGTTGTTTAAGCTGTGGACGCCTTTGGCAGTCCGCTTGATGAATGGCGAACAACTTGAGGAACTTTCACATGGCGGATTCACGCCGCCGAAAGATACCGGCGAGGCGAAAGGATTGGATGCTGCCAATCTGACATTAACTTTTGGGGCAGGCCCATCATTATTCGATAACAATAAGCTTGGCCTAAGTTCTAAACGACCCGATGAGCTGAAGGATTTACCACATTTCCCTAAAGACCAAATCGAAGAAAAGTACGCAGGGGGAGACCTATGTATACAAGCCTGCGCCGATGATCCGCAAGTGGCCTTTCATGCAGTCCGAAACTTAGTGCGCGCTGCATCAGGGAAAGTATCATTAAAATGGACTCAAACAGGGTTCACTTCGACACCTAAAGCAAAAAACAAAAAAGAAACGCCGCGAAACTTATTTGCATTTAAAGACGGTACGGTCAATCCTAGCCCGAAAAGCGCTTCAGACATGAAGGAAGTCGTATGGGTTCAACCGAACGACTCAAAAAGCTGGATGGTAAACGGAAGCTATTTGGTCGTACGTAGAATTCAAATGCATTTGGAGACATGGGACAGGACTTCACTGCAAGGGCAAGAAGCAACTTTTGGCCGACATCGTGATAGCGGAGCGCCGATAGGTAGCAAGAAGGAATTCGATGAAGTGGATTTAGATGCAAAAGATGACAGTGGAAACCCCCACATTCCGGCTAATTCGCATATGGCGCTTGCAAGAAAAGTGAAAGATCGAATCATGAGAAGAGGATTCTCCTATTCTAGTGGCTTGATTGATGATACGGGCGCGTATGACGCCGGCTTGTTGTTCATTTCATTTCAGAAAAATCCAGATCAGTTTATTAATATTCAAAACGCCCTGGGACGTGCTGATAAGCTAAACGAATATATTACCCATCGAGGAAGCGGCGTTTTCGCTTGCTTCCCAGGTATACAAAAAGGGAGCTATATCGGTGAAAAACTTTTTAACATACTTTAAAATTCCTCTCCTTGTAATCGCGTTGCTTCTGGCTCATACGCAGCACAGCGTTTCTGCTGCCGAGTCTTTTGGTCCTTTGTATATTTCGATTACAGATGCCATCATGAGCACCAAAAGCGGAGATGATGCAAAAGCTGCTGAAGCAATGGAAACTTTTCAAACAGATTGGAAGCAGCTGAACTTTACGGAAGGAAAAGAATCCTCGGATGTAAATAAAGCACTTGAAAAGGCTTCGAGTGCAACAAGTAGCGAACTGCGATTATCCGCCTTGACAGAATTATCAAAGACGCTTACTGTTTATGAAAAATCTGAAAATCCCGTTGATGAACAAGCAGAACGCGCAGCCTTTCTGAAGGTGATGGAGCCTTCAGTGGCCGATTTGAAAACGGCAATCGATTCGGGCAATAAAGATGGAATTCAAGATGCCTATTCCACTTTCCTGAAAAAATGGACCAAAAACGAACGGGTTGTCCGTGAACAAACTATCGCAGCGTATGGACAGATTGAAACACAAATGGCGTTTATGCGAATCTCTTTAGCTGAAGACGATCTCGATGTTGCGATGTTAAACGAACAAGTGGAGTCGCTTGATCAAACGATCCAAGATTTTGCGGCGGGGAAATTGAAGAATACTGAAGTGGCGGAAAACTATTCCCTTGCAACACTGATCGGACTTTTGGATGTGAGTAAAACAGCTATAGAAGAAAGAAACTACAAGCAGGCTGAGGAAACTTTGAAAGAATTCATCACGATTTGGCCGGCTGTCGAAGGTGAAATCCGTACGAAAAATGCAAGTTTGTACAGCGAGATTGAATCTGGAATCCCTCTTCTAGTGAGTGATTTAACGCATGACAAAGTCGAAACAGCGGCTATCATCCAAAAAATAGATTCTTTCAAGCAGCGAATAAATTTTATACAACAAGATACTTCGTATAGCTATTGGGACTCTGCTTTGATTTTGCTTCGTGAAGGTTTGGAAGCATTATTGATCATTTCGGCACTCCTTGCTTTTTTGAAAAAAGCAGGTCAACAGCATATGCAACGCTATATTTATATGGGAGCGATGGCAGGAATCGGTGTGAGTGTTATAGCGGCTATCTTGATGTCTACCTTTTTTCAGTCGGGCACAATCGGTACAAGCCGCGAAGTCTTGGAAGGGTATGTTGGGATTCTTGCGGCCATTATGATGCTGGGGGTTGGTGTATGGCTGCACAGTAAATCTACGGTTACTAGCTGGAACCGATATATTTCGAAACAGATGAACCATGCTTTGTCGATGCAAAGTGTATGGGCGATGGCCTTTTTAAGTTTTCTGACGGTCTTCAGAGAAGGTGCTGAAACTGTTGTGTTTTACATGGGGATCGCACCAAAGATGGAGACATTCGATTTTACCTTGGGCATTGTTCTTGCTCTATTGATTTTGACAGTGGCGGCCTTCTTTTTTGCCAAAGCTAGCAAAAAGATTCCTATGCATTTGTTCTTTAGGGTAGCAACTATATTCATATACCTTTTGGCGTTTAAAATTATCGGAGCAAGTCTTCATACATTGCAGTTGACGAATGTCTTGCCGACGCATATTATTTCCGATTTGCCAGTGATCAATGCCATCGGGTTCTATCCGTCAGTGGAAACACTGAGTGGCCAATTCATATTGTTGGCCCTTATCTTAGGCGCTATTCTTTATAAAAAGAGAGCATCCAAAACAAGTGGAACAGTAATAGAGAACTAGCCTGAAACACGAAAGCTCTTTAAGGGCTTCGTGTTTTTTCGCAATTACAGTTATATGAGAATACTTGAGGTGGGAAAGGTTCCCCACGCACTACCCCTTATAGGTAGTCAGAAGGGGTGAAGCATTTTTCTTATTTAATTTACCCCACAACCATAAAATGTTCTTTAATTATGATTCGGTTTACTTGAAATTCTTGGGCTATTTGCTTATAGGTGTAATCTTCCCACATCATTTTATTTAGAAGGTTTATATCTAGTTAGGCAATATTCTTCCTACCCCTTCCATGACTATCACCACGTTTAGGAACGACAGATAGTCTACTGTCACCATATGGCAATAGCAGTCTACGTTTTAGATTCTATTAAGTTATTTTCTAAACACATAGGCATTCATTCAACACCCAGCCGTTGTCCTCGATTCTGGCTTCATGGTAGGGGAACACCGAAATAATTCAAATAAGTAATAAGGACCAATTTTCATGTATCCTTTAAGTTAAAGCATTTAGTTGCACTAACTAGCTATGTGATCTGTTACCCAGTCACCTCAAAAAAATGAGCCATGCTTACACGTAGGTAAGCATGGCTCATTTAATGGTTAGATACTTATGCCAAATGAAATCAGTAAGTAGTTTAGTGAAATGATTGCAACAGAGATGTGTAACAATACGGTTAACCAATTCTTATGTGTCCCTTGAAAGTCTTGCACTAGCATAGCTACTGACCATATGAAAATAAATAGGTAAGCAAGCTGTAAGAGTATAGCAGGTAACATTAAAAAACCTCCTTTTCCATATCATATGAAATAAATAAGAGATGGATTCTCTTGCTCTCGCAATATATTTTTATTAAACGTAGTCATGCAATTTTGTAGCTGTTCAAAATCCTTATAGATACTGATATTACAGCATCTTTTAGAGACGGTGATTCGACTCACACCGTCTCCAAATAAAAGACTACTATATACGTAGTGGTATCAACACTATCAACTCAATAGGGATATACTACGAGATTAAATTAGAAGCCGTTACATCATTTGAGTTAAATAAACGTGAAACTAAAAGCATTGAGAGACGTATCAAGTGGGCTCGTTTTCCCTACTATAAAGCGCTTTAGGAATTCAAAGTGGAGGAACAGACAGCCTTAACAGATCGTCAATTGACGCAACTACAAGAGTTTAGTTGTTTAGAACAACAATATAATTTGATTTTATTAGGCCCTCCTGGTTTCGGCAAAACATTTCTTGCCATAGGGCTAGGAATAGAGGCTATTCAACGAGGTTTTCAAGTGTATTTTGTGACAATGGGAGAATTAATACAACTATTAAAAACACAGGAGTTTACACATAAGTCACAAGTGCAAATAAAGAGAATACAAGCATCTGATTTAGTAATTATTGAGGATTTGATGTATATGGCCATGGATCAGCGTGAAGCAAATCTGTTCTTCCAATTGGTCAATCATCTTTATGAACGAAGCTCTATTTTTTTTACATCCAAAAAACCCAGATCAGTGGACCGAGTAAATGGGCGACGAAGGAATTACGACCGCTATTTTAGATCGTCTATTACATCGTGTGGAAGGTTATTCACATGGAGGGCGAAGTTATCGCATGAAAAACAGGCAGCATGTATTTTAAGCAAAAGTGTTCATTTCAAACGAGCAAAAACTGTATGTTTTCACTTGACGGTTACAATTATAAGACTGATGTAGAATTTAATGGTAAATTATTGAATGAGGGAGGAGATGTTTTGAAAAAAATTCTTAAAATCATGCTTAGCATTTTAGGTGTCATATTATTAGGAATTGGAATACTTGTAGTTGTCTTTCTATTAGAAATGAAACCAGATAAAGATAAAGAAGAGGAAGTCAGAATTCAAGCTGAACAATATTTAGAAGATAATTTTAATGATAACTTCGAGATATATGACACTTTCTATGATAATATGGGGAACTTTGCATTTGAATATGCTGCTAGTGTCAGGGAGAAGAAGACGAATATAGAGTTTTTAGCTTATTATGATGATGAAACAAAACAAATGGTGGACACTTACATTGCTGATAAATGGAAAAAAGACTTAAAAAGTGAAATATGTCCTTTTATTGAAGCAAGTTTTGGTGAAACAACGGATTTTGTCGTTTACTTTACCAATGATAATATCGGTCGAGAATTAGATATCGATCCTCTTAAACCTAAAAGTTATAAAGAGTTTGATGTTGAACCAATCATCCGTATTACTGTCCCTCGTAAAAAGAGCGATGATGACGAAAAAATCCTAAATGAATTAATTGCTTCTTTAAAAAGCGAAGATAAATTAAAACACGGTTCGATTGCTATGAGCTATAACGATGAAAAAGGTGTCATTTTAGATGATGAATGGCATAAAGATTTCTAATTAGATAACTTCTTCAATTAATAGGCGCTATCCTCAAATAAGGAAAGTGCTTTTTTATTAAAGTGTAAAATTATGGAACTACGTTTTTTAGAGAAAAGGTACCAAATTTCGCTTTAGGAACTTAAAATAGGTATTTTACAAAAACAAATAACACAGAAAATTTCTTCAGTTTCTAATGTAATAAAAAAGCGAGACTTTGGAGCATTTGGGGAAACAGAATAACCATCTTCAACAATCGGGCGCTTTCCTGGAAAAAGGGGAAGGCCCCTTCGCTAATTTATAACTTGTTGGATAGTCTTAATAACTGACACTCGCGGAAGGGGTTATTTTTCTTATGGGTATTTAATAAATGGTTGTAATAATAGCTGTTGCCATTGTTACTAAATAAGCAGAATGAGAACCTAAGCAATTAAATTGTTGCTGGGATTTTTTTCATGTTGTTCATAAGCATAATGTAAGTGTTCCATTTTAGTGAAAATACATACTGTGCAGCACAATGATGCCGTCTAATGAAAGCAAGATGGATATCCCCTTCTTGCTGTCGATAAACTAGACAGAATCCACAATAGTCTAAATTTTATCCTTAGCAACTATTATTCGTAAATATGATTATTAATTGCAGTAAATGATCAGAACTATTTCTTGCATAAAGACGAATTTTAATAAATTTCTTTTTAGTTCATGTATCCTTTCTTCCAAAATACTTCTATATAGCTAATGACAGCGACTTATCATTAGAGAAATGGGAGGAACGAACAGATGACTAGTTATCTTATGGATTATCAATCCTTTAAAACAGTGGAAGAAATGGATATGCATGTGGAGAAACATGTGCTTGCACATTATGGGAAAATGAATGAGACGGATCACGCATTGCTCTCTCTTGTAGCACGATATGCATGTAAGTTTCCTGGTGCAGCACATTTAAAAGTAGCGACGATTTGCCAAGCTACGAATAAATCAGAGGCGACGGTTAGAAGAACTTTACGTAAGTTAGAAAAGCTATTGATCATCAAAAAGGTACCGACCATTCGGAGAGTTTCTAAAGGCTATGGTGCCAATATTTTAGTCATTTTACCTTTCATTGACCACTCGTGTTTGACTACTCGTGGGGGGCAGGAAAACCTTGTCGTACGAAGGGCTGCGGCTGTCATTCCGTAAAAAGAAACCGATATCTCTTTAATCTCTAAAAAAGAATTATTACATAAGACGTATTCTACGGAAAACGTCTGCTCTGAAAATCCTGTGGATACCTTTCATGAAAGTAAAAAGCCTACGTTCTATCAGCACTTCAAATCTACTGTTTTTGCTATGCTTGGCACTGATCATCAACTAGTAAGTCGTTTGTACGGAGTATATCGAAGTCTCACCTACCGTATCATTCAGCTGCTTCCTCAAGAGCAGAAGTTTTACGAAGAGGTTGGTTACCAAGCACTGTCTATTGTGTTACATGCTACGAAAAAGAAAAAAATCTATAATTTCAATGGCTATTTTGTAGGTGTTTTTGAAGAAGTTTAAAAACAAAAGTTGTTTGAATTCTTTCAAGAACAGGAGGAATGAGTAACAGTTGCTCTATTTTTTCGTTTTGTTTTTGTACCCTGTTTTTGTCGCTGTGTAAGAAACAAACACGAAAAATATATCAATTATATGAAGTCGCATTAACATATGTGTATTGCAAAATAACTGTACATAGTAACGCAAGATGACGAAGAAGAGAATTGCATAGAAAAATAGATAGTGTTTAGAGCAAGATTTTACATGGAAGGGTGGATATGAAAGCCTGCTTTGCCTATCTATTTAACATTGTAGGAATGCGTTTTAAATGTGGTATTTTGGTGGTAGTGTTGGTACTGAATTTTGTCCTGAATGGTACTCATGCTTGTCTTTATACAAAAGGCATGTTCAACAAGAATAACTATTCCGACCATTTAATATTTCGCTTAAATAACCGGAATAATAATACTTATTTAGTTTGCATTATCATCATCAGATAAGAATCACTAATTTAGCTACCTAGGGAGGTTCTCCTCTTTACCTTACTTTTTGTTTTCTCATCCATTGCGTGGCAACCCACTTTTCACCAGCTATAACCGGTGCTCCACCATGTAAAGTTAAATCGTTTAAATTTTGATCGTTATAGAAATACTCGAAATAAACTGCCATGCCTTTTTTAGGCGATACTGAAAAGTTCAGTTTAGGGAAATAAGTTTCTCCACCTTGTTCTACATCATTTAAGTACATAACGAGTGTACTAATTCTATTATTGTTTGCTAGTTTACTTGATGAAAAAAAATCATTATGAGCTCTATATTCTTGACCAGGGGTATACTGAAGGATTTGAAGGCCTTCTCCGTGTTCAATGGGGATATTCATAATAGATGAAACCCTTTTTTCCACTCTCGCAACAATCTCGTTTTCATTTTCTTCAAAAAACATACTGCTACTAGTTCTCAATTCATTTACCTCGCGTGTGGTTCCGGTTTTGGAACGCTTCATTTTGTCCTTTGACAATCTGATTAGTTCATCGCACTCTTCATTACTTAAAACATTCCCTAATACCACGATCAATGGTTCCTCTAATCTACTGACTATGTCAATCTCTCTATCTGTAATTATTTTATTTCCAACGTGATCAAATATAGTTTGTTCTTTTTTCTCCGTTTTCAACTTCCAACCACCTCTTAAACTATTAAATTTTACAAACAAGAAAGTTTTTACGTGAAACTAATTGCGCTAAAGGCTTTCTTTTACTTCAAATACTTGAATAAAAAGGAATTAACTTATACTATCTTTTGGAATTAATTTCAATTTATTTTATCATACTATTTTTATATATCGCAAATTTGAAAAAACATTAACGAGAGAATATTTTAGAAATATTGTAGTGAATTGAGGCAGATGTTGGGGTGGTGCAACAGAAGAGTTATTAAAAGAAGCAAGTGAGCAAACTCGGCTAACTATTGATGAAGTTGCTAATCGGCTTGCTTATTATAAGAAAGCACTAAATATCATCCATCCCTTTAATAAAACGTTAAAGATTATATAGATGTGCTCAACCTATATTACAGAAAATACCCGTTGTTTCATTTCTATGAAACAACGGGTATTTTATTAATTTAACTCTACTGCTCTTTTGGCCATAACTGCTTCAGCCAGAGGATAAAATGAGGTAATATCATCGGTTGAGAGATTGACATCTTCTATTAATTCTGATGTATACAGATTGGCAGGACTATTGGCAGCGGTAGTATTATACAATGGTTATTCTTAAGCATTCTAGATGTCGTGCAAGAATTTCGAAAAAGTAATACGAAACTCAAAGTGTAAAAGGGGGATCCAACAAAAAGTAAAGATGTAAAACCCCCTGTACCGAAAATCAGTACAGGGGTATCAATTACTTCCCGCTTTGTGAAAGCACCATATCATTTTTAGCAATGTCCTTTAAGCGGACAGCTTCTGCTACTAGTTGGGGGAGATTTTCGTCAATATGGATCGTGAAGGCTTGGTCGGCAATTTGTTGTTTAAGCTGTGCCACTGTTTCACATGTTGTGTGGAAGGCGTTGTATACCACGCCATATTGCATATAGTGATGAGTGTCACTACCTGCGACAACCGGTTTATTTATTTGTTTGCTAAGCGTTTCTAAATCAGCACAATTTTGTTTGATGCCACGGCTATATAAGTCCTTACCATTTAAATCAATAGCGTCGAGCTGACCAAGTAGCGTGGGATCTAAATCTATTAATGGTGTACTTTCTCGAAACGGATGTGCGCCGATTACAAGCATGTCAGGATAGATCTTAAATAACTGTAAAAGTGCCGCAAATGGAATAAACTGTCCCTTTGTCTCATGATTATTCAGTGCCTCACGTAGTGCACGAATGTGTCCAAGATCTCCAATGCACAAAATATGACCTATTTCTGCAATATCAACCTCCATGCCTGGAAATGCCTTTAAGCCTTCTATTTCATAATAGTGGCCGTTATAAGTATAGTGCTCATCTAATGTACGATAAACATCTCCAAAGTTTTTCGTATTAAAATGCTCTGTTATAGCAATTGCATCAAGTCCTCGTTCTACTGCAACCTTTGCCATATCCTGAAAATAAGCTAAAGAAAAATCAACCTTTTTAGATAATTTTGCATGTGTATGAAGATCTATATTCATCGTTTTCTCTCCTTAAAATATAAGTTGTAGGCCGTGCACAATCACTACATAGCAGACTGTCAATAGTAGGAACAGCCAGTCCATTTGTGAGGTTTGTAAGTAACTTGTTTTCATCTTTAATACACGCTTATCCTTTGCTGCGTAACTAAAGCCTTTAATCTCTAATGCTTCCACTGTTGTGCGAGAGCGTTTAGCACTGTTTAAGATTAATGGATAAAACGATTTTATAAGAATCATTATATAATAATAAATTTTTCGGAAGTAGAGCACACCATTCTTGCTTGGTGCTAATCCACGTAGTCGATATGAAAGTATTATTTGCTGAAATTCTTCTAATAATGTAGGTAAAATTCGATAGGCATACGCTACACTAAAGGAAAACTGAGCAGGCACACCAAAACGTAGGAGTGCATCGCTAAACTTCTCCGGGTTAATGCTCGAAAATACAGTCACACTTGCTAAAGAAATAACAGCAAGCTTAATAGATAGCCAAAACATCGGTGCAACAATACTCAAATCACCACCAAAAAACAGTGCAATAAAGCCAAGTAACAATATTTCCCCAGCGAGACCAATGGAAAGGACCGTCAAAATTAAGGGGCTTACCCGAGCAATAATCGTTAGAAGGATCATGAATAGTAAGTAACCAACTAAGGTGACGTGCTCATAAATAAACCAAGGGACAATTGCAAAATAGCTGTACCATGCCAACAAAATGCGTGGATCAAGCTGTGTGAAGAAGCTTTTTTCGGTACTAAATGCGGTACGGAGTAATTCTTGTTTGATATATTCTAACGAAAGTTTATTCTCTAGTTTTTTAACCCATTCCAACGTGCACACCTCGTTCTGATTGCTGTAAATAGCCGGCTATAAATAAGCTAACCGATGCACAGTATGGTACTTCAAGCGCCGTTGTAAGCTGTACAATTTGGGGTGCGCTAATATGTCCAGCAGCCATAATGCTGTGGTTTTGGAAAATGCGCTCGCTCGTATCATCAGCCAGTATACGGCCGTTCGATAGTACAACGACACGGCTTGACCATTCTGCTACTAGTTCCATATCATGTGTCGCAATGACAATCGTCTGCACGTATTTCTTCAGTTCCTTTAGCAGAGTAAGAACATGCTGCTTCGTGGCTATATCGAGATTTGCAGTAGGCTCATCCAACAATAAAATTTTCGGCCGCATTGCAGCTCCAATAGCTAGCGAAACACGACGCTGCTGGCCACCACTTAGAAGCCGTGCATCCTGATCTTGTATATCAACTAACTCAAATGTTTTCAATAACTCATCCACATGGATCTCATAGTTATCAACTTTACGTGATTTTAAATAGAAGCTAATTTCCTTGCGTACACTATCCTCTATAAACATTTCTTCTGGGTTTTGAAATATAAAACCTACATCTTGTGCTAGTTTTTCAGGCGCTGCCTTTGTAATTAACTGCTCCCGAATGTACATTTGCCCACTTGTCGGACGTACAATACCAGCAATGACCTTCAATAGCGTTGATTTACCTGCACCGTTATTGCCGACGAGTGCGATATGTTCATGTTGACAAAGCTTTAAAGAAATGTTTTGTAGCACGAGTTTATTGTTCGCCTGCCTTTGGTTGTAGACTAGCTCAATATTGTTTAGCTGTACCATCGGCGTTGATTGTGTTGGCAAATGGTGTACAGTAGGTTGCTGTTTCCATGGGCTAGTTTTAAAAGTTTGGATAGCTTGTTGCAAGGTAACAGGATATGGTTGTGCTAGCTGCAGGGAATGTGCAATTTGCGTTACCTGTGGTGGAAAAATATTACGTGCCAATAAATCTTCTACACAATTGAGAGCTCCAACAGTTTCCTTTTTCCAAAGAACCTTGCCCTCATCAAGTAACATCACATGACTGCAATAATTCGCAATAAAATCAGTATGATGCTCAATTACAATAATTGTGATACCGTAGTCCGTATGAAGTTTTTTTAGTACTTCATAAATTTGCTCAGCATGATGTGGGTCGAGCTGGGCAATCGGCTCGTCAATAACTAACAATTTTGGCCGCATGGCAATTGCACTGGCAAGTGCTAATAAATGCTGTTGTCCGCCGCTAAGACGCCAAATGAATTCGTCCTGCACATCGAGGAGACCCGTAACTTCGAGAGCCCATAAACCACGCTCTTTATAATCATCTAGTCCATAGTTTAAGGGCATGAAGCAGGCATCCTCTATAGCAGTAGGGCGCAGCAATTGGTTTTGAAAATCCTGATATACATAGCCGATTGACTGTGAAAGGGTGGCGACATCTGTTGTAGCAGTGCAAACCCCATCTAATTTCACTTGTCCCATATAATCGCCAACGTAAAAATGAGGAATTAGTCCATTGAATGCCTTACATAATGTCGATTTTCCAGAACCATTGCCACCGATAATTGCCAGAAATTCTCCTTCGTCAATGGTACAAGTGAGATCCTTTAATATAAAATGCTCTTCACCGGGATAGCGAAAGGTCAAATCTCTACATTCAATCAATGGTTTACGAAAGGTCATGTGAATTCTCCTTTCCTTTTTTCATCATCAACCAAAGCGTTATACATACACACAAAATCGCGACGCCAATAACTCCCCAAATGACCCCATTGCCATAAGTATCTACAAACTCAGGCTCCCAACTGCCCAAGTTAAAGTCCAATTCAGATAACAAGGCAATGCCAAGTGCTCCCAGAGAAAGCAGGGCACTTACGCTTATAAACTTTAGTGTAATTACATCACTCACACGGAAATTGGCAGCTGTGCGTGGTTTTAATCCAAGCAATGGCTCCACCTTACCGTAAAGGCGTGGTACTAAGTAAAGTGCAGGTAAAACTGTAAATAAAGTTCCCGTTAATAGAAAGTCTGTTAAAAATTCGACCCCTTCAACTATGAAAATACTTTCTGCAAGACCAGGTACAGCCTCGAATTCTTCTACCCCAATGACAATTTTTAAAATATCCACAATTGTGCTAAGTACAAGGAATAGACCATAGCCTAAAATTGCCCCTAAAGCGACCTGTGCTTTCTTTTTTGGATTACGAACAACCAAGCCCCCAACAATCATTCCAATTGAGAATAAAATGAACTTTTCGATTTCACCAATACCACCAAACTGTCCAAGCATTAATTCTCCAAAAATGATTTCTCCTGTTGCTGCACCAATTGCAGCATAGAAAGGATGGAACAACATACAAAGTGCTAACGGAATAAATGCGAAACAATCAATTTGGAGTTCAATTGGACCGAGCTGAACAGATGGTATCAATTCGGTAAACATGTTACTCAATCCATAAAGCGACATCGACAAAATAAAAATCATCATTTTTTGAGACTGTGTAAAAGTTGCTGGTTTTTTTAACATATAAATCCCCTTCCATTATTTTAGAACTTATAGTTAGTATGAAGGTGAAATGTAAATGAATGGTTACTACAATGTTTTTGATTTGTAAATTTTCAAAATAATCATAAATGAAAAAAATTTTTCATTTATACTATAGAGAGAGAGGTGAAAGATATGAATAACGAACAAAATTTTTCTGATTTTACAAAAAGTGAGCGTAAAATAGCAGACTTTATTGAGAAAAATAAGAATTCCGTCATGTATTTAAATGAAACGGAGCTAGCTTCTGCAATAGGCAGTAGCAACGCCACGCTCTCTCGATTTTGGCGTAAAGTTGGCTACCGAAACTTTAAGGAGTTCAAGCATAGTTATTTAGAGCATCAGGTGATCACTCCGAAAACAAAATTTGAACGTATTTTGGCAAAGGTGGAGGACAACGGCAAGTCGCTTCAGCAATCCATATTTGATTTTATGCAATACCAGCTAACAGATACGCTGGAGCATATCGACGAAGCCGAAAGTAAAGTTTGTGTTAAGCAAATAGCAACATGTCGAAAGCTCTTTATTTATGCACCAACCTCTTCAACAGGATTGGGGTTTTTAATGAAACATCGACTAATGCGTTTTGGGATTGATGTAGTTATATTGGCGAGGTATGATCAGGAACTTTTCGAGCAAATTCTTCATTTACAAGAAAACGACTGTGTATTCGTATTTGGCTTTGTGAAACTGACGAGGGAAGCGGCGATTTTGCTAGATCATGCGAAAGAAATGAAATGCCATAGTATCGTGATAACCGATAGTATTGTGCATGAATTTCAAACACTTTGCACGCAAGCTTTCTATGTGAATCGCGGCGATTTAGAGGAATTTCATTCTATGGTAGCAGCTACATTTTTAATCGAACATTTAATCGTCTCTTTAGGACAACTGAAGAGTGAGGAAGCATTGGGCAACTTAGAGTACTTAAATAATTTACGTGAGAAATATAAACAGGGGAGGTAATCCAACAAAATCCAAAATTTTCTAATCATAATTACCTCCGTTTTGGCAATCATAATTCATGGAGGTGAAATAAAATGGCAAACAACAAAAACAAAAATATTTCAGTTGAAAGTCAAACAAATGCACAAGAAGTTAAACAGCAAAACGCACAAGCAAATCAAAAAGCTGCGTCACAAAACATGTCAACTGAATTTGGTTCAGAGTTTGGCATATCAGCTGAACGTCAAACAAATGCACAAGAAGTTAAAAAACAAAATGCACAAGCAAATCAAAAAGCTCAACAAAACGGACAAGCTGCATCTCAAAACATGTCAACTGAGTTTGGATCAGAATTTGGCATATCAGCTGAACGTCAAACAAATGTTCAAGAAGTTAAACAGCAAAACGCACAAGCAAATCAAAAAGCTCAACAAAACGGACAAGCTGCATCACAAAACATGTCAACTGAATTTGGATCAGAATTTGGCGTAGGAATGGAAAGCCAAACAAATGCACAAGAAGTTAAAAAGCAAAATGCTCAAGCTAATAGTAAAGCCACACAAAACGGCAATAGTAACTAGAATACTTAAGAAAAACGATGGAAGCCAAACTTCCATCGTTTTTTTGTATATAATATTAAATCGTACTTAAACAGAAAGCTTAATACGAGCACGATGATTCAACGATGCTAAATTCCTTGTTATTGGAATAAACCATAATTCCCCAAAGTAGTGGCAAACATATGGACATTTTTCTTCATAAATCTCGAAAGGTATTCTAACCCTAAATAATTATTCCACAATTCCGGAATCTTCTGTTAAAATAAAATATCAGTCTACTTGAAGTTAAGATAAGTATATCTTATTTTACAAGGGAAAATTGATTTTTACATCAAAAGAGAAAACTATGGGGGATAGTATGATGAAAAAGTTATTAGTTAAGTGGAATCAAATTAGTCTAGTAAAAAGGATTATTATTGGGATTATTGTCGGTGTTATCTTAGCTTTAATCGTTCCAACTGGCGCAAGTTGGATTTCAATTTTTGGATCTTTATTTGTAGGCGCATTAAAGGCAGTTGCACCAATATTAGTATTATTTATAGTAATGCACGCAATTGCTTCACATAAGAGTGGTAAGAAGACGAATATGAAATCAATTCTTGGGCTTTATGCTATTGGTACTATACTTGCTGGGGCTGTTGCTGTAGTTGCAAGTTTTCTGTTCCCAGTTACTCTAAAACTGACAGCAAAAGTAGAAGATTTATCTCCACCTGAAGGTATTGCAGAAGTTATTGAAAAATTATTATTTAATATAGTTGCCAATCCGGTTGATGCAATAATAAGTGCAAATTATTTAGGGATATTAATGTGGGCTGTCGTACTTGGGTTAGCACTAAAAAGTGCAAATCAAAGTACAAAGGACATGTTAGGTAATTTTTCTGATGCTATCACTAAAATAGTACAATGGGTAATCAATTTAGCACCAATTGGTATTATGGGACTAGTGTATGATGCAATTGTAACGAGCGGTCTATCTGCTTTGCTAGATTATGGTAGATTACTATTAATATTAGTTGGTTGTATGTTGTTTATCGCACTTGTAGTAAATCCTTTAATCGTATATATCTATACGAGAAAAAATCCTTATCCAATCGTTCTAATGGTTTTAAGAGAAAGTGGTATTACGGCATTCTTCACACGTAGTTCGGCAGCAAATATTCCGGTAAATATGAAGTTATGTGAAAAACTTGGCTTAGATGAAGATACTTATTCAGTGTCAATCCCTTTAGGCGCTACTATTAATATGGCAGGTGCAGCTGTAACTATTGCTGTTCTAACACTTGCTACAGTAAACACGCTTGGCATTGAAGTTGATTTTGTAACTGCACTTATGCTTGTAGTTGTTGCAGCAGTGTCTGCTGCAGGTGCATCAGGTGTAGCAGGCGGATCATTGCTACTTATTCCGTTAGCTTGTAATTTGTTTGGAATTCCGAATGATATTGCTATGCAAGTTGTTGGTGTTGGTTTTATCATTGGTGTAATTCAAGATTCTTGTGAAACTGCATTGAATTCATCTTCTGATGTATTATTCACTGCTACAGCAGAACATGCTAAAGTACGTAGAGAAAGAAAAGTAGCTACTGTGAATTCTTAAAACTACGACAATTAAAGCATTGTTACTTTCTAATTTTGGCCAAGCCAAATCGAGTTCCTAATTTAGTAATACAAAAATCATCTCACCTTTTTAGCTCAAGGTGAGATGATTTTTCTATGTAGGAATAGTTCTAACTATTATGGAATTAATCGAGTATATAATACTAACTTATACCCCAAATTATTATATAGCATTGGGACTATGTAATGGTTTTTCGTACTTAAATACTAATAACTCAGTTTTATCTTTCAAAATCAACAAATCATCCTCTATGAAAAAGTATATTTTAAAGGTTTACACAAAGAATACAAATGTACTTCAGTTGACAAAGTTACACACGTGCGTAACAATTAATACTGATTAAATTATAATTATTACTAATATATGGAGGTATTTTTACTATGTCATTAATCGGAAAAGAAGTACTACCATTTAAAGCACAAGCATTCAAAAATGGTGATTTTATTGAAGTAACTGATCAAGATTTCAGAGGTCATTGGAGTGTTGTTTGCTTCTATCCAGCAGACTTTACATTTGTTTGTCCAACCGAACTGGAAGACCTTCAAAATCAATACGCTACGCTACAAGATTTAGGTGTGGAAGTATTCTCCTCTTCAAGAGATTCTCATTTTACTCATAAAGCTTGGCATGATTCATCAGATGCTATCGGCAAAATTACTTATACAATGATTGGCGACCCTGCGCATGTTCTTTCTCGCAACTTTGATGTGTTTATTGAAGAAGAAGGTGCTGCTGATCGTGGTACTTTCATCATTGACCCTGATGGTGTGATTCAAGCAATCGAAATTAACGCAGATGGTATTGGTCGTGATGCTAGTACGCTTATTAACAAAATTAAAGCAGCACAATATGTTCGCAAAAATCCAGGTGAAGTATGCCCAGCTAAATGGGAAGAAGGCAGCGAAACACTTAAGCCAAGTCTTGACCTGGTAGGTAAAATTTAAGGAGAGCGATACAAAATGGCACTTGATGCAGAAATTAAGTCTCAATTAAATCAGTACCTTGAACTGCTTGAAAACGATATTGTTCTTAAAGTAAGTGCTGGTTCTGACAAAATTTCAGATGAAATGCTAGCTCTAGTAGATGAGCTAGCTTCCCTTTCATCTAAAATTACAGTAGAAAAAATAGAACTAACAAGAACACCAAGCTTTAGTATTAGTCGTGTTGGAGAAGAACATATAGCAGTTACTTTTGCTGGTGTTCCACTAGGACATGAATTTACTTCATTAGTTTTAGCTCTACTTCAAGTTAGTGGACGTGCGCCAAAAGTAGATCAAAGTGTCATCAATCAAATTCAAAATATTACGGGTGAATGCCACTTTGAGACATATGTCAGCTTAACTTGCCACAACTGCCCTGATGTTGTCCAAGCGCTTAATATTATGAGCGTACTAAACCCTAACATTACGCATACAATGGTTGATGGGGCAGCATTTAAAGAGGAAGTAGAGAGCAAAGATATATTAGCCGTACCAGCTGTTTACATGAATGGCGAGTCATTTGGAAATGGACGAATGACAATGGAAGAAATTCTATCTAAACTAGGTAGTGGTCCTAACGTAGAAGAGCTTTCTGAAAAAGAACCCTATGATGTGCTTGTTATTGGTGGTGGCCCAGCTGGTTCAAGTTCAGCTATCTATTCAGCACGTAAGGGTATTCGCACAGGAATTGTAGCGGAACGCTTTGGTGGTCAAATCTTGGACACGCTTACTATTGAAAACTTTATTAGTGTGAAAACTACAGAAGGTCCTAAACTTGCACAAGCTCTAGAAGAGCATGTGAAAGAATACAACATTGACGTTATGAATCTACAGCGTGCAAAACGTTTAGAAAAGAAAGACCTAATTGAGATTGAATTAGAAAATGGAGCTGTTCTTAAAAGTAAAACAGTAATCATTTCAACTGGTGCTCGTTGGCGTAATATTAATGTTCCTGGTGAGCAAGAGTTCAAAAATAAAGGTGTAGCTTATTGTCCTCACTGTGATGGCCCATTATTTGAAGGGAAAGATATTGCAGTAATTGGTGGAGGTAACTCCGGTATTGAGGCAGCGATTGACCTGGCAGGGATTGTGCAACATGTAACTGTTTTTGAATATGATACGAAGTTAAAAGCCGATGATGTCCTACAAAAACGTTTAAACAGCCTTCCAAATGTCACTGTGTTAACAAACTCTCAAACAAAAGAAATTACGGGTACTGACAAAGTAAATGGTATTACATACGTAAATCGAGAGACAGGCGAAGAAAACCACATCGAATTAGCCGGTGTATTTGTTCAAATCGGTCTAGTTCCTAACACTGATTGGTTAGAAGGAACGCTAGAAAGAAATCGTATTGGTGAAATCGTCGTAGATAAGCGTGGAGCTACTACAGTTCCAGGTGTATTTGCTGCTGGTGATTGTACTGACAGTGCTTATAACCAAATCATTATTTCTATGGGATCTGGTGCAACTGCAGCTTTAAGTGCTTTTGATTATCTAATCCGAAATTAGTTATTGATTAAAGACTAGGGATATTAAACGGGAGTTATACTCTTGTTTAATATCCCTTTTTTATATTCCTAGTGATCATTACAATTTTATGAATTGGGAGAAGATGATACACTTAATCCAATACTAAAATTCGGAGGTGCTTGGCATGAGTGAAAATATAGTGAATGAAATAATACTGGATAATACGTTAATTAAAGTAAATCATTATGAACAAGAAATAGTAAATGGTTTACACCAAATTTCCATTGTGTTTAATGTAACAACTGAAGAATATCATGATATTGCCACTTTATTGTATAAAGGTACTTTTGAAGTGACTGTACCAGACTTGGTTTTATTTTTTCGGGGGACCATCAATAAATATTCTACTTCCATAACTAACTTATATGAAGAAGCGCAAGTAGGAGAATATAAATTGAGTTTACTGGAAACAGAGATATAAGTAGGGGGCTTGAGAGATGAAGTTAAGTATTCTAGATCAATCACCAATTTCTTCCAATCAAACTGCTAAAGAAGCTTTAAATGAATCGCTGAAGTTAGCGCAAGCTGGTGAGTCATTAGGATATACACGCTATTGGGTTACGGAACATCATGATTTACCTGGGTTAGCAAGTTCCGTTCCAGAAGTGATCTTAAGTTATATTGGAGCAAATACAAATAGTATTCGCATCGGTTCGGGAGCAGTTTTGTTGCCTCATTATAAACCATTTAAAGTGGCGGAAATTTATAATACGCTCGCTACTTTATTTCCCAATCGTATTGACGTTGGTTTAGGGCGTGCTCCAGGTGGATCTGCTGAAGTAACCAATGCGCTTTCCGATAACTTTTTGCAAAATGTGTATAAAATGCCTAGCTTAGTAAAAGAATTGCTCCATTTTCTTGATGATGATTTTCCTACTGACCATGAGTACTCTAAGGTTTCGGCTTCCCCAATTCCAGAAGTGTCGCCGGTACCTTGGCTGCTTGGAACTAGTAAAAAAAGCGCTTTGCTTGCTGCGGAAAATGGGATTGCATATACATTCGGTCAATTCATGAGTGACAAGGATGGACCGTCCATTATTCAAGAATATCTAGACGCTTTCACTCCACGAAAACAAGGACAAGTAGCTCAAGTCATGGTAACTGTTTCCGTCATTTGTGCAGAAACAACTGAAAAAGCCAATGAAATATCGCTAAGTGTACTCATCTGGGAGTTACAGAAAGCAAAAGGGGAAGGGCATCGAGGAGTCCCTTCTATTCAAGAGGCTAAGCAATATAAATTGGAAGATCGAGAAAAAGATACATTCGATAATCTGAAAAAGAATATGATTATCGGTAATCCAACAGAAGTAAAACAGAAATTAACCGAGTTACAAACTACTTATAAAGCAGATGAAATCATGCTAAGTACAATCACATATTCTGCTGAGACTCGAAGAAACTCCTATAAACTAATAGCAAATGAATTGTTGCTCCATAATGATTAAACAGCTATGGTGCAGCTACCAAGTAGGATTAAAACAAACTGTTAAATGACTGTACATTATTCTACTTATCATTTCGAAATAAAAAAAGCACTATCTCCGAAGAGATAATGCTTTTTTTCTAAAGAATTCTTTGTTCCTTAAGAACTCCTGAGGGTTTGGCACCCATTAATGTCGACTAACAATGTAATCGAAAGTATGGATGTCAAAACGTATTTGTTGTAAGAAATCTAGTATAGCATGTAGCAGAACTAAAAACAACATTTCTTTTGGAAAATAGTATAAGGATTCTTAAAGTGGTGGTATAATTACACATTGAGATAGATTTGGAATTCATGAATCTAATTGAACGGAAGGTAAACAATGCTTCTTCCTAGACTTAAATAATATCGCTATCGGAGGTGTCAATATGAATAAAAAATGGACTATAGATGAAATAAGAGATTATGTTAGTAAGAACTCAGAGAGTACATTACTTTCAAAAGAATATGTAGGATTCTCACAAAAACTACTATTTAAATGTTCATGTGGAACTAATTTTGAAAAAACGTTAACAAAATTCAAAGGTAGCAATCAGAAAAAATGTTCTAATTGCCAAGAAGCTAGACCATCCCGTTAATATGAAACACATAAAACCAGGCCATAGTATTTAAACTATGGCCTGGTTTTTATTATGTTTACATTATGAAACAGTATCTTGCTCGGCTGCTTGGGTCATCCGCTGTTTCTTTGATTTTTTGAAATATAATAACTCATATATACATGGGATTACTATTAAAGTTAGCAGGGTAGCCATAGCTAATCCGCCAATAACAACGATAGCAAGACTTTGTGATACTAAGCTTCCTGTTTCTGCTTGTTTCAATAATAGGGGAAGCATCGCACAGATGGTTGCAATTGCGGTCATGAAGATCGGTCGCATTCTTGTTGCGGTTGCTTCCACAAGTGCATCTCGTATAATCATTTTTTGCTCGTTTTGTTTCACTCGGTCTAATAGTACAATCGCATTTGTTACGACGACACCAATTAGCATTAATGCACCAAGAAGCGCTGTGATATCCACTGAAATTCGACTAATAAGAATTCCTAGGATCGCTCCAATGGCAGCCAATGGTAGTGAGCAAAGAATTGCAATAGGTGCTTTGATTGACTTGAAAGTGATGACCATAATTAAGAATACAATTCCGATGGAAACAAGCATTATTAAGAATAAATCTGTAAAGTCTTCCGCTTGCTGGCTACTCGAACCACCCACTAAAACCTCTATGTTTTCTGGAATATTCATTCCTTCATTATCCTCTTGATCACCGAATATCTCTACGTTAACCGCACTAGCGATTTCTGAAAGTTTTGCTGGATCAACAGATGCTGTAACTCGAAGATAGGCATCCCCATCTTTATGAACTTGGTTAGTTGATTGCTCTTCGCTTTGCAATGTTGCAATAGAGGAGACTGGGACCATCCCTTCATTGGTCATGACAGGAATATCTACAAGGTCTTCGGGTGTGATGGTATCTAGAAGAGGTTCCAAAAAGACCGTTTTTTGCTTGTCGTTCATACTAATTGTTCCGATTGGTGTTTTGTTTAACAGCACAGCTAACTGCTGTGCAATTTGTTCTGTATTTCCCTTGGAAGGATCCACAATAAGCGAGTGTACAGTTTTCTTTTCATCTTGGTTCGTCGTAACTTTTTCTACGCCATCCAATTTTTGTACTTTTTCCTTAATATCTGTTGCTACAACCTCAAGTACAGCAATATCTTCTCCGACAACGTCAATTGTAATATTTGTACTAGCTCCTCCCATCATAAAGGATGCTGTATTTACCTCAAATCGAGCATCAGCATATTGGTCTTTTTGATGTTCCATTTCTTGTACTATTAAATCGGTATCCTTTTTATCCTCTAGTAAGATGCTGAAAGATGCTTCTGTCGAAGAACCAACCCAACCATACTGAGCTGCTTCAGGAGGGGAACCGACCTGTGCGAACACGTGTTGAACTTCATCTATAGCTAGTATTGATGATTCGAGTTCAATGGTTTTTTCCTTCACTTTTTCAAGGGGTGTATCATTTGGATAGCTCATTGTGACAGTGACATAGTCAGCAGAAGAACTATCAACCGCACCTTTAGGGATGACAAAATAAGCTCCAATAGAACCGACGAATAGAAGGATAGAAACCGAGAATACGAGCCATTTATGGTTTAAGGACCAAGTAACCATTCTAGGGAAACGAACGGCCGGTTTATGCTCTGGAATTTTAGCATTCTTCAATAAAGTCGCACTCATCAGTGGCACAACTGTCAATGCAACGATTAAAGAGGCAAGTAAAGAATAGGTTATCGTTAATGCGAATGGTAAAAGAAATTCCTGAAGTCCTCCATTTAACAAACTCATTGGCAGGAAAACAGCTACTGTTGTTAATGTAGAAGCTGTTATGGCTACTCCAACTTGCTTTGTTGCGTCTATAATCATTTGAATGGAGAACTTCTCCGTTTGCATTTTGCGGAAAATATTTTCAATGACCACAATACTATCGTCCACAAGCCGTCCAACTGCAACAGCGACGCCGCCTAGCGTTAAAATGTTTAACGTTACACCAGACCATGATAACAAAAATAATGTAAAGCAAAGAGATAAAGGAATTGAAATGATCGTTATAAAAGTGGAACGTATATTTCGTAAAAAGAGCATAATAACAATTGTTGCAAATAATGCGCCAAGTAGAACTTCTTTGATCATCGTATGAACGGAAGTTTCCACCAAATCGGCTGAAGAAACATAAATAACCGATTCTTGTTGGTCATATTTTTCATTGATTTCTTTTGTTACTTTTTCAATTTCCTTGCTAATCGTAACTGCATTGGATTGACTATCTTTTGTAATACTTATATCTAAGCTATCCATTCCATTAAACCGACTAATGAAGTTTGAATCCTTCGTTTCTTCAATAGTAGCAATATCTCCTAGTGCTAAATCGGATGTTACTCGTAAGGCTTTTAGTGAATCTAGATTAATATCGCCGATTACTTTAATATTGCTAGTTTTTCCATCAATAATCTTTTCTCCCACTGTTACGGCAGTATTTTGCCCTTGGAGGATACCTATAATTGATTGGAGGGGAATCTCATTTTCTACTAAATATCTTTCATCAATATTAACTGAAATGATGGAATCTGCTATCCCATATACATCTACCTTGGAGACACCTTTTATATCTTGATACATCGATTGTAGTTCGTTACGTGCGAATTCTAAATTTTCCTCTGTTAACCCTTCATCAAAGGTGACAGCAATGTTGACGATCGGAATCATAGAAGTATTAAGTTGTGAAATAATTGGCTTAGATGTATAGATAGGTAAAGAAATACTATTTAATGCATCTTGAACATCTAGCTTTGCTTGCTGCATATCATATCCTGCTTCGAAAAATAGGTCTACTTTTGAAAATCCATCACCCGTCGTTGAATAGACAGACGTTTTGCCATTCAAACCTGTGACAGTTCTTTCAATTGGTAGGGTTACTTCTGATTCCATCGTTTTGGAGTCAATACCCTGACCCATGGAAATAATGGTGACTTGCGGATTGTCCGCAGTCGGTAGAAATTCCATAGGGAGTCTAAAATAGCTTGCAATCCCTATAATTAATATTAAAACAGTTAAAACAGCTACCGCTGCCCTGTTTCCAAAAGCCCATTTTGTGAGTAATGACATTGTAAGTTTCCTCCTAAAATAATTACCTTGGTATAAAAATAGAAAAAATGCTTAAATAAAATGCTGCTAAATAATTATTAAAGCTGGTATTAATTTCTCCTTCCTAAGAATGGTATGGTTACCATTTCATTGTATAAAAGGGAGTAAAGTTCTACATTGTACTTTGGACATAAATTAGTTTAGGGCTTGAGATGTAGGAGGTTCTAAGCACTTTGCTTTTTGCAAGGAACAAAAAGTAGAAGTAGAAGTAGTATGATTGAAGACTTCTAGGCATAGAATAGATTGTGATAGAAACCGATTTACAAGAATATTCTAAAAAAATATTGATTTTTCTGAATATTGGGCTATAATAATAAAAGAAAGCGCTTTATCGTAAGAAAGTCGGGTTTAATCCATATTTTTTTATACTTTACGGAAACCGGTTTCGATAAAATGAAGTGACTATACGACACCGAAGATGCAGATGCTTGATGGAGTAAATAATAGATTGGAGGGCGGTTAGGAGTAATAGGGGTATTATGGTATAAAAACTACTAAACTACTAAACTACTAAATTTCAGGGGGAAATCAAAATGAAATTGAAAAAACTGCTAATCGCTTCATTGTCCATTTTGTTTGTATTTATCGTTGCGGCATGTTCTTCCGATTCGTCGTCAAGTGATTCAACGAAAAGTGATTCAGGTAAAGATGGAGAAAAAGTATCGTTAAACTTTTGGATGTTCGGTGCTACAGGATATGAAGAACTTGCAAAAGAGTATATGAAACTAAATGATAATATTGAAATAAAAATAAAAACATCAGAAACTGCTGATCATCACAACAACTTATTTACTGCACTTTCTGCTGGTAGTGGGGCACCTGATATTGCGGCGCTTGAGCTTGACCAATTGGATCGTTTCCGTGATGCACAAGATCGATTTGTGAATCTATATGATATTGGCGCGAAGGATATCAAAGGAGAATATTTGGATTGGAAATGGGAAATTGCTGAGAACGATGATGGAAAGTTCTTAATGGGTCTTCCAACGGATATTGGTCCAAAGGGGCTTTACTACAGATTAGATGTATTTGAAAAAGCGGGATTACCAACAAAACCTGAAGAAGTTTCTGCTTTAATCGAAACACCAGAGGACTTCAAAAAAGTTGCATTACAAATAAAAGAAAAAACTGGAATACCGATGGTTGCGAGTATGGAAATGATGTACCGTGCTCAATTGGATGCGTTAGAGGAAAGTTATTTTGATAAAGAAGGAAATTTATTAATCGAAGAAAGTGGTAACGGTGTAAAAGAAGCTTATGACTTAGCTATCGATATGAACGAACTTGGTTTAGTAGGGAATTACGCAATGTGGTCTGCTGAATGGGCGAATGGTGTGGATAATGGTGACTTTGCTGTTGAACTAGGAGCTGCTTGGTTCAAAGGATGGATGGAATCAAATGCCCCTGAAGCTGCTGGGAAATTTAGCATAGCTACATTACCGACGGAGTACAGCGGGAACTGGGGTGGTTCTTATATTTCTATCCCTAAAGAAACGAAACATGCAGAAGAAGCATATGAATTTGTAAAATGGTTAGTTTCACCTGAAAATCAATTAAAATCATTTAAGAGCAATGGTCTATTCCCTTCTGCTCCTGCTGTATATGATGAGGCTGAATTTAAAGAAGCGAGCGATGAGTACTTCGGTGGACAGTCTACGCAAACAGTGTTTGCTCAATCTGCACAAAAAATTGGAAAAGTATATAAAGGTAAAGATTATACGAGCGTACATGATGAGATTCTTGCTGCTTTAGTTAACACACAGGCTGGTGCGGATTCAGAGAAAGAGTGGACAGATGCTGTTAAGCGTATTAAAACTAAACTAGATCGCTAAGGGATGAAAGTGATTAACATATTCGGCGGGTAAACTCGCCGAATATACTCTGTATGTAGGCAGGAGGCAAATGTATGGTTTCTTTAGATGAAAAACAGCAAAAGGGACGAAGGAAAGGTTTTTCATCCCAGGAGATGAAGGAAATGCTTTCGGGATATTTATATATATCACCTTTTTTTATCATATTTGCGATTATTGGTTTGTATCCGGCAATATTTAGTTTAATCCTCGCTTTTCAAAAGTGGAATGGTATGGGAGAAATGGAGTTTGTTGGGTTAAGTAATTTCAAAGTAATACTAAGTGATCCGCTATTTTGGAAATCTGTTTATAATACAATCATTCTTGGACTAATGGGTACTGCTCCACAACTTGTCATTGGATTAATACTCGCTTTTTTATTGAATTTGTCTTATTTACGATTTAAAGCATTTTTTCGGGTAACAATTTTCATGCCATATATTACTTCTATGGTAGCTGTTGCATTAGTATTTAGCGTATTTTTTAGTAACAATGAAACGGCGTTAGTAAATTACATTATTGGGTTGTTTGGCTTTGATCCAGTGAGCTGGAAGACCTCTGAATGGGGAGCAAAAATTGCGATCGCTACGATGGTTTTTTGGCGGTGGCTTGGATACAACACCATTATTTATTTAGCGGGGATGCAGAGTATTCCGAAAGAGTTATATGAAGCGTCAAAAATAGATGGTGCAAGTATATTCCAACAACTTCGATATATTACGATTCCTCTACTGAAACCATTTATTTTATTGACTGTCTTTTTCTCGACGGTTGGAGCGATGCAATTATTTACAGAGCCGACAGTATTTTTAGGGAACACCGCATTTTCAAGGGATGAAGCAATGACAGTAGTTATGTATTTATATCGTGATGCGTTTAGGTTATCTTCCTTCGGGACAGCATCCGCAGCTGCTATTGTTCTACTTTTATTCATTGTAGTTGCATCTGCATTTAATATGATGCTTACGAAAAGACTTGGCAATGATAGGAGGGAAACGTAAATGAAAGGTGATGTTGGTACTAAAAAGTGGGGCATTGGGCGTCTAGGGATGTACTTGTTTTTAACAGTAATATCGCTCTTTTCGTTATTCCCTTTTTACTGGATGTTCGTAATGTCCACAAGGCATAGCTCTGCTTATAATTCGATACCTCCAGCGATGGTTCCAGGAGATCAGTTGAAGGAGAACTTCCAAAAAGTATTGGATATGATTCCATTTTTTCAATCAATGCTTAATACATTAATCGTCTGTCTTACAGTAACGATTGTAGTATTACTTATAAGCTCGTTAGCTGGATTTGCATTTTCAAAATTAAAATTTCCAGGAAAGAATATTCTTTTCTTCGCAATATTATTCACTATTATTATTCCGCCACAACTAGGCTTAATACCACAGTATTTGTTAGTTGCAAAAGCTGGGTTATTAGATAATTTGTTTGCAGCGATGGTGTTGTTTTTCCTAAATCCTTTAGGGATATTCTTGATGAGGCAGTATGTGAGTGAATCAGTGCCTGACGAATTGATAGAAGCGGCAAGGCTAGATGGTTGTTCTATTTTCCGGATATATCGAAGCATTGTGCTGCCAATCATTTTACCTGCCTTTGCGACGCTTGGAATTATTGTTTTTACCTCGGTTTGGGGAGAGTTCTTATGGCAATTTACGGTGCTTAGAGATCCTGAATCCTACACAATTCAAGTAGCATTAGCATCACTGAACAATACACATAAAGTAGATTTTGGTATGTTATTATCTGGTGTATTCTGGGCTACGATACCACTGCTTATCGTGTTCTTATTGTTCAATAAATTGTTCATATCAAGTATTGCCGAGGGATCGGTAAAATAATAGCAAAAAACATATGGGATATGAGGGAAGTAAAATGACTTTAACTATAGGTGATATAGCAGAAATGTCCGGTGTCTCGAGAAGTTCAGTTTCTAAAGTCATCAATAACTATGCTGGCGTGAGTGAACAGACAAAGCGTAAAGTATTAGCAATTATTGATAAAACTGGTTATCAACCAACCTTTTCTGCTCGGTCACTTGCGACGAAGAAATCCAGTTTAATAGGACTCATTTATGCCGGTAAAATAAATGTAGAGTTTAACCATCCGTTTTTCAATGAAGTAATCTCATCTTTTCAAAAAACATTGGGTGCAATGGGGTATGATATTATCATTTTCTCCAATGAGATGTTTGATAAAGAAAATGTAGATTACCTTGCAAGATCGAGGCATTTCCGTTTAGATGGGTGCCTAATAATTGCTGGAGAAGAAGTGGAGGAAGCTGTGTCGGAGTTGGATAAGAGTGACGTCCCATGTCTGGGAATTGACATTGAACTGACTGGACAGAATTCTAGCTACGTTATGACGGATAATTATAAAGTATCGCAGCTTGCGGTGGAATACTTGTATTTAAACTCTATTAGAGATGTAGGGTATATTGCTGGGAAAGAAAGTTCTGAAATATCGAACCAACGATTAGAGGGATTTCTACAGACAATGAGTCAATTCGGTATGAGCCCGCAACCAAGCTGGATTAAACATGGGAACTTTTTTGAGTCGAGTGGCTACGAAGCAATGGAAGAAATTCTTCAAAGTGAATCCTTGCCAAAAGCAATTATCGCTGCTTCCGACATGATGGCATTAGGTGCTATGAGGGCTATAAAAGATTATGGGCTTCGAATTCCTCAAGATATTCAAGTAATAGGTTGTGATGATGTAGAAGCTTGTCGTTATATGGAGCCTGCTCTTACAACTATTAAGCAGGATAAGCAGAAAATAGGTAGATTGGCTGCTATAAAGTTAAATGATTTGATAAATGGAGTAACTGGTTTAAGACCGTCACTCGTAGATCCAGAGTTGGTAGTGAGGAGTTCTTCTGGTGTTGTTGAGGAAACGACGAAGAAACGATAAAGGAAGGGTGTCACAAAATGGCAATTATTCAGTTTCCAAAGGATTTTAGATGGGGAGCAGCAACAGCTTCCTATCAAATTGAAGGTGCAACAAACGAAGATGGTAGAGGGCTCTCTATATGGGATACCTTTTCAAAGACTCCAGGTAAAGTACATAATGGAGACACTGGTGATGTAGCATGCGATAGCTACCACCGGTATGAAGAAGATGTAGATCTAATACATGATTTAGGTGCGGATGTCTATCGATTTTCAGTTGCCTGGCCGAGGATTTTCCCAAATGGTACTGGAGAAGTGAATCAAAAAGGGGTCGACTATTATCACAAATTGGTCGACTATATGTTAGAAAAAGGTATCGAACCAATGTGTACACTGTATCATTGGGATCTCCCACAGGCGTTACAGGACAAGGGTGGATGGGATAACCGGGATACAATTGAAGCTTTCGTTCAATATGCAGACTTTATGTTTAAGGAATTTCATGGCAAGATTAAAAAATGGATAACAGTTAATGAGCCTTGGTGCTCATCATTCCTGTCAAATTATATTGGAGTACATGCACCTGGTAATCAGAACCTCCAACTAGCGATGGATATAGCGCATCATTTATTGGTTGCACATGGTCGTGCCGTGAAAAGTTTTAGAGAAAGTAAGATAGAGGGTGAAATCGGTTACGCTCCTAATGTTACTTGGTTTGAACCATACAGTACGAAAGAACAGGATATTGAAGCTTGCAATCGAGGGAACGCTTGGAATTTAGAGTGGTTTTTTGATCCAGTTTTTAAAGGTACCTATCCTGACTTTATGTTGGAGTGGTTTAAAGAAAAAGGAGCTGTCCCGACAGTTTTAGATGGTGATTTGGAAATAATTTCGCAACCTATCGATTTTTTAGGGATAAATTATTACACAGGCAATGTAGGGCGCTATAAAGAAAATGAAGGATTATTCGACTTAGAAAATATAGATATTGGCTATGACAAAACAGCTATAGACTGGTTTATCTATCCGGAGGGTTTTTATAAAGTTTTAGTCACAATTAAAGATCTTTACAGCAGTGTGCCGATCTATATTACTGAAAATGGTGCTTGCTATAACGAGGAACCAGTAAACGGTGTTGTCTCTGATCAAAAACGAATTGATTACTTAAGGACTCATTTGACTGCCTTGAAGCGAAGTATGGATTCTGGTGTTAATGTAAAAGGCTTCTTATACTGGTCGCTTATGGATAACTTTGAATGGGCTTTAGGGTATAGTATGCGTTTTGGCATTGTACATGTAAATTATGAGACATTAGAAAGAACAAAAAAGGATAGTTATCATTGGTTTAGTGAAACAATCAAAAAAGGTGAATTTATAGTATAATCTCTTAATATAGAGGTGAGCACTAAGTAACTTAGTGCTTGCTTCTTTTTTGTATTGTGCACCATCTATGATTCCTTAACCAATATGTGATAATATGGAGGATTGAAGGATTTTAAAAAGTTATATCGAATGTTATCGAGACAGTATTATTAGGAGGATTTAGCCAATGGACTTCATTACTACATTATTTAATTCACATTATGACTTATACATTCGGTTAGTTGTGGCTACTATAATAGGTTTTTTTATAGGTCTAGAACGAGCGCTAAAAAATAAACCAGCTGGAATAAGAACACATATTTTGGTGTGTTTAGGGTCCACATTAGCTATGGCATTATCTTCTCTAAACCAGGGTGCATACATGGATCCAATGCGTTTAGCAGCGCAAGTAATCAGTGGTATTGGATTTCTTGGGGCGGGTGTTATCTGGGTAGACAAGGATAACGTAAAACGAGGACTTACAACGGCAGCAAACCTTTGGATCACTGCTTGTGTAGGGTTAACAATTGGTTATGGAGCGTATGATTTAGCAATCATAACAGTCGTATTAATGTTCATCGCGATGAACCTACCGAAATTAGTAGTCAAAATTGGTATACTCCCTGCTCGAGGTAAAGAAGAAGAGGATAGCGATGGGGAATGGGATTAAAATAAGTATATGATAGATAAACTGTCATCACTGATAAAACAGTGGTGGCAGTTTTTTTATTTGTAAAAATATTTTAATGAGGTTTAGTAAGGGTTTTAAAGGTTTTTAAAGAGAAAGTTAAAAATATTCAGAAAATTGTGTTGACTTTTCTATAAAAGTGAATAGAATAAAAATATAAAAGATGTTAGGTTTTCTCACATTTAAAATTGAGAGAACGTAACAATTAATAAAAGGGGAGAGATGACAATGGAAGATGTAATGTATTTGATGAACAGCTTGTGGACGATGGTAGCTGCAATTTTAGTCATATTTATGATTGGTGGATTTATATTACTAGAAGCTGGATCGACAAGAATGAAAAATGCTGGTCATGTCGCAGGTAAAACAATATTCACATTTGGATTAGCGTCCATGGTGTTCTGGGCAGTAGGTTATGGGTTTATCTTCGGGGGAGATGCAAATTTCTTTGTAGGAATGACAGACTTCTTCTATAGTGGTGAAATATTAGAGGGAGCTGGTCTTGCAACAACCGTATTCTTTGTTTTTCAATTAGCATTTGCTGGTATCGCAGTAACGATTGCGTTAGGTGGATTTGCAGAACGTGCTAAATTATCCACATATGTAATATTCACTATTCTTTTTGGAATAATTGTTTACCCTGTAATTGCACACTGGGTGTGGGGTGGAGGTTGGTTAGCCGAACATGGCAAGCAGGATTTTGCAGGCTCAACTGTAGTTCATTTAACTGGTGCGATGGCTGCCTTAGCTGCAACAATGATTCTTAAACCAAGAATTGGGAAGTTCAATAAAGATGGATCAGCAAATAATCTTGCAGGACATAACCAAGTATATACAGCTTTAGGCGTACTCATCCTCTGGGTTGGCTGGTTCGGATTTAATGCAGGTAGTACTATATCTGTAGATGCTGCATTCTTTGGATATGTTGCATTAAATACAACACTTGCTGCTGGAGCGGGAGCGGTTGCAGCAACACTAATATCATGGGTAGTATTAGGTAAATCAGATATTCCTACGATTTTAAATGGAGCCTTAGCTGGATTAGTCGCTATTACTGCTTCTTGTGCATTCGTGGATGTTTGGGCTTCTGTTGTCATTGGTTTACTAGCGGGAGTGTTAGTATTCTATAGCGCAAGATTTTTTGAAAAGAGAAAAGTGGATGATCCGATTTATGCTTTATCAGTCCATGGAGCAGCTGGGGTATGGGGGACATTATCTACTGGATTCTTTGCAACACCGGAGCTTGCATCCGTTGGTAAAGCGGGATTATTCTACGGTGGAGGATTTGATCAATTAGGAGTTCAGCTAATGGGTGTTGTGTCTTGTGGTTTATTTGCATTCATCGTTTCCTATGCTATTCTCTTTATCATGAAAAAAGTAATGGGTGGTATTAGGGTAACGGAGGAAGAGGAACTAATGGGCCTTGATATGAGCGAACATGGCAACTATGGTTATCCAGAACAAATGATTTTAGAAGAATCTAAATCACTTAATTAATTATGAAAGCCTCTTTAATTTAGAGGCTCTTTATATAAAAGGGCGTGTACTTGTGGAAACGTATAAATCTATTCGAGAGTGGAAGGAATTAAATATGACAAACTTCCAAGATGACATCGTTTCGCTTAATGATTTTCATGATCAGGTGATGCTAAAAGTATTGAAAGTAGCATCTAAGAAAATGGGAACTGGTCCAGCTCCATGTGAATTTTCTTGGTTTATAACAGGCAGTGGAGGCCGATTAGAACAAGGGTTAATTAGTGATCAGGATCATGGAATTGCTTATGAAATAGCTAATGCTGAAAATGATATGTATTTTCAGATGCTTGGAACGGAAATTTCTAAAGGCTTATATGAAGTAGGATATCCGTATTGTGAAGGTAAGGTGATGAGTTCTAATCCTGAGTGGTGTAAATCTTATGATGGTTGGAAAATTCAACTCCACGATTGGGCGACTGATGAAAGCTGGGAGTCCATTCGTTTTCTTCACATTTTTTATGATGCACGGGTGTTTCATGGAAACTGGCAAATTATTCATCAGTTGAAGTCATTCATTCATGCATACCAATTACAACATCCAATTTTACTAAGCCGGTTCACTACTAATATAGAACATATTAAAAATGTCATAGGTCCTGTTGGCCAACTATTAGTAGAAAGGCATGGATTATATCAAGGGTGCGTGAACTTAAAATACGCTGGATTCCTACCATATGTAAATGCCATTCGACTACTTTCAATCAGAGAGGGGATAATGGAAACTTCCACTTTAGCTCGAATGAATAAACTAATTCAAATGAAGGAATATGCAGGCTTACTGAAAAATAGCGAAAGAAATTTTTCGGATTTATTATCATATCGATTGTCATTATCGCAGGTTGAAAGCTATTCAGATACACACTATCTGCAGGTTGAAAAACGAACCAAGGTGGAACTGAAAGATATAAAACGTATTCTTAAAGGAGGAAGTAAATTACATCGTGAAATAATTGCCTTAATGAAAAAGGGTGTTCACCATGGCATTTGAACCGTTCATGCAAATACTAAGAGGTATTCAAGGTAAACGTACGAATGTTGGCATAGGTGATGTTCAAAGTACCCAACAAATGGCTTTTTTAAGAAACCTCCAAAAAGAAATGAAAAAAGAGGATACACTAAAGATCCCCTTGGATGAGCTAGACGTAGTAGTATTGGATATTGAAACGACAGGATTTAGTCCAGTGCAAGGCCATGACATTATATCCATTGGTGCTATAAAAATGGTCGGTTCAACCATTCAAGAAGACGAGATTTTCTACTCTCTAATATATTCCGAAAAAGAAATACCTTCAAATATCGTGGCACTAACAGGTATTACAAATGAACAATTGAAGGAAGCAAGATTAGTTGGGGATGTAATAATGGAATTTCTTCAATTTGCAAAAGACAGCACACTTGTGGCGCATCACGCAAATCACGAAAGAAGTTTTATGCAATATGCTAGTACAAAGATTTTTCGTACACTATTTAAGCATCGAATTGTGGATACATCTTTTTTATACAAAATTGCGGAGCCCAATATACAACTCAGTTCGTTAGAAGATCTATGCGAGCATAACGGCGTTCCAATTGTGGGACGCCATCACGCATTAGAAGACGCTAAAATGACCGCAAAACTTTGGAGCATCTATGTGGAGAAAGTAAAAAGGCACGGCTGTGAAACGTTAGAAGATGTATACAATCAGTTTGCAAGAATCTAAAAGCACTACAGGAGAAAATTAACCTGTAGTGCTTTTTGTTATGAAATTTACAATAGATACAAAAAAAAATTACTAAGGCATGAATAGAATGTCCCCCATCATAAGGTATATAAACTCATAAACTCATAAGCTAATAAGGATGGGAAATAATTTAATAGTTATATAAGAATAGGTCTTTTTTATAGGAGCATTGAATATTCTTTTATGTATGGAATTGTTTTCTAATATTTTATGTTAAGGAGAACAAAGCGTGGAAAAATTAGACCAACCGACTTATGAACAGGCTCCAACGTATTTCTATCGTAGTTTTGTTAAACGAACAGTAGATATATTAGGGAGCAGCTTATTACTTATTTTGTTATTTCCTACAATTATACTGTTTTCAGTTATTTTATTGATTTTCTCAGGACGTCCCCTTTTTTACAATCAACTAAGGGCGGGCTTGCATGAACAACCATTTATTATTTGGAAGTTTCGAACCATGCAAGCGGAGGATATTGAATCTAGCTCACACAAATATGAATGGAAAGACGAGGTGCCACAAGATTTTGAATTTACAACACCACAAACCCTAACCATCACGAAACTAGGGAAAATATATAGGAAATATAGTATAGATGAAATTCCCCAGCTTTGGAATGTTTTAAAGGGGGACATGAGTATAGTAGGACCAAGACCTGAAATGATTGAAATTACTAATTATTATTCCGCTACTCAAAAAAAACGATTACAAGTAAAACCAGGAATTACAGGATATGCACAAGTAAATGGCCGTTCTGCAATAACACACGGAGAAAAAATTGCTTATGATTTGTATTATATCAACCATTGCTCTTTTTTATTAGACGTGAAAATCATCCTTCATACAGTATATATAGTGATTATTGGAAAAGGTGCTTGGTAAGGAATAACTTAATTTAGAAAGGGAGAGGGGTTTGCTAGTAGACATTCATAATCACATTTTACCAGGTTTAGATGATGGTCCTGAGTCTATAGAGGAAGACTCCACTAATGCATTTGCTAGCTTGCAGCCCCTCTTAAATTAATCAAAACGTAAAGAAGAGATGGTAAGGATATGTACGAATTTATGATATAAACGATTTAAATCTAATTCTGATTGGAATTTTTGAGGAAGGGGTTTACTAAATATGAACATGTTGAAGCTAACATGAATTATAGTATCAATCTTAAGCAAATACTTGCAGTGATAAGAAATTATTGGATTCGGATACTAGTCTTTATCTTGTTCATAACTTGCCTTGGGGGAGCCATTGGACTAACCATTCCAAAAGTATACGAAGCAGAAATGGATATCCTTGTAAATTATTCAACGACTCCAGAAACAGGCGTCTCCATCAATGAAATCGATATGAATTTACGATTAATTGAAACATATAAATATTTATTAACTACAAATCAAGTATTAGAAAAAGTAAGTGATTCCTTGGATAGCAAAGTAAGTATAGGTGAGTTAAGAAATAAAATAACAATAATATCGAATAACCAGTCACAAATAATGACGATTCAAGTACAGGATGGAACAGCGAAGAGTGCAGTTAATTTAGTAAATACTGTAGCAAATGTATTTCAAGAAGAGATTAAAAATTTGATGAAGATGGATAATTTGAATATCCTCGGAGAAGCAACTATTAAAAATAATACAAGAGTAGTTAATCCACATTCTGCATTTTATTTCGTTATTTCATTTTTCCTAGGAATATTTATCTGTTTCGTTTTCTTAATAATAAAAGAAACATATTTTACTATTTTAAATCTTGAGGAATTAACAGAAAAGCATCTTAGTTTACCTAGCATGGGCTCAATTCCTGTTATAAAAGACCATTTGGAAAGATTTGAACATTCGATTGAGTCCTTTCGAAACATACGGGCAAATATACAATTCCAATTAAATGAAAAAAAAATAAAATCTTTTGTAATTACAAGCTCACTTGCAGCGGAGGGAAAATCATTTATCAGTACAAGCTTGGCAAAAACGTTTGCGATGGATAACAAAAAAGTTGTCTATATTGATGCTGATTTACGTCGACCTGTAGGTAGAAAAATATTTAATATGAAAAAACAAGCAGGGATAACTTCCTATGTTGCTGGGCAGGCAAAGCTTGCAGATATTATTCAACTTACAGAATTTGAAAACCTGTCATTCATAGGGGCAGGTCCTTATCCTCCAAATCCAGCTGAGATTATTTCATCCATTGAGATGAAAACATTGTTCAACCAGTTAGAGAAGCAATTTGATGTAATTATTATTGATAGTCCACCATTAATAGTTGCTGATGTGCTTAGTTTAGTAGATATAGCGGATGGTTGTCTGCTTGTTATCAATGGTAGTAAAACAAAAAAGGATACTGCAAAGAAAAGCTTGGAGAAGCTTCATAAAGTGCAAGCTAATGTATTAGGAACAATTCTAAATAGAAATAAATATCAACAGGATCGTCCAACTGAATATTACTAAAGGAGCGGAGACAATTTGATAGTAGATATTCATAATCATATTTTACCAGGGCTAGATGACGGTGCTTCAACAGTAGGGCAATCATTGTTGCTTATAGCTAATGCAGGAGCTAACGGAATAAAACATATTATTGCAACTCCGCACCAAAACGAAACATATAAAAACAAATCATCGGTTGTATACACTAAGGTATGTGAAATGAATGCACTATTACAAGAAAAAAATATTCCAGTTACCTTATATGCTGGCATGGAAATATTATTGAATGAAAGTATACTAGATAATACATTATTAACCTTGGCAAATAGTGGGAAATATCTACTAATTGAATTACCTAATAATCACTTTCCTCCTTATCTATTCGATGTATTATATAAACTTCAATTAAAGGGTTTAATACCGATCATTGCTCATCCAGAAAAGAACCTATTTCTCATGAAGAACAAAGGTAAATTATTAGAAATTGTAGCAAGAGGTGCACTATTACAAATTACTGCTGGAAGTGTACTTGGAAAGAATGGAACGAAAGTTAAAGCATTTTCTAAACAGCTACTAAAAGAACAACTTGTTCACTTTATTGCATCAGATGCGCATAGTATAAGGCACCGACCATTTCTATTGACCAAAGCATATGAGTATATTGAAAGTAAGTATGGTACTGACTTAGTAGAATATTTCAAAGGAAATTCAGAGCATGTATTAAAAGGCAGTGAGTTTAACGTACTGGATACAAAGAGATAATTAGAAAATATTATACTTGAGGAGAAGAAAATGAAGGAGAGAAGTAATGATTGGTTATCGTATTTTTTATTTATCACATTGGCAGTCAGTTCCTTTGTTGTCATTGAACCATCTCCCTATGATCTATTTATTATTCTACTTATTGGAATAGCCTTTGCATTATCTATTTATAGATTTTCCAAGGAAATGGTTTTTCCAATAATAATTCTCTCTATATTCTTAATAAGCAATCTATTATCTTTATTTTTTATTAAAGCTATTGGTCCTTCTATTTTCTTTACAGCAATTACATTTTACTTAGCATTAACTTGGATTGGGATAATTGGGCTGAGCGAACGGATTACCCAAACTCGATTGCAATTGATATTACATGGTTATTTAATTTCTGCATGCCTTTCAGCAATTATTGGTCTTCTAGCTTATTTTAATCTGATACCTTTTAGTGATTTATTTTTAATGTATGGAAGAGCCAAAGCGCTTTTCAAAGATCCTAATGTTTTTGGACCATTTTTAGTTATGCCAGCCTTGTTTTCATTAAGTATGACAGAGCGTAAGGACATGCCATTAAAGAAAAAAATCTTCTACTATACTACTTTTCTAATATTAATAGCTGCAGTAATTATTAGTTTTTCTAGGGCAGCATGGGGCAACTTATTAATTTCGCTATTGATCTATCTATTTCTATTTAAAGTCAATCTATTTAAAAGAAGGATTAATACTGTTTTATTTATCGTAATTGTCGGAATTCCGGTTATTCTATTTATTATTCAGTCTCCTTTAATCGAAGACTTACTCGTATCTCGATTAAGCTTTCAGAATTATGATAATGAGCGATTTGGTACGCAGCTTGCGGCTTTTGAAAGTGGGATTTCTAACCCACTCGGTATTGGAGCAGGTCAGTCGGAGAGTATCTTTCAATATTCTCCACATAGCCTATACGCCCGGGTGTTTACAGAGAACGGTGTAATAGGTTTTTTATCCTTCATTTTATTTCTCATTGTTAGTTTGTATAAAGCACTTTGTAGTTACTGGAGTTCGAAGCGGGAAGATGGCGTTTTTTATGTCGTTATATTTGCAAGTCTAATCGGTTTAGCATTTAATAGTTTTTTTGTTGATACATTACATTGGAGACATTTTTGGCTGCTATTAGCTTTAGCATGGATTCCATTAAATGAGCGAAGAAATGAGTGGTAGATTGACCATATTAGTAAGTGTAAACTGTACTACTTATAATCATGAACAATATATAGCAGAAGCCATTGAAAGTTTTCTAAATCAAATAACAAATTTCAAATATGAAATTCTTATTGGAGAAGATTGCAGCACTGATAATACTAGAAAAATAGTAGAACACTACGCAAATTTGTATCCAGATAAAATAAGAATAATAACATCTCCGACTAATGTAGGTGCAAGAAAAAATTCACAAAGGCTTATTCAAAACAGTAAAGGAAAGTATATTGCTGAATGCGAAGGGGATGATTATTGGACAGATCCCAACAAATTACAGCGACAAGTAAACTATATGGAGCAGCATCCAAATTGTACTTTGTGCTTTCATTCAGCTGAAATTATTCAGGCACCTAGTATAAAAACTAATAGATTCATTAGACCATATGTTACTGATCAAATTAGCCCAATGGAGGATATTATTATTGAAGGTGGAGGGTTTTGTCCAACACCATCGTTATTTTATCCTAAAAACCTTATGGAAAATCCACCTCCCTTTTATGAATCAGCACCCATAGGTGATTATCCTATGCAGATGCTACTTGCAAGTCAAGGTTATGCATATTATATGGATAAAAGCATGTGCGCATATCGAAGTGGTGTAGAGGGGTCATGGACAAATCGTATGATTCTTAGCGGTAATATTCGAGGAAAAGTTATTCAAATAAATAGTGGAATTATTAATCTGTTAACCGGGTTTAATGAGTACTCCGAATTTAGGTACAAAAATGAAATAGCAAAGGTTAAGGAAGTCTTAGAATATGAAATATTAATCCTCCAAAAGAAAAAGATAAACAATAAAAATATACACAACTATTCTTTCTTGTACAAAATTAGTGTACATCTTAAAGTATTTCTACGTTGCAATTATCCGCAGTTGTTTATGAAATTATCCAGCTTAAAAACTACTAAATATATGAAAAAACCAAATGCTTGAGGACATCCAATGAAGGGAACAGCCACTTTAACGAATAAGACGACACGAGCGATTGTTTGGAGCTTTACTGAATTGATGGCAAATTACGGGATTCAGTTTATTATACAAATTGTTTTAGCTAGGTTATTAGTACCGGAGCATTTTGGTGTATTTGGAATGATTTTAGTATTTATCGCAATTTCTAACTCTATTGTGGACAGTGGATTTACCCAGGCTCTTATAAGAGATCAGCAGACAACTCAGGAAGACTATTCAACTGTGTTCTTTTTTAATCTTGGAATCTCGATGATTTTATATGGAATACTCTTTATCAGCTCTAAAGGAATTAGTATTTTTTTCGAGGAACCACAATTAATAGAAATTATTCGAGTGCTTTCTATTGTCATTATCATTAATGCCTTTGCAATTATTCAAAGAGTTATGCTTATGAAGAAAATTGACTTTCGTACAATAACAAAAATTAGTGTCATATCATCCGTAATTTCAGGAACAATTACAATAATTGTAGCAGTGTTAGGATTTGGTGTTTGGAGTCTGGTAGTTAATATGATTTCTCTTCAGCTAATTCAGACATTGTTGCTCATTATTTATAACAGATGGATGCCAAGTTTTATATTTAATTACCAATCTTTTAAACGTTTTTTTAGTTTTGGTTCAAAATTACTTCTTTCTGGTCTCATTGACACTTTCTATAACAATCTCTATTTTTTAATAATAGGTAAGTTTTTTTCAATTACACAGCTTGGTTATTATACAAATGCGGTAAAAGTTAGGGACCTTGCATCGCAATCCTTAGCTTCGACAGTACAACGAGTAACGTATCCAGTGCTTAGTAGTATTCAAGACGATGAGAAGCGTCTTGAACTAGGATTCAAGAAAATAATTAAACTTTCTGCATTTATTAACTTTCCATTGTTAATTGGCCTGGCAGCAATAGGGAACCCAATCTTCCTAATTCTTTTTGGAGAAAAGTGGATTCCTTCAGTCATATATTTTCAATTGTTGTGTTTTGCAGGAATGTTATACCCACTTCACGCTATCAACTTAAATATTTTACAAGTCAAAGGTAGATCTGATTTGTTTTTACGATTAGAAATTATTAAAAAAGGCCTTCTCACGATACTTATTGTTCTTTCTTTTTTATTTAAGCTAGGAATCATTGGGTTAATTTGCGCAGCAGTTATAAGTTCTTATCTTTCATTACTTATTAATATGTATTATTCAGCAAGAGAGATTTCATATTCGACTAAAGAACAGCTAAAAGACCTTCTGCCGATTTTTGGGATTTCCATTGTAATGGGAACTATTGTATTTATGGTAGGTAAGATAATAATACTTGGGAGTATTCCAACACTTATTTCTCAAATTAGCATAGGTATTGTAGCTTATATAGGATTAAGTAAAATCTTTAAGATTCGTGAATTACATCTTTTAATTGAACTATTAAGGTCTTTCTTATCTGGACAGAAATCAAGAAAAAGTGAGGGGAATTCATGAAAAAAGTCATGTTCCTTGGAGGCTCAATACAGCAGTTACCAGCAATGCAATATGCCAAAAAACAAGGGTATCATACGATTTTATGTGATTTCTTACAGGACAATCCAGGACAATATTATTCAGATGAATTTTATTGTGAGAGCACAACGGATAAAGAAAAAATTTGTAAAATCGCGATGCAAAAAAAAATCGATGGAATTGTAGCTTATGCATCCGATCCAGCTGCAGCACCTGCAGCATTTGTTAGTAATAAGTTGAATTTACCTTCCAATTCGTACGAGTCAGTATTAGTGCTATCAAATAAAGAATTGTTTAGAGAATTTTTATTCAATAAAAATTTTAATTGTCCAAAAGCAAAAAGCTTCAAAAATGTTGAAGAAGCAATAATAAGTTTAAGTGAATTTCAGTTTCCATTAATAGTTAAGCCAACTGACTCCTCCGGTAGTAAAGGTGTTTCCAAAATTGATAAACAGGAAGAATTATTTGAAGCATTTAATACAGCCATTTCTTACTCCAAGGATAAAAAGGTGATTATAGAAGAGTTTATTGAGATGTCCCATGAATATATGGTCGGGGGTGATATCTTTGTAGTCAAAGGAAAAATAGAATTTTTTGGGTTATTAAACTGTCATAGAAGTAAAGAAGTCAATTCATTGGTACCAATAGGTAAAAGCTATCCATTATTAATCGAGGAAGAAAAAATACATTTAATACATGATGAGTTACAAAAAGTAATAACCCTTCTGAACATAAGTATGGGGGCATTTAATATTGAGGTAATGTTCAGTAAAGATGGAGGTCCATACATTATAGAAATGGGACCAAGAAACGGTGGCAATATGATACCACAACTACTCAAAATAATAACTGGAGTAGATTTAGTTGAAGCTACCGTGGAAGCTGCTTTAGGAAAAGTGGAAGAATTAAAACTTAGGTGTTCTTTCCCAATAGATTCTTTTTTTTCAACTTATATCATTCATTCTTCTAAAGCAGGTAGATTAAAGAACATTATTTTCTCCAAGGAAATACAAGAAAATATATTAGACAAATTTATCTTTAAAGAGGTAAATGATGAAGTGGAAATATTTGATAGCTCTAACAAAGCAATTGGAATTATTTTTCTAAAGTATAGAAGTTTAGAAGAATTAAATTCCAAAATGAAAAATATGAATAAGTTTATTAAAATACAAATGGACGATATAAAGTAATCAATCCAAACGAAATAAAAAAAGGGAGTTTTAGATGATAAAAGATGAACCTATTTACATTACAAGACCATTACTTCCAGATCTAGATGATATATACGCTAAATTAAAAGAAGTTTGGGATAGCAAATGGCTAACTAATAGTGGTCCACAGCAATCTAAGTTAGAACTAGAATTAAAAACCTTCTTGAAAGTAGAAAATTTATCCCTATTTAATAATGGCACATCTGCATTACTTTTAGGTTTAAGAGCTTTAAACCTAACCGGAGAAGTGATTACTACTCCATTTACTTTTCCCGCAACAGTCCAAGCACTCGACTGGAATAATTTAACCCCTGTATTTTGTGATATAGATCCCACAACACTTACCCTAGACGCAGCAAAAATTGAACCCCTTATTACAGAAAAAACTTCTGCTATCCTTGGTGTTCACACATTTGGAAATCCATGTGATGTCGAACAAATTCAATTAATCGCAAACAAATATAAACTGAAAGTAATTTATGATGGAGCACATACTTTTGGGACAAATTTTAATAATAAGCCTGTTAGCGAATATGGAGATATGACGATGTTCAGTTTCCATGCAACAAAACTCTTTAATACTATCGAAGGCGGAGCATTGACTTTTAGAGACAATAGTTTAGTTGAAAAACTTAATCTCCTAAAAAATTTTGGAATAGCAAATCCAGAGGAGGTTGTTCTTTCAGGTCTAAACGCAAAGTTAAACGAAATTCAGGCAGTAATTGGACTTGAAGTATTAAAGCTTGTGGAAACCGAACGCAAGAAGAGGCATGAAATAAAAAGAGCATATGAATCGTACTTGAAAGATGTACCCGGTATTAACGTGTTGACGAAATTAGAAGATGAATGCAGCAGTTATCAGTATTTTGTCATTCAAATAGACGAAGAGTTATATGGTAAATCAAGAGATTGGCTACACGAGAAACTAAAAGAGTACAACGTATTTACACGAAAGTATTTCTATCCTTTATGTAGCGACTTTGAATGGTACCAGCATTTAGAGTCTGCCCGGAAAGAAAATCTTCCGATAGCAAATAAAACTGTTACACAAGTATTGGCTATGCCCTATTACGGTGAACTTCATTTGGAATCAGTGGAGAAAATTTGTAAAGTGATTCGTGATTCTATATGAAAGGAATTATTTTAGCTGGTGGATCTGGTACTCGTTTATATCCGCTAACAAAAGTTATCTCTAAGCAAATGCTACCAGTTTACGATAAACCAATGATTTATTATCCTCTTTCCGTTTTAATGCTTGCGGGGATTAGAGACATATTAATTATTTCTACACCAAGAGATATAGAGGGATTTCAAGAATTATTGGAAGATGGTACTAAAATAGGAGTGAATTTAACATATGCAATACAAGAAAATCCAACCGGTATTGCAGATGCCTTTATTATTGGTGAGAAATTCTTAGGAGACTCTTCGGTTGCTTTAGTGCTCGGTGACAATATTTTTTATGGCTCTAATTTTGGGCATAAAGTAAAGGAAGCGGCAACTAACTTATCTAAAGGTGCCCTAATTTTCGGGTGTTATGTGAAGGACCCTAGAGCCTATGGAGTAGTAGAAGTAGATGAAGAAGAAAATGCCATTTCAATAGAAGAAAAACCAGAGAATCCAAAATCCTTTTACGCGGTACCAGGTCTCTATTTTTTTGATAATCAAGTAACAAAAATCGCCAAAGAGGTTAAACCTTCTTCCCGAGGAGAAATGGAAATAACTTCTATTATTAATGAGTACCTTCAATTGGGAGAATTGAAGGTAAAAATAATGGGAAGAGGATTAGCTTGGCTAGATACAGGAACCCATGAGTCTCTTTTAGAGGCATCTAATTTTGTAGAAGCTATCCAAAATCGACAGGGATTATATGTTTCATGTATTGAGGAAATAGCCTTTCGCAGAAACTATATATCGAAAGAACAATTATTAAAGCTCGCAGAACCGTTAATGAAGACAAACTACGGCAAGTATTTAGTAGATGTTGCGAATTCTAATAGAGCATAAAGGAGATTAGGATGAATATCTTAGTTACAGGTGGAGCAGGATTCATCGGATCCAATTTTATAAAATATGTGCTGTCAAAATATGACTACACAATAGTTAATCTGGATTTATTAACGTATGCTGGTAATCTGCAAAATTTAAAGGATATCGAGCACGAAGAAAGATATCACTTCGTAAATGGAGATATTTGTGATCGTGATTTACTAAATAAACTGTTTCATCAATATGATATTCAAGCTGTTATTCACTTCGCAGCTGAATCTCATGTAGATAAAAGTATTGATGAACCAGAAATTTTCTTGAAAACAAATGTGTTTGGTACACAGGCATTATTAGATACAGCCAAAAATTATTGGAAGGTCCATAAATCAGATAAATATTGCACTGAATACAAAGACGACGTTAAATTTATCCAAATTTCTACGGATGAAGTGTACGGTGCTTTAGGTAAAGTAGGATATTTTACTGAAAAGACAAATCTCTCACCGAATAGTCCATACTCTGCCTCCAAAGCATCTGCAGATTTAATGGTGAGAGCTTATTATGAAACGTACAAATTACCTGCTGTTATTACTAGATGCTCAAACAATTATGGTCCGTATCAATATCCTGAGAAGTTAATTCCCATGATTATTTCACAGGCTTTAAATAATCTGCCAATACCAGTCTATGGAGATGGAAAACAAGTAAGAGATTGGTTACACGTGGAAGACCATTGTACTGCAATTGATTCAGTACTCCACTCTGGAAGAATTGGAGAGGTATATAACATAGGTGGAAATAATGAAAAAGAAAATATAGAAACTGTTAAAATAATTCTAAATTTATTAAACAAAAGTGAGGATTTAATCAAATTTGTTGATGATCGTTTGGGGCATGACAGAAGATATGCTATTGCTAATACTAAAATTAGTGAAGAGTTGGGATGGGTTCCTTCTAATACATTCAATGACGGTCTTTCAAAAACAATACAATGGTATTTAGAAAATAGAGAATGGATAACGTCTCCTATTTCTATTGCGAACAAGACTTCAAAAAAACATTAAAATTACTGGGGTGTATGTATGAAGAAGATCATGTTACTTGGTGGATCGGATCAGCAAGTTATTGCGATTAAATCTGCAAAAGATCAAGGATATTACACTATTTTATGTGATTACTTAATAGATAATCCAGGACAATATCATTCGGATGAATATTATTGTGTAAGCACAACGGATAAGGAAGCGATTCTTGAAATTGCAAAGCAAAAGAATATAGATGGAATTGTTGCTTATTCATCAGAAGTGGCAACAGCTACGGCAGCTTATGTAGCTAACAAATTAAATTTACCATCAAATCCATATGAATCCGTATTAATTTTATCAAATAAAAATCTATTCAGAGATTTTTTAATGAATAACGGTTTTAATTGTCCAAAAGTGAGAAGCAACCATTTAAAAAGTGAAGCAAAGGATTGCCTTGCAGATTTTGAATTTCCGATAATGGTAAAACCTGTAGATTCTTCAGGAAGTAGAGGAGTTACGCGAATATTTTCTCTGGAAGAGTTTGATAGGGCATTTGATGAAGCTCTTTTAAATTCAAAACAAAAACTAGTCATTCTCGAAGAGTATATTGGTATGACACATGAGTGCATGATTGGTGGTGACATAATCGTAGTAAATGGAATTATTGAATGTTATGGATTTTTAAATGGATATAGAGATATAGAAAAAAATGTATTTATCCCAACAGGTAATAGTTACCCAGTTTTTATAGAGGAAGAAAGGCTAGTCTTAGTACGCAAGGAATTGCAAAAAGTAATAAATTTATTGAACATAAGTAGGGGAGTCTTTAATATTGAAGTTCTGTTTGATAGAAATGGAGAACCATATATTATTGAAATGGCTGCTAGGAATGGTGGACATATGATATCTCAACTATTAGAGATGGCAACGGGAGTAGACTTTGTAAAAGCAACCGTTGAAGCAGCTTTAAATAACAATGAGATAGAAATAAAAGATAGGCAGGCACAGAATTACTATGCTACTTATTACTTGCATTCATTTAAAAGAGGAAAGCTAAAAGACATAGTATTTTCTGATGAAATACAAGGAAATATTATTAAAAAAGTAATAAATAAAAAATATAATGATCAAATAGAAATATTTAAAGGCTTAAATAAAATAGTGGGAATTGTTTTCCTGAAGTTTAGTTCCTCAGAAGAGTTGAAATCTAAAATGAAGAACATGAAACAACACATTGATATTCAATTGATTAGCTAAAATTTTTATTTAATTTCAGTGTTCAACCAATTATAAATAAAAAAGGGGCTAATTAATCGGTGAACAATATTGAGGGAATAGAGAATAGAAACCAGGTTGATTTTTTAAAGAAAGTGAATTTATTAAAACAACAATTTGGGGACTCCTTTTATTTATTTGACTTGGAAAAACTAAGCACAAACTATTTGAAGATGTTCTCAGCATTTAGTAGTAGGCACAGTAAATTTATTCTGGGATATTCATATAAAACAAATTATTTACCAATTTTATTAAAAGAGATATCTAAATTAGGAGGATACGCAGAAGTTGTTTCTAGGATTGAATATGATTTAGCACTAAAAATCGGAATGAATCCAAAAAATATTATTTTTAATGGTCCGTTGAAGTCTTCTGAAGATATCGCATTAGCACTGAAAGAAGGCAGTATTATTAATTTAGATTCGTTTAGTGAGGTTGAGTTTGTAAAAGAATATACTCAGAAGAATAAAAATAAGCATTATAAAGTAGGATTAAGAGTAAATTTTGATATATCAATTGAAGGGAAAAGCCCTCTTCAGGGTGGATTTAAACAAAGTAGATTTGGTTTTTGCGTTGAAAATGGAAATTTAGAGAAAGCCTTAAACGATTTAAAGCGAATAGAAAACTTAGATGTGGTTGGTCTGCATGGTCATTTTTCCACCCAATTAAGAAGTTTAGAAGTTTTTGAGAAAATAACCCAGAAATTATGCGATCTGTCAAAAATATATATTTCAAACACATTAGAGTATCTGGATATTGGTGGAGGATTTTATGGTAATGTACCCGAAACAATGAAGATAAATAACGTCCCATCCTATGATGATTATGCTATGGCGATCTGTTCCATTATGAATAAAGAAAAAATACATTTTAAAAACGAGCCATTTTTAATAATAGAGCCAGGTTTATCATTAGTAGTCGATACATTTAAATTCTTTTGTAAAGTAGTCGATGTGAAGAAAAATGGTAATGAATATTTTGTTCTAGTTAATGGGAGTGTTCATAATATTAAACCTAGTATTAGTAAAAAAAATACCTCGATGCAGCTTGTCAAAACAAATGTAGCTTGTTATCAAACAGACAGATTTAATGTTGTTGGTTATACATGTATGGAGAAAGATTATTTAATGATTGACCATGTTGGAGAAATTCCAAAAGTAGGAGATTTTCTAGTATTCCACAACATGGGTGCTTACACTATAGTACTTAATCCTCCTTTTATCAAAGAGAGACCTCCAATTATCGCTAAAATAGGCAATGAATTTAAGGCAGTTAGGAAGAGAGAGGAATTAGATGATTTTATCAATAGTAATGTTTATGTCTTCTAATATGTAACTTAATGGATTCCAAACTCTAAATTGAATAGCACTTACTATCAATAGGTTTCTACAAAGGAAAATGAGGGATAGTAGATGAAAATTGTTCAACTGATTACACATATGTATGAGGTAGGAGGGGCTCAAGTACATGTTCTTGACCTTTCGAAAAGAATGGTAGCAGATGGTAATCGAGTTTCAATCCTTTATGGAACCGAAAAACAACTAGCGGATGAGCTTTATGTAAAAGAGATTGAATACATTCCACTGAAGCATTTAATAAGAAATATGAATTTAGTCAAGGATATACTCGCTTTTATTGAAATTAGAAAAACTTTAAAACAACTGGATCCTGATATTGTAGCTATTCATTCTTCTAAAGCTGGGATACTTGGAAGAATCGCCTGTTGGACGCTTCGAATTCCTTTCGTTTTCACAGCACATGGATGGGCTTTCACAGATGGTGTGGCGAAAAACAAACAGGTTTTCTATCGTAGAGTAGAAAAATGCATAGGTAAAATATCAAAAATAGTAATTACTGTTTGTGATTATGACAGAATTCTAGCTTTGCAGCACCAGGTGTTAAGCTCTTCCAAATTAATAACGATTCACAATGGTGTTATGGACCAAAGTCAACGAAGTGTTCAATTTGTACGTAATGACATTGTAAAAATATTAATGGTTGCTCGTTTTGACACACCTAAAAAACAATTGGAGCTATTACATGCACTTCTTCAAATAAGAGAGTTAAATTGGTATATGATTTTTGCTGGTGACGGTAGGCAAAAGGAACAAGCGGCTAAATATGTTCAGGAGCAGAACTTGGGGGATAAAGTAACATTTTTAGGCAATCATTCTAACGTCTCCGAGCTATTGAAGGATGCGGATATTTTTGTGCTTACTTCTGCATGGGAGGGTTTGCCTCTATCCATATTAGAAGCTATGGCGCATGGACTGCCAATTATCGCTTCTAATGTAGGGGGAGTGAAAGAGGCTGTGAGGAATTCTGAAAACGGATTTTTAATTGAGCATAATTTGCCCGAGTTACTTACCACTTTAATCGAAAATCCTTCTCTCCGAAAAAGTATGGGGAAAAAAAGTCGCGAAATATATGAAGCAAGTTTTACCTTTGAACAGATGTATAGTCAAACCTTCATAACGTATAAAAACCTAATAAAATTGGAGGAAAAAGATTGAAGGTACTAGTAACAGGAGCAGCAGGTTTCATAGGTTCTTTTGTAGTCCAGGAGCTGTTAAATCATCAATTTTCAGTTGTTGCTTTAGATAATCTTTCGAATGGTAAAAAAAGCAGAGTTCCTAGAAATGCAACATTCTATGAAGTTGATATTACAACTTCTGAGACTGAGCGCATTTTCCAACTAGAACAGCCAGATTATGTTATTCATCTTGCAGCACAAACCTCGGTCCTAGCTTCTATGGAGAACCCAATAGCAGATTGCCAAGCTAATGTTTTAGGTACAATCAATACACTTAAATACGCCAATCAATTTAATGTGCAAAAATTTATCTTAGCTTCCTCAGCAGCTGTTTATGGAAATTCGAGTGCTCTACCCGTAGAGGAGGACGCTAAATTATCTCCACTTTCCTTTTATGGATTATCGAAAGTTTCTGCTGAGAATTACGTGCGCCTGTATGAAAAAATGTTCGGCCTCAAAACCTGTATTTTAAGGTTTTCGAATGTTTATGGACCTGATCAAGAGAGTGGCGTCATCTCGAGCTTTCTTAATCGTATCTCTAAAAAAGAAGCGCCAATTATTCATAATGGAAGTCAAACAAGGGATTTCATATATGTTAAGGATGTAGCCGCTGCTTGTCTTACTGCAATGGTAAGTCATGAAACCGGTGTTTTTCATATTAGTTCTGGTATAGAAAGAACTATTAAAGAAGTATCTAAGTTAATCTCACATATTACTAATATAGAAATAGAACCAATTGTAAAAGAGTTGGATGCTGCTGAGATTAAACGAAGTGTCCTGTCAAATGAAAAAGCTAAAAGAATTCTTCAGTGGGAACCATCTTACACATTGGAGGAGGGACTGGAAAAAATTATTCAGTCTAACAATAAGGGCAATAAATTGTAAACGAAGGAGGATTATTTGAAACTTATAAGTATTAAATCTTATAGCCATTTAGAAGTTTACAAACAAGACTGGAATAAAATTATTGAGGATATCGAAAATACTAATCCTTTCATAGAATATGAGTTTGTATATAACTGGTGGAGAATACTAGGATCTAAAGAAAATGTTGAAATTATAGCAATTGAAGAACACAACAGGATGATTGCTTTTTTCCCTTTTCAATTTAAAAAAACATGGTATGGATATATGGCTAACTTTTTAGCGCTAGGTATAGCAAATTATATGGATATTATTGTGAGGAAATCAGATGCAAGTCGTGCCATTATGTTTGCATTTGATGAATTGATAAAAATGAAGAAAAGTATTGTATTTTCTCTTCATGGTCTGTTAGAAAGCACAGACACACCTTTTGCTATTACTCAGTATTTAAATGCAAGGAATATGAAGGAACGTCATTTTTCAATCATTACTCCATATATAAATCTGAAGCAGCTTAATTTTGACGAGTACATGAAAACTCGAAAAAAACTACACGGCATGGATCGAAGAGAAAAAAGGTTGAGGGCATTAGGGGACGTTTCGTTAAAAATATTAGAAGAAAATGATATGGATGAAATTGTAAGGCTACATAAGCGAAGGTGGGAAAAGAAAAATGACACGAGCGGCTTTTCAACAGAAAGAAAGCAGGTATTCTTTAGACATTTAGCTGCTCTACCACCTGGAAATTTTTCGGTTCGTTTAACAGCTTTAGAAGTTCAAGGTGAGAAAGTCGCTTTCACTTACGGGTTTACATGTAGAACAAGATATTTAGGATATGTACTAGGTCACGATTCAGATTTTGATTCCTATGGGCCAGGTAGATTGTTAATAAAAGAAAAAATGAGTCAATTAATTTCCGACGGTTTTCATAAGTTGGATATGAGCATTGGTTATGAGCCATATAAAATGGAATGGAATACGAACGTAGATTTTACTAGAAAATCAATATTTTCTACGAATACGATTCGGGCAAAGACTTGTAGAAATATATTATGGCTGAAGGATATTCTAATCTCTAAAATAAAAAAGTACAGAGTAGTTGTTATGTTTCGTAGAAATACGATAGGGAAGATTAAGTACCTTTTACGTCAAGAAGAAAATAAGTACTATTTGATGAGTGACATTAAAGAAAGACTCTTACACTATATTTATTACAAGAGACAGTATCTAATAGGTAAGCTGACGAAACCCTACTCATCGATAGAAAATAATAACGTGTATGTCTCGAAAATCACAACGGACTTAGCACTTTCTTCTAAGCAACGAAGAAGAGATATATTACAAAAAGTTTATAGTGGATACGCTGGGTATTACTTGGATGACATATTAAAAGCATTTTGGATAAATGAAAACGTCATTCGTTTAGATGATATTAAAGTAGTGTTTAATCTAAAAAAGAGAAGCATCTACATTAAAGATTGGAAAAAAGAAAACCTCTTACAAATTCTCGATTTTGTAAATATTAATTACAAATGTAAAGATGTATATGTATCTGTTAATAGAAAAGATAAGGAAAGTATGAATTTGCTAAATCAGCTTGGCTTTCAATGGACCGAGAAAATAATTTTTACTCGAATACTTGGAAAGTCAAAAACAAGTAGAGAAGAACTCAAATAGAGAAGAAGGTGCCATAATAATAGTTGTTAAAAGGAAACTTATAAATTTGACTTTAGTAAATTGCTACTTTTTAAAAACGGGTGAAACTCCATTACCAAAAGCGCACTTAATTGGTTTTTCTCATGCTTATCAACCTGTTAACCAATTGATAAAAGAAACTACGATCATTATTGATTTAACAAAAAGTGAAGAACAATTATTAAAAGACCTTCATCGTACAAATAGAAAACAAATTCGCCAGGCGGCTAAGTATGATTTTCAAATAGAAGTATTGGACCGACCAACCCTAGCTAATATAAGGGAATTCCAAACCTTTTACAATGAATTTGTCAAACACACAAATACGTATAAATGTGGTGCATTTCATATAAAAACAATGGAGTTATTAATGGAAGCTAGTCATTTAATTATTACTAGAATAGTAAATGGGAGTAATAGAGAAATCCTTGGCTATCAAGTCTTTATTACAGATGATGAGACTGCCTTTTCTTTATACTCTGCAACCCACTTTAGATTTAAGAATAACGCAATTGATAAGAGAATATTAAGTATAGCTAGCCGCTATTTACTTTGGAGAAATATTTTGTATTTTAAGGATAGAAAGAATTTGGTATATGATATGGGTGGTTTGACAACAAATGATAATATTAGTAGTTTTAAAAGGGAATTCGGCGGTAAAATTACCGATGTCTATTCAGGTTACGAAGCAAGCTCCCTATTAGGGAAATTAGTCCTCTTAGGGAGAACGATGAAACTGAGGAAAGGATGAGGAACTGGGGGGGGCTCTTATTATTTCATTAGACTTTGAGCTTAATTGGGGAGTACACGATGTTTACACAATAGAGGAATACGGCAACAATATTTTGGGAGCTCGTGTAGCTATTCCTCAAATACTCCAATTGTTTTTAAAATATGATATTCATGCGACATGGGCAATTGTTGGTATGCTGTATTGCAAGGATAAACAGGAACTTTTATCATATTTTAACACAATGGATATACCTTATGAGAATACTGCATTTAGCCCAATAAAAAATCTCTCCAACGTAGGGGAGAATGAAACGGTAGACCCTTACCATTTCGGAAGGTCACTAATCGATATGATACGAGAAACATCCAATCAAGAGATTGGAACACACACCTTTTCTCATTATTATTGTTTAGAAGACGGGCAAAATATGGAGCATTTTGTAAAGGATTTGGTAGCTGTTTCTTCTTTGGAGAAAACAGCATCTTTGGTTTTTCCAAGGAACCAAGTAAACCTTCATTATTTACATGTATGTAAAGAGCTTGGAGTAAAGGCATACCGAGGAAATGAAAAAAACTGGATGTATAAAGCTCATACAGCTGAAAAAAATTCTTCGCTGAAAAGACTGTGTCGCCTAATCGATGCCTATATGAATATATCAGGCAATCATACGTATTGCTTAAAGAATATCGAAACAGATCCTATTGTCAATATTCCTTCTAGTCGCTTTTTGAGACCTTATAATAGCCGGTTGTCCATGCTAGAGCAGCTTCGTCTCATACGAATTAAAAAGGGATTAACTAGGGCTGCAAAGAAAAACGAACTCTATCATTTATGGTGGCACCCACATAATTTTGGTAGAGATACAAAGGAAAACCTACAATTTTTAGAAGAAATCTTAAAGCATGTCGACTATTTAAAGAACAAGTATAACTTTCAAAGTATGCATATGCGGGATGTTACGGATGTATTAAAAGTTATTACAGCAAAAGTAGTTGCAAAAAGTTACTACTTCCCGTTTATTGTCGTTTTTTAAGTCTACTGGTTTAGTGCTAAAACTAAAAGAATATAAAGAAATTATTCATTAGAGTCAATATTTTTTAGTTATGATGAAAAAAAGGATCATGCATCATAGTACATGATCCTTTAAGCTTCTATAATTATCTCACGCCATATTTCCTCTCAAGCTGCACCAGCTCAGCATCTTCATTCCGTTTACCTTCTATTAAATCCTTTAAAATATGTGAGCCTAGCATGCTATATACTGTTCCATTTCCACCATAACCTAGTAAATAAAAGTGGTCTTTTTTCGTTGGGTGTTCTCCGATGAATGGAATATTATCAATAGATTCGCCAAAGCTTGCCGCATATGCATAATCTATCTGAATGTCATAATTAGGGAAAAGCTCTTTTGTTTGTTGTAATAAGTTTTCTGCTCGCTGCAGGATGACTTCATCAGAGTCCGGTGCTTCTGGCTTGTCTTCATCCAAGCCACCGACAACGATTCTTCCTTCTACAGTCGAACGAATATATAAGTAAGGGCGCTTGGTTTCCCATATTAATGCCTGTTCATACCAATCATTAAATGCTGGGATTGGATTGCTGACAAATGCATAAGAACGGTTAATATCAGCCCCAATGCGCTCACCTACGGGAGTTGTTTCATAGCCAGTTGTGTAGACGATATGGTTGGCATAAAAAGGTTGACCAGAGGTACGTATTTCTAATTTATCGTTATCCTCCAATACATCTAAAACCTCCGTATAAGGAAAAAAATGTACACCTAATTCTTCTAGTTTAGTTAGAATACCATGCACAAACTTTAATGGATTAATCTCCGCATCACCGAATGTTACTAATGCACCTGGTTTGGAAAAAGGCATTTTTTCAGCCATTTCATTTGGTCCCCAATAGTCACAAGGAAACCCATACTTTATTAATGTATCGTATTCTGCTTTTATCTTTTCAACATCGTTTTCGTCGCTCGCATAGCATATACTTGGTCTTCGGATGAAGTCTACTTCTATTGGTAAACTCTTTGCAATGCGTTCAAGATCGTCCATTGCTTCATAACAAAGCTGGTAAAAGCGAACAGCATCTTTTTCTCCAATTTGTCCGATTAATTCGTGTAGCATAATATCATTGGAATATTGTAATAGACCAGTATTTGCACTGGAACTGCCTGTGGCCATCTCACGTTTATCTAGTATCGCTATCTTGAGACCAGCCTCTGCTAATGCAAGTCCAGTAAGAGCTCCTGACATTCCAGAACCGACTATTACTACATCATATAAGTCTAGTTTTTCAAAAGTATTTTTTGGAGTGAATGGGTTTGTAGTTGTAGGCCAGTAGAGGGATCCATTATGTATTTTCATATTTCATACTCCATTCTAATAGTTTTTAACTATATACCCACCATTTAATAGATTTAATCTACTCATGTTATAATTATGTAAACTATTAAAAAGGGTGTTTGAAATGACTCAGGAAAAACCACATGTATTAGTAATAGATGGAATGGCATTATTGTTTAGATCGTTTTTTGCAACTGCAATGTCCGGAAATTATTTTAAAAATGATAAAGGCATTCCAACAAATGCGGTGCAAGGATTTGCTCGCCATGTATTAGCAGCACAAAATTTAATGCAACCTACTCATATGGCTATTTGCTGGGATAAAGGTATGCTTACATTTAGAAATGAGCTATATGATGGCTATAAAGCAAACCGTCCCAAGCCAGCCGAAGAGCTTATTCCACAGTTTGATATGGCTCAGGAATTGTCAGAGCATTTGGGGTGGATGAATTTTGGACAAGCAGGAATGGAAGCTGATGATACCATTGCTTCTATTACCCATAAGTGGAAAGAGGACGCGAGGTTTACAATCGTGAGTGGAGACAAAGATCTTCTTCAATTACTGGAGCCTTCCACAGAAATTGCATTCACGAAAAAAGGGTTCACCATTTATGACGTATACAATGAAGCTCGTTTCCTGGAAGAATACGGCATTTCTCCGTTGCTGTTCCCAGATGTGAAGGCATTTATGGGAGATTCTAGTGATGGCTATGCAGGAGTGAAGGGAATAGGTCCGAAAACAGCGCTGCAGCTCGTTCAAACCTATGGAACTGTTGATAAAGTTTTAGAGGCATTACCACTTTTGAAAGTAGGTCAACGGACGAAAATCGAGACGGATTTGGAGATGCTGAAGCTTTCCAAAGAGCTTGCTACGATTCGAAGAGATGTCCCAATAGGAGCTGAGCTAGAACATTTACTCATAAAAGAAATCCCTTCGGCGAAACATGATTTCCTATATGAGCATGGTTATACTATTTTGGCTAGACAGCTTCAAAAATAGTTATTTTTCTTTCGGAGTAATTTGAACAAACGTAAGAATGGACGCATTATCTGAATACCGAACTTTCCTTATTTGACTGGGACGATTTCTACCACCATTGTCATGAATGATTAGTACCAGTTCACTATCTACTAATTCATAGCCAATAAGTGGAACCCAGTGATAGGAAAAAGTGAATTTTTTATTACACTGTAGCGAAAAGTATTTATCGAATTTTAATGCAACGGGTCTTCCAATTTTGAGTTCTTCCAAAGCTACTTGCAAAGTACATTTGTTTACTTTCCAATTAGGTCCAAGCAACTTACGCAAGTTTCGAATAAACCGATAGGTAAATAACCCGATGCGAGTTCCTCCTAATTTTTTATAGAGTTCATTAGGTTGATAGGGACAAGCATTTGGAAATAAGTAATTTAACAATACGTAAGCAGTAACTGGTCCACATGCTGAAGCTTGATAGTTTGATTGAATGGATGAATCATATTGTGAGTAACCTTGGACTGGCAGTTGTATATTCATTATCGGACCTCCAAATAATAGAGTTCTCTTTTTTTCTATGGGAAAACTCTTTTTTTATATAACCAAATTCTTATTCTTATAATTGTTTGTTTATTCTATAATACAATTTAACACAGTCATTAAAACAGGGGGAATTGGAATGATTCGCTTACTACAATCAGAGGACATGAAACAGGCGACCGATATAGCTGCACTTGCGTATCCAGGAATGCAAATACAGTCAGATGAAAAGAAAAAAGAATTCATGGAGCGATTGACAACCGAACAAAATGAAGATAATGGAATACAATTTTTTGGCTGTTTCGAAGAACAGGGGGAGCTTCTAGGGATATTTCGAGTGAATGATTTTGAATGTAATATAAATGGAAAGTTTCAAAGCATATTTGGTATTGGAATGGTTGCTGTTCATTTGTTACATAAAAAAGAAAAAGTAGCGTTTCAAATACTAGCTTATTTTCATAACTACGCTAGACAGGAAAATGTCGCGCTTGTATCACTTTATCCTTTTAACCCTAGTTTCTATCGGAAAATGGGCTATGGTTATGGACCATTACTATATGAATTTAAATTTAAACCAGCAGAACTAATCTCAGACGGCAATAAAAGCCAGGTGAAATTTTTAACACCTTCAGATGAAGATGCCATCGTGTCCCGAATGATCAATCATTTGTGTATAGTCTTTCTAATCCCACAAATGATTCAAATCATGTAATCCCAAGTGTTTATCATGAAGTGGCTACTACTGGTTCAGGTATAATGTATCGAATGACAAATATTGAGTCGTTTGTTAATGGTACTAATTTTAATGGTTTAGGAAGACCTCTGGAAAATACAAAGGTTCTATTGGCAATTAAGGATTCATTTATAGCAGAGCAGCAGGGGCTATATGAATTATCATATAGTAAAGACCAGTGGAAAATTCATAAAGTAGAAAGCACGCATGAACAGGCGAATCTTACAATAGGAATCCATGATTTAAGTTCTTGGTGGATGGGCTGTGTATCGGTAGAGTCTCTTTCTAATCACGGGGAAGCAGAAGTACATCAGCTTGACTCTAAAATGCTAGATGAATGGTTCAAACCAAGGTATGGACCTATTTGTTTTACAGCTTTTTGAGCTGTTCACTAGCTTAGGGTGACTGTGTAAGTTAACGAATAACGGAGAGGCGCTGATGCGGCTCTCCTTACTTTTTTTATTTATCACCGATGGATTTCTTAGATTCAGCTAACAGCTTTTTCAAGGCCTCACGGAAGCTTTTATATGTCTCAATGTCAACTTGAATACTAGCGTGAACAATCTCACGGATAAATTGAGGATTGAACCCAACATAAATTGGGCGAATTCCCATTAAGCGAAGAGAGCTATTCAAACTGGTAATAGACATGGCAAGTTCATTGTAATCGAATGCTTCTAAATCTTCTACATTAACCCCACTAAAATCAAATACTGCTTGTTCAATTTCTTTATGCTCTCCGATATATTCGAGTGTTTTAGTCTGGATATTATCAAAGCGCTCTCTAAACATATAGCCAGCAATAGGGATTAAAATGGTCTTAGGAACGATTGATGGAATAATTGGAGTAGAAATTGTTTTAATAATTCGCTCGTAATAAGCGACTTTTTCTTTTAACTCGATTATTTCTTGTTCTAGTGACATAAAATAAGCACCCCTGTTTTTTCTTATTATACCGAATATATTTACTTAACACGGATTAAAAAGAAAAGGCTGCTTCAAAGAGAAACAGTCTTTTTATTTGTCTCATATATATTTTCCTAGTTAGTTTTATGCATCTAGAAATTCAGTTACCGTGCTCCTGCGCAAAGCTCGTCGCAGTATAATATTTAGATGCATTGTTTTATAGATACTTTTTACTAGTTTTGTGCATCTAGAAATTCAGTTACCTGTTCAGGTGATTTTGCGTTTGCACTATGTAGATGTGCTTTTTTCTCGCCGTTTTGGTAAATAAGAAGACTTGGAATTCCCATTACTTCATATTTATCAGCAACTTCAGGAAGTTCATCACGATTGACTTCATACCAAGTATACTGGTTATATTGTTCGACTATTGGATCGATGAACATTTCCATTCGACGGCAATCAGGACACCAGCCAGCTTCAAATTTTACCAAAACCTCATTGTCCCCAGAAATAATTTCATTGAATTGTTCAGTAGTTGTAATTTTTTGCATGTTTTATTTACCTCCTATGACTTTGTTTACAGTGTACACTGTTTTTAAAGTTGGAGAAAGAAAAAAGTATTATTTATTCATTTTATTATTGCGAAAATTAAAATAATGTTCTAAACTAGTAGATATAGATGTTGCTTCTATTTTTTTTGTATTTAAAATGAATGAGCATTCATTCAAAACGAAGGGGAGGCTTTGCACGTGACATATCAAATTAAAAAGGCTGCTATTTTAGGTTCAGGGGTAATGGGTTCAGGAATTGCTGCCCATTTAGCAAATATTGGTATTCCTACATTATTATTAGATATCGTACCAAAAGAGGTTAGTAAAGATGAGGAAGCAAAGGGGTTATCTTTAGAACATTCTTCTGTAAGAAACAAATTTGCGGAGTCGGCTATTCAAAAATTGTTGAAGCAAAAACCAGCACCACTAACAGCAACTAAAAACCTGCAACTAATTACTGCTGGGAACTTAGAGGACGATCTTGAAAAACTAAAAGACGTGGACTGGATTATTGAAGTAGTAGTTGAAAACTTAGAGGTTAAAAAGAGCTTATATGAAAAAATAGATGCAGTCCGTAAACCAGGAACAATCATTAGCTCTAATACATCGGGCATTAGTATTAATGCAATGGTGGAAGGACGCTCAGAGGACTTTGGGAAGCATTTCTTAGGTACACATTTCTTCAATCCTCCACGTTACTTGAAACTTTTAGAAGTAATTCCAGCTAACACGACTGCACCTGAAGTAGTTGAGTTCATGAAGCAATTTGGGGAAGATGTGTTAGGTAAAGGCGTGGTACTCGCTAAAGATACACCAAACTTCATAGCAAACCGTATCGGTACCTATGGTTTACTTGTAACATTACGTGAGATGCAAGCAAGAGGGTATTCGGTAGGAGAAGTAGACTCTGTTACAGGTCCATTAATTGGTCGTCCTAAGTCAGCGACATTCCGGACATTAGACGTCGTTGGTCTGGATACATTTGCACATGTTGCGAAAAATGTATATGACCAAACAACTGGTGAGGAGCAAAAAGTATTTGAAGTACCTGCTTTTATGCAAAAAATGCTAGAAAACAAATGGCTTGGAGCTAAAACAGGGCAAGGATTCTTCTTAAAAGAAGGAAAAGAAATTAAAGAGTTAAACACAGAAACACTAGAATATGAAGCAATGAAAAAATTGAAAACGCCTTCAATGGAAATGGCGAAGCAACAAAAAGGTCTTGCTGCAAAAGTGAAATCATTAACTTATGCAAAAGATAGAACTGGTGAATTACTTTGGAGTATTTTAAGTCCAACATTAATCTATTCTGCTAAGCTTCACGGCGAAATTGCAGATGATATCGTCGCTATTGACCAAGGGATGAAATGGGGCTTCGGTTGGCAACAAGGGCCATTTGAAATTTGGGATGCGATCGGGGTAAAGGAATCAGTTGAAAAGATGTCAGCTGAAGGCCTAGAAATACCAGCATTCGTACAATCATTACTTGATAAAGGATTCCATTCCTTCTATAAAGAAGAAGATAGCGATCTATATTATTTCGATGGAACTGATTATTCACTGGTTGCTGTAAGTGAAAAGGTAATTGACCTTAAAAGATATAAGAAAAAACATGGTGTCATTAAATCTAATTCTGGTGCAAGTTTAATAGACTTAGGTGATGGTGTAGCACTGCTTGAATTCCATTCGAAATCCAACTCAATTGGTTTAGATATTCTTCAAATGATTAGTTTTGCTGTTGACGAAGTTGAAAAGAACTTCAAAGGTCTTGTTATTGGTAACCAAGGTAAAAACTTTAGTGTTGGAGCGAATCTTGGATTGATATTAATGGAAGCACAGGACGATAATATTTTCGAATTAGATTTTGTTGTTCGTCAATTCCAAAATGCCATGATGAAGATTAAATACTCGGCTAAACCGGTCGTAGTTGCTCCATTTGGAATGACTTTAGGTGGGGGAGCAGAAACATGCTTACCAGCTGCTCATATCCAAGCATCATCTGAGACTTATATGGGCTTAGTTGAAGCGGGGGTTGGCCTTATCCCAGGTGGTGGAGGTAACAAAGAGCTTTATATTAAGCACTTGAAGGGACTTCCAAACGGCGTAGATATTGATTATTTAACTGTCGCAATCAAAGTATTCGAAACAATTGCAATGGCGAAAGTTTCTACATCGGGGGAAGAAGCTCGTGAAAATAACTTCTTGAATTTTGCAGATGGCATTAGTGTAAACCCAGACCATTTAATATACGATGCGAAGCAAGCGGTATTGGCACTTGCTGAATCAGGATATAGAGCACCAATTCGTGAAAAAGTTCCAGTTTCAGGTTCTCCAGGCTACGCAGCTTTACTTTTAGGGGCTGAAGGGATGCTATTATCTGGATTCATCAGTGAGCATGATCTGAAAATCGCGAAAAAACTTGCATACGTTATTGCAGGTGGAGAAGTTCCATACGGTACTTTAGTCGACGAGCAATATTTACTTAACTTGGAGCGAGAAGCTTTCTTAAGCTTAGTTGCAGATCCAAAATCTCAAGCAAGAATGCAACACATGCTAGTGAAGGGTAAACCACTACGCAACTAAAGTTGTATAAAGGTAAAGGAGGAGAGCTTATGCGTGAAGCAGTATTAGTAGCTGGGGCAAGAACACCAGTAGGTAAAGCAAAAAAAGGTTCTTTAGCAACAGTACGTCCAGACGATTTTGGTGCGCTAGTAGTTAAAGAAACATTACTTAGAGCGGGTGGATATGATGGCCCGATAGATGATTTTATATTAGGTTGTGCGATGCCAGAAGCAGAGCAAGGGATGAACGTTGCTCGTAATATCGGTGCATTAGCAGGTTTGCCTGATACAACACCAGCAATTACAGTAAACCGGTTCTGTTCGTCTGGATTACAGTCCATTGCATACGGTGCAGAACGTATTATGTTAGGTCATGCCGAAGCGATTATCGCTGGTGGCGTAGAGTCGATGAGTATGGTGCCAATGATGGGGAATACAATTCGTCCAAACGCACAACTTGCACAAACTGCGCCGCAATACTATATGGGGATGGGTCACACTGCTGAACAAGTGGCAACAAAATATGGTATTAGTCGGGCAGATCAAGATGCATTTGCTGTAAGATCACATGAACTAGCGGCAGCTGCAATAGCTGCAGGAAAGTTTAACGATGATATCGTCCCTGTTGAAGTTATTAAGCATTTTGTAGATGAAAACAATAAAGCGCAACAGAAAAAATTCATGTTCGAAATGGATGAAGGAGTTCGCTTAGGTACTACAGTTGAAACACTAGCAAAATTACGTCCAGCATTCAACGTTCGTGGGTCTGTTACAGCAGGGAATGCTTCACAAACTTCAGATGGAGCAGGTGCTGTTCTAATTATGGACCGCGAAGTAGCGGAAGCACAGGGGTTAAAACCGCTTGCGAAATTCCGTTCTTTTGCAGTTGGTGGAGTGCCTCCTGAAGTAATGGGGATTGGACCGATTGTAGCAGTACCAAAAGCATTAAAACTTGCTGGTTTATCTATTGAGGACATCGATCTTTGGGAAATCAACGAAGCATTTGCTTCTCAATCAATTCAAGTTGTTCGCCATTTAGGTTTAGATATGGATAAAGTGAATGTAAATGGTGGAGCAATTGCACTTGGTCATCCACTTGGAGCGACGGGAACAATCTTAACATTGAAAATGATGAGTGAGTTAAGACGTCAAGGGAAGCAATTCGGAGTTGTTACAATGTGTATCGGTGGCGGTATGGGAGCTGCTGGAGTTTTCGAATTACTATAAGAATCTTTTAAACAACTAGGAGGAATATATATGAACGAATTAAAAGAGGCAATCAAAGGCGGAGCGTTTTTAGTAGAAGATTTAGACGCTAGCCGCATATTTACACCAGAGGATTTTAATGATGAGCAAAAGATGATCGCGAAAACGACGGAGGAGTATGTTAAAAATTCGGTACTTCCAGTTGTAGAAAAGTTGGAGAATCATGAATTTGAACATTCTGTACGTTTGCTAAAAGAAGCCGGAGATTTAGGTTTACTTGCTGCTGATATTCCAGAAGAATATGGCGGTATTGGCTTAGACAAAATTTCATCGGCACTGATTTCAGAAAAAATGTCTGTAGCTGGTGGATACTCCATTACTCACGGGGCACATGTAGGAATCGGTACATTGCCAATCGTTCTTTTTGGTAATGAAGAACAAAAACAACAATACTTACCGGCTTCAGCTACTGGGGAGAAAATATTTGCTTATGCATTAACAGAACCTGGTTCAGGTTCAGATGCTCTAGGTGCAAAAACTACTGCAAAGTTAAATGCAGAAGGCACTCATTATGTTCTGAATGGTGAAAAACAATGGATTACAAATGCAGGGTTTGCGGATGTATTCGTAGTTTACGCTAAAATAGATGGAGACAAATTCTCAGCATTTATCGTAGAAAAAGCATTCTCAGGAGTATCTGTTGGAGCAGAAGAAAAGAAAATGGGTATTAAATCTTCTTCTACTCGTACATTAATATTACAAGATGCTCAAGTTCCAGTAGAGAATCTTTTAGGTGAAATTGGTCGTGGCCACGTTATCGCATTCAACATTTTAAATATCGGGCGTTATAAATTAGGGGTAGGTACAATTGGTGGATCTAAACGCGCGTTAGAATTAGCAATTACTTATACAAACCAACGTCAACAATTTAAAACACCAATCTCTTCGTTTAATTTAACAAAAAACAAGCTAGCTACAATGGCTTCTAAACTGTATGCAACTGAAAGTTTAATCTACCGTACAGTGGGATATTTTGAAGAGCGTATGAGTCAGTTAAGCCCTGAAGAGCAAAAAGACGGTAAAGCAATTGCTGCTTCTATCGCTGAATATGCAATTGAATGTTCTATTAACAAAGTAGTAGGATCTGAAGTTCTAGATTACATTGTAGACGAAGCAGTTCAATTACATGGTGGATATGGTTTCATGCAAGAGTATGAGGTAGAGCGTATTTACCGTGACTCACGTATTAACCGTATTTTCGAGGGTACAAATGAAATTAACCGCTTAATCGTGCCAGGAACTTTCCTGAAAAAAGCGATGAAGGGTGAATTACCACTTCTTCAAAAAGCTGCAGGCTTACAAGAAGAACTGTTAATGATGATGCCAGAAGAGGTTGGAACAGAAGCACTAGCGCAAGAAAAAGTATTAGTAGCTAATGCGAAGAAAATTGGTATTCTAGTTGCAGGACTTGCTGCACAACGTTATGGTACTAAGCTAGAGGCTGAACAAGAAGTTCTAGTGAACATTGCTAATATTGCAAATAATTTATTTGCAATGGAATCAGCAGTTCTTCGTACAGAAAAAGCGATCGGACGTGATGGAGAAGAAAAAGCAGCACAAAAACTTCTTTATACACAAATCTTTACACAAGAAGCGTTTATTGAAATCGAACAAGCGGCAAAAGAAACACTTATTGCAGCTGTAGATGGGGATAACCAACGTATGATGATTTCTGCATTACGTAAATTAACTCGCTACACACCATATAATGTGATCGAGAAAAAACGTGAAGCATCCGTTAAATTAATCGAAGCAGCAAAATACGTTCTCTAATCAACTACATGAAAAAGCCGATCCTTAATGGATCGGCTTTTTTGAAAGAAAATATATAAAAATACAGCATGAACACTGTGTTTTAAGGGTGAAAGAATGAATAAATAATACTACTGATTTCCGTTCCAGAAGGACGCGTTTCGCGGGGGGATCGATGAGCTATCACCGTCGCTGTGATATCTCATCTGTCTCACTCATCCCGCCGAAGTCGTCACCTGGCACTACAATCAATTAAGTGAGTAGTACTTAACAATTAGCTAGAGCATAGCTTCTTACTTTGATAATAAGAGTAGTCAAAGGTAATATAGGGATAAAACCGTCCGCTTGGTTAGGAATACTATTTTATTAGGAAAGAAGAAAGTGGATTTTCCTGGATAATTCTTTTCAGCCTTACTTATTTTAAAGTAAAACATGTATATTTAGGTGGTTTAAAGCCAATTATCCAATTATATAAAGTGGAACTAATTGATTGAAGCGCAGAGCGGCGACTCCAGTGGGAATAGCGCGAGCTGAAGACCCTGGACTGAGCAGCGTAAGCGAGGGAAGCGGCTGAAGCCGTGCCCACGGAAAGCGTCCGCTCGAAGCGGAAATCAATGGCATTTCTACATTCTTATTTTTAAAGGAACCGGTGCATTTTGCTCGATTTTTCTTAATTTGAGGCTGAATCATTATATTAATCTATTCAAAATGATTGCCTATCCTTTCCACTTTTATGTATGATAAAAAGAAAAAGGCGGTACAACATGACTATTCAATATTACGGCTATCCTAAATGTACAACGTGTAGAAAAGCGAGTAAATGGTTAAAGGACAATGATCTAGAATACATAGACAACCATATAGCGGAAAATCCTCCAACCAAAGATGAACTTCAAAAAATGCTCGAAGTAGGTGGATATGAACTTAAAAAATTCTTTAATACTTCTGGTATGAAGTATCGAGAACTTGGACTGAAAGAAAAACTTCCTACAATGTCTGAAGACGAGCAATTATCCTTACTTGCTTCTGATGGAATGCTTATTAAGCGACCAGTTGTTTTTGACGGAAAAGAATTGACATTAGGCTTCAAGGAACAACAGTTTGAGGATGTTTGGAAGACATCTTAATGTCACTTGTTTTTACTCTAAAAATATGTGAATATAGTAGATGAATGTTTAATTAATGGAGAGGGGTTTATATGATGATCGCACCTAAAGATTTAAAATACTCAGCTGAACACGAATGGGTAAAGACTGAAGGCGGAAATGTCCGTATTGGTATTACTGAATTTGCACAATCTGAACTTGGAGATATCGTGTTTGTCGAGCTTCCACAAGTTGGAGATGAGATTAAAGCAGGAGATCCATTCGGTAGTGTAGAATCTGTTAAAACGGTATCTGAACTGTATGCACCAATAAGCGGTAAAGTCCTTGAAGTAAATACAGAGTTAGAAGATAGTCCTGAATTTGTAAACGAATCCCCTTATGAAAATGCATGGATGATTGTCATTGAACCTGCTGACTTAGCAGAAGTAGAAGCTTTACTTTCTCCAGAAAAATACGAAGAGTTAATTTCAGAATAATTATGCAAACGCCGCTTAATTTCGGCGTTTTTTTCATACAATAAAGGAAAGAGCGAATTTGGGGGAGAGCTGAATGGCTATTGTCTTTAGTGAAAAAGTAATTCTCGTTGAGGGAAGATCGGATAAACTAAAGCTTTTAAAACTTCTTGATGAAGCTTCAGAAATTATTTGTACGAATGGAACGATCTCAAACGTAAAGCTAGAAGAAATATTAAGTCCTTATGACGGGCTTCCAATATATGCATTTTTGGATGCAGATAAATCAGGAGAGCAAATTCGGTCCGTTGTGAAGAAGGAATACCCCGAAGCAATTCATCTCTACACGAACCCTGTTTACAGCGAAGTAGCAAGTACTCCATTCAAAGTTTTGGCTTCCATATTAAAAAGTGTTAATATAAAAGTGAAAAGACAATATTTACTTTAGGATGATGTGATATGAATGAATGGACACTTGAACAGTGGAACAGCCATAAGAACAGTGGTCAGCTTACAATGTTTTACATTTATACTCCTTTATGTGGAACATGCCAAGTTGCTAGTAAAATGATGCAAGTAGTTCAAGAGATGAAGCATTTTTCGATTGGTCAAGCAAATATTAATTATCTTGGAAATTTTGCCATGGATTATCAAATTGAAAGTGTGCCATGTCTGCTAATTGCTAAAGGTGGCGCGGTATATAAAAAAATATATGCGTTCCAATCAGTACCTTTTTTATTAGATGCAATAAAAAGTATTGACGAGCAAGTAGTCGTATGATAATATTCGTTATACAATAAATTAAATAGTTTCACTCTTATAAAGAGAGGTGGAGGGAAGTGCCCTATGAAGCCCGGCAACCGTCATGTAAATGAAATGGTGCCAAATCACGCAAAGCAAATGCTTTGGGAAATGAGAGAATGGATGAATGTTATTAAATTGGATAACTTTAAACCCTTCTGCTCTTTTGCAGGAGGGTTTTTTTAGTTAGAAAGGTGGCAAGGTTCCCATGATTAAGTTAAGTAATGTTTCGAAAAATTTTAGTACGAAACAAGGTACGATCGTTGCAGTTGAAGAGGTGAATCTTGACATAAAGAAAGGTGAAATCTTTGGCATTATCGGATATAGTGGTGCAGGTAAAAGTACACTTATTCGATTATTAAATGGATTAGAAAAACCAACTTCTGGACAAATTATCGTGAACAATCAAGATATCACCAAGATAAATGAAATGAAGCTTCGTCAAGTTAGACAAAAGGTCAGTATGATTTTCCAACATTTTAATCTGTTATGGTCTAGGACGGTTGCCGAAAATATTGCGTTTCCTCTAGAAATAGCAGGTGTTCCAAAAGACCAGCGTACTTCAAGAGTAAATGAGCTGATTGAATTAGTAGGGTTAGAGGGTCGCGGACATTATTATCCTTCCCAATTATCAGGTGGACAAAAACAACGTGTTGGTATTGCACGTGCATTAGCCAATCGTCCAGAAGTCCTTCTCTGTGATGAAGCAACCTCCGCGTTGGATCCCGAAACTACGGACTCGATTTTGGATTTATTAGTCAGTATTAATGAAAAGCTAGGTCTGACGATTGTACTGATAACCCATGAGATGCAGGTTATTCAAAAAATATGCGGTCGTGTAGCAGTAATGGAAGAAGGGCGAGTAGTAGAAGATGGAAATGTTTTAGATGTTTTCCAAAACCCACAACAACCTATAACGAAGCGTTTTGTTTCGCAAGTCAATGATTCAAATAAAGCAAATCAAACAATACAGCATTTAATTGAGTTATATCCAAATGGCAAGCTGATCAAGCTCGTATTTGTAGGAGAGCAAACAGAGCAGCCGATACTGTCTAGACTTATCAAGCAGTTTGATTTAGAAGTGAATATTGTTCAAGGGAATATTTCACATACTCAAAATGGCGCATTTGGCACACTAATCCTTCAAATAGAGGGAGATGCATTACTAGTGGATGAGGCAATTCGCTATATCCATGCACAAAAAGTGAATACAGAGGTGATCAACAATGATTAATGATTTATTTCCAAATGTTGATTGGCCAAAAATGTGGGAAGCAACACTCGAAACATTATATATGACTGCAGTATCAACTATTTTAACAGCAATTATTGGACTAGTTCTTGGTCTATTGCTTTTCTTAACTAGTCCGCATCAGGCATGGGCGAACAAATTAGCAAACTGGTTAACGGGGGCATTCGTTAATATTTTCCGTTCTATTCCGTTTATTATTTTGATCATTTTATTAATCCCATTAACGAAGTTATTGGTCGGTACCATGCGTGGTCCAAACGCAGCTTTTCCGGCACTAGTAATCGGTGCTGCTCCATTTTACGCTCGTATGGTTTTAATAGCACTTAGAGAAATTGATAAAGGAGTGCTAGAAGCTGCAAAATCGATGGGTGCTAAAACTTCTACTATTATATGGAAGGTTTTAATGCCGGAATCTATGCCAGCTTTAGTATCAGGAATTACGGTTACAGCGATTTCCTTAGTTGGGTATACAGCGATGGCAGGTATTATCGGAGCTGGCGGTTTAGGAACATTAGCTTTCTTAGATGGATTCCAAAGAGGTAGAACAGATGTAACGCTTGTTGCTACGATATTAATATTAATCATGGTATTTATTATCCAGTGGATAGGCGATGTACTTACAACAAAAATAGACAAACGATAATTGATGTTAACGAGATTACTCGATCACATAGAAATTATAGGATAAAAAGGGAGAGAATTGAAAATGAAGAAGTTATTAGCTGGAGTTTTATTATCAGTAAGTGCATTAACACTAGCAGCATGTGGAGATGAAGAAAGTAGTAAACTTGTAGTAGGTGCATCTAACGTACCGCATGCAGTTATATTAGAAGAAGTAAAACCTATCCTTGAAGAACAAGGAATTGAGCTTGTTATTGAGTCATACCAAGATTATGTATTACCAAACAAAGATTTAGATTCAGGCGATTTGGACGCAAACTACTTCCAACATATCCCTTACTTTGAATCACAAAAAGCTGATTTTGGGTATGATTTCGCTAACGCTGGCGAAATTCATATCGAACCAATCGGTTTATACTCTAAAAAATACGGTTCAATCGAAGAACTTCCAGAAGGCGCAACTATTTTAATGAGTAACTCTGTTGCAGATCACGGTCGTATCCTTGCAATGTTAGAAGCTAAAGGGCTTATTAAATTAGCAGATGGTATTGATAAAACAAAAGCAGAAGTAAAAGATATTGTTGAGAATGCTAAAAACCTTGAATTTGACGCAAATTATGAATCTGCTTTAATGGTTCAGTTGTATGAAAATGATGAAGGTGATGCTGTACTGATCAACTCTAACTATGCAATTGACGCTGGCATTAACCCATTAGAAGACTCTATCGCAATTGAAGAATCAGATGAATCCCCATATAAAAATATCATCGCAGTAAACTCTGGTGATGAAGATAATAAAGAGATTAAAGCTTTAGTAGAAGCATTAAAATCTAAAGAAATCCAAGACTTCATCCTAAGCGAGTGGGGCGGATCAGTAGTACCGGTAAAATAATAGTTTATGGGAACAGGCATCCTTGGATGTCTGTTTTTTTTGGTTTGCTCAGGAAGGAGTCGCATAAGCCCGAGCCAGAACGTTATGCGCCCGAGAGTTGAATGAACGCCCGAGAAGGAGTCGTATACGCCCGAGAGTGGGAGCCATAAGCCCGAGCCCGCCCGCTATACGCCCGAGAGTTGAACGGACGCCCGAGGAGAAGTCGTATACGCCCGAGCGTGGGAGCCATAAGCCCGAGCCCGACCGTTATACGCCCGAGAGTTGAACGAACGCCCGGGGGGAAGTCGTATACGCCCGAGCGGGGGAGCTATAAGCCCGAGCCCGCCCGCTATACGCCCGAGAGTTGAATGAACGCCCGAGAAGGAGTCGTATACGCCCGAGCGGGTAAGCCATAAGCCCGAGCCCGACCGTTATGCGCCCGAGAGTTGAATGAACGCCCGAGGAGAAGTCGTATACGCCCGAGCGTGGGAGCCATAAGCCCGAGCCCGATGGTTGTACGCCCGAGAGTTGAATGTAAGCCCGAGAAGGAGTCTTATACGCCCGAGCGGGGGAGCTATAAGCCCGAGCCCGCCCGCTATACGCCCGAGAGTTGAATGAACGCCCGAGAAGGAGTCGTATACGCCCGAGCGTGGGAGCCATAAGCCCGAGCCCGCCCGTTATACGCCCAAGAGTTGAATGAACGCCCGAGAAGGAGTCGTATACGCCCGAGCGGGTGAGCCATACGCCCGAGCCATACGCCCGAGCCCGCCCGTTATACGCCCGAGAGTTGAATGAACGCCCGAGAAGAAGTCGTATCCCTGCATTAAGCATTCCTCACAAAACATTGCGTAATTTAAAATCTAGACTAGAAAAAACTAACTATTCATGCTATTGTGTTGGAGAGGTGGTGATAATTTGATACTTAAACCGTATTCCCCAACCAAATATGTAGCGAGATTGTCGGAATTAGCGGAAAGACTTTCTCCGCAGCATCCACAATATTCAAGAATTCCCAAAGAAATAGGAGCTATTAAAGCGGGAGATTATGGAGAAGAGATTGTTTACAAAGAGCTGGAGCAAATGAAACTTCCTTATCAGAGTTATATTTTCCACAAAATGTTTCTCTACGCAGAATGTGCATTTGAATTAGATTATTTAATAATAACTCCATATGGAATATTGATTCTTGAAGTAAAAAATATTATTGGCGAATTAGAGTTTTCGACTAATCCATCGCAACTTATCCAACGAAAGGATGACGGAAAGATTACGAAGTATCCTTGCCCCGCAAATCAGTTGAATGAATATAAATATCAACTTTCTCAGTTTTTCCTCCAGTATAATATTTCAATCCCAATTCATGGTGTAGTAATCTTTGCTTCTCGAAATAGTTTTATTAAACAATCAGCTAATGGAGTAAAAATAATTTATAGGAATGAAATGCGTTCCTACCTACGAAATCTCACCAAAAATAATTCAACCTTAAGTAAAGATAATATGGAGCAAATAAAAGAAATTCTCTTAAGAAGACCCTCTTCGCCTCCAACCATTCCTCTCATCGATCATTTCTCTATCCCTATGGAAGATTTAAAACACGGAGTAAAATGTAAAAGTTGCGGATTTATTGGAATGCATAAAATAATCCGTACATGGTATTGTCCTACCTGTAAAAAGACCAATTCTAAAGCGCATCTCAAAGCAATATCCACTTATTTTTCTCTTTGCAAAGGATCTATTACTAATCAAGAATGTAGAGATTTTCTCTTGTTAAACAATAGAAATGAAGCGAAAATAATTCTTTCAAACTCGGAATTAGTAAAATACGGAAAAAGTTCCACTACGTACTACAAACCATCCCACAATTAAAAGTAGCTGTTATGGCAGCGTTAGGCTTATTAGAAACAATGCTTAGATTTAACAGGCAATGCTTTGATTTATGATTGCACTTTATGTTGCACAGGACAGTTTTGGAACGGAGACAAACGTAACTGGTGACGGAGAACTTGCAATCATCGCAGACAAATTTTCCAAAACAACGTTAGTTTATGAATGAATTAATGTTTAATCACAAATATAGTGGGTAAATATATGATGAACTCAAAAAAAGAGAGGAATGATTCATTATCAGTTCGGAAGATTTACCTTATACAGAACAGATGGACCACGCATTTAGAGGAGTACATGGTTTTGGATACAACGAATTGAGACAAAGTCAGGAATTACAATTGCAAGTAGAAAACAAAAGGCAAGAAGATCATGAAAAGTGTATGCAATTAGCGGCTAAAATTGAGGCCCAGGCTTTTAGGGGATAATATATAAGAATCCATGGAGAAATACTCTGTGGATTCTTTTGTTTTCACTAGCTTCATAGTGAAATCGATTCTCATTTAATCTATTCTTATTGAAAATAAAAAGAGAACACTACACACTCTAAAAAATTGGGGAAAGTCAATAGAAAACAGTTTATCTGTATATTCTACAATATAAAATAGATTCTGCTCCGAAAGATTTGCAAGGTACTCTAATTTGAGTTAAGATTAGAATGATAATAAATTAGAATGATTATACATTCGTATTTACTTAATGGAGGTTATTAAATGTCAACTTTAGTTATTAAAGATTTACACGTTGCAATAGACGGTAAAGAGATTTTAAAAGGTGTTAATTTAACAATTAATACGAACGAAATTCACGCAGTAATGGGTCCTAATGGTACAGGTAAGTCTACTTTAGCTTCTGCTATTATGGGTCATCCAAAATATGAAGTAACATCTGGTTCAATTGAATTGGACGGAGAAGATGTTTTAGCAATGGCAGTAGATGAACGTGCACAAGCTGGTCTTTTTCTAGCAATGCAATATCCAAGTGAAATCACTGGAGTTACAAATGCGGATTTCCTTCGCTCAGCAATCAATTCACGTCGCAAAGAAGGCGATGAAATTTCACTAATGAAATTCATTCGTGAGCTTGATAGCAAAATGGAATTTTTAGAAATGGATTTAGATATGGCACAACGTTATTTAAATGAAGGATTCTCAGGCGGAGAGAAAAAACGTAATGAAATTCTTCAATTAATGATGCTACAACCAAAATTCGCTATATTAGATGAAATTGACTCTGGTCTTGATATCGATGCATTAAAAGTTGTATCTAATGGGATTAACCAAATGCGCGGTGAAGGATTCGGTAGCCTAGTAATCACTCACTACCAACGTCTTCTAAATTACATTACTCCTGATCATGTTCATGTAATGATGCAAGGTCGCATAGTTAAATCTGGCGGTCCCGAGCTTGCTCAAAGATTAGAAGCAGAAGGCTACGAATGGATTAAAGAAGAGTTAGGAATTGAAGACGAAACAGTTGGACAAGAAGCATAAGAAAGGGGACGAATAAGCATGACGGTTGAAACAAAATTGGCATTAACCGAGCAAGATATCCGCTCCTTTTCAGAAGGTAAACAAGAACCAAGCTGGATGACAGAACTTCGTCTTAAAGCATTTGGTGAACTTGAAACACTTCCGTTGCCAACACCAGACAAAACAAAAATTACGAATTGGAATTTCACAGAGTTTCCAGTTCATACTGTAGATAGCGGTAAATTTACATCTATAGCAGAATTACCTGAAGAAGTGAAGGCTGTTGTAAATGCAGAACAAAAAAACATTTATATTCAACATAATAACACTCCTGCTTTTCTTTCATTATCAGAAGAGCTAAAAGCAAAAGGTGTTATTTTAACAGATATACACACTGCAGTTCGTGAACATTCAGAGCTTGTTCAGCAATACTTTATGACAGATGGTGTTAAAGTAACAGAACATAAATTAACTGCACTTCATGCTGCGTTATTAAATGGTGGAGTATTCGTATACGTACCTAAAAATGTCGTAGTTGAAGAACCAATTCAAGTTATTTATTTACACGACGATAAGACTGCTTCACTATTCAATCATACTTTACTAGTAGCAGATGAAAATAGTTCTGTAACATATGTGGAGAACTACTTATCTACTGTTGACCATGCAGATGGGCTAGCTAATATCGTGGCGGAAGTTATTGCTAAAGATAATTCAAAAGTTACATTTGGAACTGTTGATGTTCTAGCAGAAGGATTTACAACATACGTTAATCGTCGTGGTGTAACAAGTCGTGATGCGATTATTGAATGGGCACTAGGTATGATGAACGATAGTGATACTATTTCTGAAAACACAACGCATTTAGTTGGAGATAATTCAGAGGGTCATGTAAAAATGGTTGTTGTAGGTCGCGGTAAACAAAAACAAAACTTTACAACAAAAGTAATTCATTGGGGCAAACATACAGAAGGTCAAATTCTGAAGCACGGCGTTATGAAAGATGCAGCATCTTCTATATTCAATGGTATCGGTAAAATTGAATTTGGAGCTACTAAATCTAATGCAGAGCAAACATCTCGAGTATTAATGCTTAGCGAAAAAGCACGTGGAGATGCAAATCCTATTCTTTTGATCGATGAAGACGATGTAACAGCAGGTCACGCAGCATCCGTTGGCCGAGTAGATCCACTTCAGTTGTATTATTTAATGAGCCGTGGTATTTCTCAACATGAAGCAGAGCGTCTAGTAATTCATGGATTCCTTGCTCCTGTAGTAAACAAATTACCTATTGAAGGCGTGAAGAAACAGCTGACGGAGGTTATTGAAAGGAAAGTTCGCTAATGCTCAATACGAAAGAGATTCGAAGCTATTTTCCGATTTTAGATCAGGAGATCAATGGGCATCCATTAGTCTATCTAGACAATGGTGCTACTTCTCAAAAACCAAGACAAGTGATTGAAGCTATTAAAAAGTATTATGAATTTGAAAACTCGAATGTGCATCGTGGAGTTCATACGCTTGGTAACCGAGCTACAGACAGTTACGAAGGAGCACGTGAAAAGGTTCGTAAATTCATGAATGCTAAATCCACTAAAGAAGTTATTTTTACTCGTGGTACAACAACCGCTATCAATATGGTGGCACAGAGCTACGGCTTGGCGAACCTAAAAGAGGGCGATGAAATTGTTATTACGCATATGGAGCACCATTCCAACATTATTCCTTGGCAACAACTTGCGAAAAGAACTGGTGCAGTATTAAAATATATTGATTTAGAAGCAGATGGTACACTTTCTTTAGAAAAAGTTAGAGAAACAATTACTAACCAAACAAAGATCGTGTCAATCGTATATGTTTCAAACGTTTTAGGAACAATGAATCCAATTAAAGAAATTACGCAGATTGCTCATGAGCATGGAGCAGTAATGGTAGTAGATGGTGCGCAGGCTGCACCACATCTGAAATTAGATGTTCAAGCGCTTGATTGTGATTTCCTTGCATTCTCTGGTCACAAAATGTGTGGTCCTACTGGTATAGGGGTACTATACGGAAAAGAAGCATTATTGGAGAAAATGGAGCCAATCGAATTTGGTGGGGAAATGATCGACTTCGTAGGATTGTATGATTCTACGTGGAAAGAGCTTCCTTGGAAATTCGAAGGTGGAACTCCGATAATTGCAGGTGCCATTGGTCTTGGAGCTGCAATTGATTTCTTAGAAGAAATTGGCTTAGATGAAATTGAACAGCATGAACATGAGTTAGCTGCTTACGCAATGCAAAAAATGTCTGCGATTGATGGGTTAACTATTTATGGACCTACTGATCCCGCAAAGCGTGCAGGAATTGTTACATTCAATTTAGATGATGTACATCCACATGATGTTGCAACAGTTTTAGATATGAGTGGAATTGCAGTTCGTGCAGGACATCACTGTGCACAACCGTTGATGAAATGGTTGCAATGTGTGGCAACTGCTCGTGCTAGTTTCTATATTTACAATTCAGAAGAGGATATTGATTCGCTTGTAACTGGATTGGTTTCTGCAAAGGAGTATTTTAACGATGTCTTCTAATTTAGATCAACTTTATCGCCGTGTCATTATGGATCATTACAAAAATCCTCGTAACAAAGGTAGTATTGAGGATGGCGCTTTGACAATTGATATGAATAACCCTACTTGTGGGGACCGCATTCATCTAACACTTCAAGTGGAAGATGGTAAAATACAAAATGCGAAATTTGATGGAGAAGGATGTTCCATTTCAATGGCATCTGCATCAATGATGACACAAGCAGTTAAAGGAAAGACTGTGGAGGAAGCTCTACAACTTTCTTCAACTTTTTCAGAAATGATGCTCGGGAAAGATTACGATGATTCTATTGAACTTGAAGATATAGAATCATTAAGTGGTGTCTCTCAGTTTCCTGCACGTATCAAGTGTGCAACTCTCGCTTGGAAAGCAATGGAAAAAGGCGTTTCATTAGATAAAGATTAAAAAACGAACGGAGGAATTACGATGGCTAAAAAAATGCCTGAAATTGGTGATTATAAATATGGTTTTCACGATAAAGACGTATCCATTTTCCGTTCTAAACGTGGATTAACGAAAGAAATTGTGGTAGAAATTTCAAGTATGAAATCTGAACCACAATGGATGTTAGATTATCGCTTAAAAGCATTAGAAATTTTTTACTCAAAACCAATGCCTCAATGGGGTGGAGATTTAGGGTCATTAAATTTTGACGAAATTACGTATTATGTTAAGCCTTCTGAACAAACAGAAACTTCTTGGGATGAAGTACCCGCAGAGATCAAAGCAACTTTTGATAAACTAGGGATTCCTGAAGCAGAGCAAAAATACCTTGCTGGTGTTTCTGCACAATATGAATCAGAAGTTGTTTACCATAACATGAAACAAGAGCTTACGGATTTAGGTATCATCTTTAAAGATACTGATTCTGCCCTTCGTGAAAATGAAGATCTTTTCAAGGAGCATTTCGGAACAATTATTCCTTCAACAGATAATAAGTTCTCAGCACTTAACTCAGCGGTATGGTCAGGTGGATCTTTCATCTACGTACCAAAAGGAGTAAAAGTAGAAACTCCACTTCAAGCATACTTCCGTATTAACTCAGAAAACATGGGGCAATTCGAACGTACGCTAATTATTGTAGATGAAGGTGCTTCCGTACACTATGTTGAAGGTTGTACAGCGCCTGTTTACACAACAAACTCACTGCATAGTGCAGTTGTTGAAATTATCATTAAAAAAGATGCTTATTGCCGTTATACAACAATCCAAAACTGGGCAAACAACGTTTATAACTTAGTTACAAAACGTGCAGTTTGTGATGCAAATGCAACGATGGAATGGATTGACGGAAATATTGGATCAAAATTAACGATGAAATATCCTGCAGTTATCTTAAAAGGTGAAGGTGCTCGTGGTATGACTCTTTCTATCGCTATTGCTGGTAAAGGTCAACACCAAGATGCTGGTGCGAAAATGATGCATTTAGCTCCAAATACTTCTTCTACCATTATTTCGAAATCCATTTCGAAACAAGGTGGTAAAGTAACATACCGTGGTATCGTTCATTTTGGACGTAAAGCTACAGGTGCTCGTGCAAATATCGAATGTGATACATTGATCATGGATAATCAGTCGACTTCTGATACAATTCCTTACAACGAAATCTTAAACGATAATATTTCTTTAGAGCATGAAGCAAAAGTTTCAAAAGTATCTGAAGAACAATTATTCTACTTGATGAGTCGTGGGCTAAGTGAAGAAGAAGCAACTGAAATGATCGTAATGGGCTTCATCGAACCATTTACAAAAGAACTTCCAATGGAATACGCTGTAGAAATGAACCGTCTGATTAAGTTCGAGATGGAAGGCTCTATCGGTTAATCCAATTATATAAATGCAGCAAGGTGTACAATTCACCTTGCTGCATTTTTTAATACACATAATGCTAGCCTTGCCAAATATTTATTAGTTTTATCCTACTCAAAAAGTGGTAACTATAATGTAGTATAAATAATTTGGAAAGTGCAGTTTTTACAAAGAGGAGATGTTAATATGATTCTATTTGAACGAGAAGAAAGCTATGTAATGGTTACGCAAGATGATCATGCGCAAGTGTCAAAGCAAATAGCTGAACATTGTAAGGATGAGTTTTATTATGATTCTAAACACTTTGAGGAAGTAATTTTGGCGATCCAAGAGCATGACCGTGGTTGGATAGATCCTGATAAGTCTCCACTATGGAATGATAAATCAGAGGAGCCTTTCTCATTTATTGATTACCCGACAGACCTCAAAATTTCTTTTTATGAAAAAGGATTAAATGAGGTGGAAGAATTGAGTAAATATGCTTGTTTATTATGTAGTTTACATTATTCCTCCTTCGTTCAGGATGCCGATGAACCCGCAGTTCAAGAATTTTGGGATTTAGAAAAGCAAAGACAGGAACGACTTTATAATGAACTAGAAATTACCGAGAATGAGGAAATGCAGGAAATAGTCATGTATCATTTAGACCTGTTGAAATTTTCGGATTTTCTCTCTTTATTTATTTGTTTACATGAACCGGGAAATAATAAAATAAGGCATCCATTTTTCAAAAATGGATTTCCACAATTGTTTCTATTTGTCACAGACGAGCCAATTATAGCAAGTTGGGAAAACGAAGAGATTGTTTCCTTATCGTTCTCCCCGCTGAAGAGCAAACTAGTTATAAAACTGCCTTACAAGGAAGTAATGAAGGACCACATTGAGAAGGATGGCCTCCTGCAAGCGTTTAAAGATACTCCTGTCACTAATAGAAAAATTATATTCAAATAAAGTGATTCAAAAAAACCAGTCAATACATATTGACTGGTTTTCATATTGTTATACCATCACTACAAATTGAGAAGCAAAGGATTGTTCTTTTTCTACTTGAATTGCTTGAATTTTAGCAACTTCTTTTTTCCTTACGGAAGCACAATCAGCAATATTTAGCTGGGTAATTGTATTTTTATCGATTAAAGAAGCGAGGTAATCGGCATCCTTTAGAGCACTATTTAATCCAAATGCTCCAGTAGGTGTCATTGTATGAACTGCATCCCCAATTAATGCGACTCCTTTTTTACCCCAATTTTCACTAGTGCTACTATATACATCTAACAGAACGAAATCCTGCCACGATTGAATGTTTTCTCGAACAGTTTGTTCCAGTTCTGGGAACGCAAGTATCAGCTGCTCGATAAATGGTGTAAAAGGCTGTTTCCTTAAAGTCGGAAACGAGCCTTCTTCAATATTCCAACCAATTTGGATATAACCTTTTGCTTGGGTAAATAGAGAAATTTGCTTATCTCCGACTAAGGCCATTTTAATAGAAGGTTCCCAACTATCTGGTGCTGGAATTCTTGCCCAAAGCAAATCGTAACCGTGTTTTCGAATGGTAACATCCAGATCTGCTTTTTTTCGTACGGTCGAAAAACGTCCATCTGCACCAATTACTAGTTCACTTTCAATGATAATTTGTTCTCCGTTATTCAATGCCTTAACTCCAGTAAAGATTCCATTTTCATCTTGAAGTAGTTCATCTACTTTCGTATTAAGCATTAAATGAAACGTTGAATATTTCTCAGCCGCATCTATCAATACTTGTAGTAAATGTGCTTGCGGAACATGAATGCCTAGATGACCGACCTGAGGATCTGGTAAAATTGTTTTATACAGCTCACCTTGCTGCCAATATTCAAGTTTCTCCATTCTCAAAAGCCCGAGTTTTTCCACTTCATCAAATAAGTTATATTTTTTTAAAATGGCTTCGCCTGTTTCATTTAAATGCTCTCCACGAAACGTTTTGCCGATTTTATTTGTTCGCTCTATTAATACAACAGATATATTTTTCTTAGCCAATAAATACGCTAGAAGTGCACCACCAGGACCTGCACCTACTATACATATATCTACTTTCAACATTTAAAATTCCTCCCTTTGCTTCAAAAAGCGTAATGGGCTATTCTTACAGACACTTGTATATTGAGCGAAATAAACTCAAATTATCCATCTCTTCATATTTTAAAGGTTAAATACGTTATTCGGTAGCGTACACCTATGATATTATAGTATTAATAGTGAGGTGTTGTAAATGATTCAGATCGGCCTAACTGGCTGGGGAGATCATCCGGACTTGTACGTGTCTTCTACAAAAGAAAGATTGCAAGATTACAGTGCACACTTTCCCATTGTAGAATTAGACGCGGCATTTTATGCGATTCAACCTAAAAAAAACAGCTTAAAGTGGATTAAAGAAACACCAGATAACTTTCAATTTGTTGTGAAAGCGTATCAAGGGATCACTGGTCATTTACGAGGAGATTTTCCATTTGATTCGATCGATGAAATGTTTGAATTATATAGACAGTCGATTTTGCCGTTTAAAGAAGCAGGGAAACTATCGATGATATTAGCTCAGTTTCCACCTTGGTTCAAATGCAATAAGGAAAGTGTAGAATACATACGTAAAGTTAGAGAAGAGTTAAAGGACTTTGAAGTGGTCATTGAGTTTCGACATCAATCCTGGTATGCTCCCGAATACAAAGCCTCTACACTTCAATTTTTAAGGGAGAATCATCTTCATCATAGTGTTTGTGATGAACCACAGGCTGGTGATGGTAGTATTCCTCTAGTTCCAGTTGCCACTTCAAATAAGGTGCTAGTTCGGTTGCACGGTAGAAATACTTATGGATGGGTTAATCCGGGTAATAATGTGAAGTGGAGAGAGGTTAGATACCTCTACGATTATAATAATGAAGAACTTTCTTCTATTAAAAACGTTTGTGAGCATTTAGAGAAACAAGCAAAAGAAGTTGTTGTATTATTTAATAATAACTCTGGTGGACATGCGGCAAACAATGCAAAAGCATTTCAGCGCATGTTAGGATTAGATTTTGAAGGACTTGCTCCAAAACAATTAGACTTATTTGAAGGAGATTTTTAAATGGAATGGTTTATACTTGCAGCTAGTGGTCTTTTTGCTGGAATAGTGGGCGCTTTAGTCGGTCTTGGTGGGGGAGTTATCTTAGTGCCAGCTATCTTATTTTTTGGTGCATCTCTTGGCATGATTCCTAATATTACACCTCAGAGTGTTGTTGGTCTATCTGTTATTATGATGATATTTACAGGACTGGCATCTACTCTATCCTATATGAAGACTAAAATGGTCGACTTTAAAAGCGGATTTATATTCTTTATCGGTAGTATTCCCGGAACTATACTTGGAGCAATTGTGAACAAAGGATTAGATTTACCTTCTTTTAACTTATATTTTGGTATCTTACTGGTGATCTTATCCACTTTGTTGTTAGTTCGAGATCGCCTAAGTCCAGTTCGGTGGTTTGTAGAGAATGGGAAACAGAAAACCTTCAACGATGGCAATAAAACATATGTATATGGTTATCCTATTTGGTTTGCATTATTATTAACATTTGGTGTTGGATTTGCGTCTGGTTTATTTGGAATTGGCGGGGGTTCTATTATCGTACCTGCTATGATTATATTATTCCTATTCCCTCCTCATGTGGCAGTAGGAACGTCCATGTTTATGGTATTTCTTTCATCTATAGTGAACTCTGTAACTCATATTTCTTTAGGAAATGTTCCGTGGATGTACACGATTGCCGTAATTCCTGCAGCTTATATCGGAGCGAAAATAGGAGCAAGATTAAATAAAAAGTTGAATTCCGATACACTCGTATTAGCTTTACGAATTGTACTTCTATTATTAGGCATACGTTCCATTTTCGATGGACTATTTTAACTTCAAATTGGGAGAGTAATTTGCGCAATATAAAAACGTCAGCATATTTGAAAAGGTGGGTAAAAAATGATAGAGAAGATTTATATATATCATACAAATGATTTGCATAGTCATCTAGAAAATTGGCCCACTATTCATCAATTTCTCTCAGATAGCCGGAAAAACCATGATGCACTTTCTTCCCATTTAACCTTGGATATTGGAGATCATTTGGACCGGGCGAATATATTTACGGAAGGTACCCTTGGGAAGGGGAATGTGCAACTGTTAAATGAAGCACAATATGATTATGTAACAATTGGCAATAATGAGGGGATCACCCTAAGTCATGAAAATTTGGAAACCCTATACATAGATGCTAATTTTGGCGTTATCATTTCCAACTTTACTGATTTGGAAGGGAATATTCCTTCATGGGCTTTACCTTTCAAAGTACATGAGACACCAACAGGTATAAAAATAGGTATTGTTGCAGCTACTGCAGATTACGGTATTTACTATGAAAAATTAGGTTGGCATGTGCAAGACCCGATTCCACGTCTGAAAGAGGTATGTGAGACACTTCGTCCACAAGTGGATGTTCTAATTTGTATGTCTCATTTAGGAATGTCGCAGGATGAAATAATTTCATTGGAAATTCCACAGGTTGATGTGATTTTGGGTGCCCATACACATCATGCTTTTGAAGAGGGCAAGCTAATAGGGAATACACTGCAAGCTGCTACAGGTAAATTTGGTATGAATATTGGGCTTGTGACGCTCGAATTTGATCATGCTGCAGGAACAATTCAATCGAAGCGAGCAGAATTATTTCCTACAGAAACACTACCAGTTCCACCCTACGCAAGTAATTCACAGCTAGCATGGGAAAATGAAGGAATAGCTGAAATGACTAGTATTGCTTTTTACAACTCTTCGACATTAAAAAAGGATTGGTTTAGACAATCCGATTTATCTCACTTTTTTGGAAAAGCTCTGATTTCCTTTACAAAAGCAGACTGTGCAATGTTTCCGGCGGGTATTTTTTTAAAGGACCTTCAGCAGGGACCAATTACTATGAGGGATTTACACCAATGCTTGCCACATCCAATTAATCCATGTGTCATTACATTAACTGGTGCAGAGCTACTCGAAGTTATTCGTACGGGGAAAAATGAAAAATGGGCAAAGCTTGAAGTCAAAGGGCTTGGGTTCAGAGGCAAGTATCTTGGAGCAATTTTATATGAACAGCTTCAAGAGCTAACGGATGGAACTGTGTTGGTTCAAGAAACATCGCTTGAACTTGAAAAAATATATACGTTAGCAACTTTAGATATGTTTACATTCGGGTACTTTTTTCCTTCCTTAAAATTTGCTCAAAAACAATACTTTATGCCAGAAATGATACGTGATATCGTGAAATGGTATGGACAGCTTGAAAAAGATGAATATGAGTCATGAAAATCCTCCTCCTTACATAAGTAGTAATTAGGGGGATTTTTTTGTTCTATCAAAAGAAGAAAAAGCGAGTTACTATTTTTACCCTTCAGCGTAAGATAGCCATTTTTTTAGCTTGTTTTTTGTTATCTATTGCGGGTATCATTTATTATATTAATGCACAGTTGACCCCTATGTACTTAGATTATGCGGAAATTCAAACAAATAAAATAGCATCCATGGTAATTAGCAAAGCGATTAACTCAAGGATTGCAAATGCACTTGATGTCAATGAAATAATCGAAGAAGTTCCGACTGATAGTACAACGATGGTAACAACTCGATTTAATACAGAAATCATCAATCGTATACTTGCCGATACCAATAGCTTAGTTCAATCTCATTTGGAGCAAGCAGAGCAAGGGAATTTGTCGAGTCTTCCATACTTGGATGATATTGAATACGATAAACAAACGATGGAAGACCAAGGGGGAATCGTATTTTTCGTTCCTATGGGGCAAGCGACGAATATTCCCATCATTGGTAACTTAGGTCCGAAAATTCCTATACGCTTTCATGTGATCGGTAATGTACAGTCGAATGTAACGTCTAAGATAACTAAATTTGGTATTAATAATGCTTATGTGGAAATCAATATCCATATTAAAGTAAATGTGCAAATAATTGTACCTCTAGCAAGTAAAATGAGTACGGTTGAACAGAGTATACCTGTTGCTATGGGGATTGTGCAAGGCCAGGTACCATATATTTACACAGGCGGCGACGGTGATTCAGCTCCATCTATAGAAGTACCAATACCATTACCAGAAAAATAAAAAACCTTAATAACATAGCATTTACTGTTATACTAGTAGAAATGAATATGAATAGGTAGAGGCTGCATAACTTAAGAGTAGTTTACAGGAGAATGACACCTGTGATTGTAAACGGAAGGAAGTTTTGCCGAAATTAGATGCTAATCGTCGAGACAAATCTAATTGGGGTTATTTTGAACAAAAATAACACTGTCATTTATACAATAGTATAAATGGAGGACTACAAAGTATAAAATTTATGCTTGAAATTTTAACTAAAAGCCAAACCTAAAAATATATTAGGTTTGGCTTTTTATATTTGGGAGGAATTGTTTTGGAAAATACGATATTTTCGATTTTACCGCCACTACTAGCTATTTTAATGGTGCTTGTGACGAAGAGAGTTTTATTATCATTGGGGGTCGGTATTGTTTCAGCGGCTCTGTTAGTAGAAAGCTTTTCGCCGATTGATTCATTGATCATTCTTTGGGATTCCTTTATCACGTCATTTTGGGATAATGGATTGAATATGTATAATATTTATATATTATTGTTTATATTGTTGCTTGGGGTGGTTACTGCGATTGTTAGTCTGTCAGGAGGAAGTACTGCATTTGCTGCATGGGCAGTTAAACGTATTAAAACAAATCGCGGATCTAAACTCCTTACAGCTTTTTTAGGTATTATTATTTTCGTAGACGATTATTTTAATGCACTTGCTGTAGGACAGATTGCTCGTCCAATTACTGACACTCATCGTGTTTCTCGTGCAAAGCTAGCTTATTTTATCGATTCTACTTCAGCACCAGTTTGTGTAATTTCTCCGGTTTCTAGCTGGGGTGCGTTTCTAATAAGTCAGCTTGGTGTTATATTTGCTACTCATGCAGTAACAGACTATACTCCACTGCAAGCGTTTATGTTAATGGCACCGATGAATTTTTATGTAATTGCTACGCTTGCAATGGTATTTTTTACAGCATGGACAGACAATGACTTAGGTCTGATGAAAAAACATGAAAAACTTGCAAGAGAAACTGGTGTCCTTTTTGATCCAAATAAATCAAATCCAGGTGATTTACAAGGTAATTTCCCGGAAAATAATTTTGGTAAAGTAAAGGATCTAATCCTTCCAATTGTCTCATTAATAGTAGTAACTCTTTTTGTAATGTTTTGGACAGGCTATCAGGCTTCAGGAAAAGTAATGGACATATTTGTTATTTTTGAAAATACAGATGTTCCGCTCTCTCTATTTATAGGTGGGATGGTATCGAGTATTTTAGCTGTACTATTGTATACGCTTCAATTCAAGAAAAACAAAGATGCTAATTTGGGCTTACTGGGGAAAGCTGTTATTTCTGGTATAAATTCAATGTTACCTGCTATTTACATTTTAATATTTGCTTGGTCCCTTTCATTTTTAATAACAGCTTTAGGAACTGGTGAGTATTTAGCACATCTAGTTACAGATAATAATATTCCGGCAGGGGTTATTCCAGTCTTACTGTTTGTTTTAACAGCTTTTATGGCTTTCGCAACTGGATCTTCATGGGGATCATTTGGGATACTATTACCAATTGGTGCAAGTATCATCATGGTAGTAGAGCCAGAGTTATTACTTCCTGTTTTAGCGGCCGTTTTAGCGGGAGCTGTTTTTGGAGACCATTGTTCGCCTATTTCAGACACTACAATTATGTCAGCGACTGGTGCAGGAGTTAATGTAATCGATCACGTAATGACTCAATTACCATATGCCATTATTAGTGCAGTCATTGCTGCAATTGGCTATTTAGTATTAGGTCTTACAGGTTCTGTTATGTTTGGCTTTATAACAGTAGTCGTCATCCTTATCCTATTTTTCACGATATGGAATTTTAAGAGTAAGAGGGTAGCTTAGTTGTTTTAAAATTGGTTGTCTTTGGTATTTGTATGGTTGTTTGCAATTAAATAATATGTTACATTGACAACAGTGTAGTTAGTTTATTTAGAATGGGGTCGGGATGAAAATGACATCGTGTAAACCAACGAAAGCAGAGTACCAAAGAAAACCAGAGTGGCTAAAAATTAAGTTAAATACGAATGATGAATACAAGGGTCTTAAAAAGCTGATGCGTGAAAATAATTTAAATACTGTATGTGAGGAAGCAAAATGTCCAAATATACATGAGTGCTGGGGTTCACGTAGAACAGCTACATTTATGATTTTAGGAGCTATTTGCACACGTGCTTGCCGTTTTTGTGCTGTAAAAACTGGCCTACCTAATGAGTTAGATTTGGCAGAACCAGAAAGAGTTGCAGATTCGGTTGTAGTTATGAATTTAAAACATGTTGTCGTAACAGCAGTTGCTCGAGACGATTTAAAAGACGGTGGTTCTGAAGTTTTTGCTGAAACCATTCGTGCGATTCGTCGCAAAAATCCTTTTACATCAATAGAAGTTTTACCTTCTGATATGGGCGGTATTGAACAAAATATCCGTAATATTATGGATGCAAAACCGGATATCCTAAATCACAATATTGAAACGGTTCGTCGACTCACTCCAAGAGTTAGAGCGAGAGCTAAATACGATCGTTCACTCGAATTATTGCGTCGTGCAAAAGAAATGCAACCAAGTATTCCAACGAAATCATCCTTAATGTTAGGTTTAGGGGAAACTCATGAAGAGATTCTGGAAGTAATGGACGACCTTCGTGCGAACAATGTAGATATCATGACGATTGGTCAATACTTGCAACCTTCGAAAAAACATTTACCGGTACTAAAATATTACTCCCCAGCAGATTTTGGAGAATTACGAAAAATTGCTATGAGCAAAGGATTCTCCCATTGTGAAGCTGGTCCACTAGTTAGAAGTAGCTACCATGCAGATGAACAGGTAAACGCTGCGGCTAAGCAAAGACAACTGCAAGGTGAACAACTTCTAGCTACTCCAAATAGCTAATGGATGGTGATTGAATGATAGTTGCAGAAGGCTTTACATATGAAATTATAGAAGATTATCGCGAGGCATTTAAAGAAGAAGCGTTTTTAGATCGTTATAGTGAAATTTTAACTAAATACGATTATATTATGGGTGACTGGGGTTACGGTCAGCTGCGTCTTAAAGGTTTTTTTGAGGATCGTAGTCATAAAGCTACATTTGATACGAAAATAGGAACGATGAAAGATTATTTATATGAATATTGTAATTTTGGATGCGCCTACTTTGTCGTAAAAAAAATAGGGATTGCTCCAAAAATTGTTCCTGACGAAGCTATAATAGAAGTAAACGAAAATCTAGAGCAAGATCAACTATGATCTGCTCTAGTTTTTTTATATTTACAGCCAGGTTAAGGGCTATAATAAGAAGCTTATGGGCTAATATTGCATTTTTACGGGCCATTTCAAGAGTTTTATGGGCTATAATCTAATGTATATACTGTGGCGCAGTTTATGGGCCATCCAAATGCACATAAAAAAGCTAGCCGTGATAGTTATCCACAACTAGCCATCTTATATTAATTAACTTAATAATTCTCGAAGATAATCTCGTAATTCCACTGCTTCTTCTTCTGATCTATTAAATACATGTTCGAGATAGCCTGGTTCTTCCACATCATCTGCTCCGATAATGGCTGCTCGTCCATATTGTATATCCATTACAAGTACTTTTCCAAAAAAGCGAGAGCTTTGAGAAATAGCTAAATCATATCTTTGGGATTCTCCTGTAAAGCCAACAAATCTCGTTTTAGTATCCTCTACATCATCGTACAAATAAAATCGCTCCACTATGTGACACTCCTTCCTACCTTAGAATTATGGTACTATAGAATAGGAGTATATATCAACTGAACAACAATTAGGAGGCCTTTCCATGTATTTTGTAGATAGAAAAAAAATTGCTTTAACATTGGCTCATATGAACCAATTGTTGAACCTTATTGAAACAAAACAAGATTGGCAAGTAGATGAATTATCTAATTTAGCGTTTGAGCGAATTGGTCATAATATTATTGAATCTATTATCGACGTAGGCAATTCAATGATCGATGGGTTTATCATGCGTGATCCTGGTGGATACGATGATATTATCGATATTTTAACGGATGAGAAAGTTATTTCTGCTGAAATGGATGGACCATTAAAAGAAGTTATCGAGTTTAGAAAAGTGCTTGTTCGCCAATTTTATGCGGTGGACCACAAAAAATTAGAGGAAGTTCTGACGAATAATTTACCATTCTTAAAGGAATTCCCGAAAGCTGTAGAAACTTATTTACTTAATGAATTAGGGCCAGTTTCTGCCTTTTTACCTGAGGATTCTAATGTTAAATTATAAAGCATACTTTATCGATTTAGATGGCACTGTCTATAGAGGTAAAACACCAATTCCTGAGGCTGTGAAATTCATTCATTATTTACAAAGCAATGGTAACCAACCATTTTTTGTGACGAATAATTCTTCTATGACTCAACAACAACTACAGGAAAAGCTGGCCAAAATGGATATTCAAGTAGATACGGAACATATTATTTCATCGTCAATTGCAGCTGCAAATTATATTAATGAGTTTATGCCAGGTAAAGAAGTATTTATGATTGGTGAACTGGGCTTGGAAGATGCACTTAAATCACGAGATATTTCGATAACAACTGGCATGGCAGATGTTATCGTACTTGGAATTGATCGTCACATTAATTATGAGAAGCTGGCAACTGCCTGTCTTTCCGTAAGAGCGGGCGCTACATTTCTTTCTACTAATAGTGATCATGCATTTCCTTCTGAAATTGGATTTTTACCTGGAAATGGAGCCTTTACAAAGTTAGTGGAACATTCTACTGGAGTAGAACCAATCTATATGGGGAAACCTCAACCATTTATGTTAGAGTTTATACAAAAACAATATGGATTTAGTAAAGAAGAGATGGTCATGATTGGCGATAATTATCAAACAGACATCTTGACCGGAATTCATATGGGGATTGACACAGTACATGTGAACAGTGGGGTAAATTCTACTGCAGAAGTTAAGCTTCAGGCAGAGCAACCTACCTATTTTCTAGAATCTTTAAGCGAATGGACAAAATAAAAAGACTGTGCTCAAAGTACAGTCTTTTAAAATAGAGGGTTGTCCTCTATAAATTGATATATGTTTGCGACAAGTTCGCTTGGGGTATTTGCTTCTACAACTTCACCATTCACAATAGCAAATAAAGTTTCAGAACAGAGGGAGCAATAACTCAGGCAACCATACTCTAAAACGTCTAAATTGGAGTCTTGTTCTAATATTTCAAATGCTTCTTGGGACCCGTTTGCAAGGTTGCTTATACAAAATTCAACCATAGGATTCACAGCTGTTCACCTCACTACATGGTCATGCTACTCTTTTTTTAAGAAAACGTCAATTAAGAAGTTCTATTGTGAAATGTATCACAATCTATTATAATTTGAGATGACATTAAATTTAAGGGAGAATATTATGCGAAAATTAGTATTGTTAGGTGGGGGATATGGAAATATGCGAATATTACTTCGCTTATTGCCAAATAATATTCCTGATGATGTAGAAATTACTTTGATAGACAGAACACCGTTTCATAGTTTAAAAACAGAATTTTATGCACTAGCTGCTGGAACATCTCCGGATAGTAGTATTCGAGTTGCATTTCCAGAGAGCGAAAAATTAAAAATTAATTTCGGTGAAATTTTAGAAATAGATGTAGACGGCAAACAAGTCTTACTAGCTGATGGACAAGCCATTGCATACGATGACCTAGTAATTGGGCTGGGGTGTGAGGACAAGTACCATAATGTGCCCGGAGCAGATGAATTTACTTATAGCATTCAAACGATTGGTCGTTCAAGAGATACGTATAGTAAAATTGGAGGTCTTCCTTCTGGTTCTGTTGTAGGTATCGTTGGAGCGGGACTTAGTGGAATAGAGCTTGCGAGCGAACTTCGTGAAAGCCGTCCAGACCTGACCATTAAATTATTTGACCGCAGTCCTCGTGTTTTAAGAGATTTTCCAGAACGATTAAGTAATTATGTACAAAAGTGGTTCGACACAAATAATGTGGATGTAGTTAGTAATTCAAACATTACAAAAGTAGAGCCGAACAAATTATTCAATCATGAAGAGGTAATTCCTGTGGATGCGGTGGTATGGACAGCTGGTATTCAACCGGCAGCTCCTGTTAGAGCATTACCAGGTGAAAAAGACAAATCTGGTCGCGTCATCTTAACACAATACCATGACTTACCAAGCTATCCGAATGTATATGTTGTTGGGGATGCTGCATCACTACCATTAGCACCGAGTGCTCAGTTGGCAGAAGAACAAGCAGAGCAAATTGTTAAAGTGCTTCAAGCACGCTGGAAAGATGCACCACTTCCTGAACAGATGCCGGAAATCAAACTTAAAGGGTTCATGGGCTCTCTTGGGAAAAAACAAGGATTTGCATATTTGGCTGATATCTCCGTTACTGGACGAATTGCACGTTTAATGAAATCAGGCTTACTTTGGATGTACAAACGACATAACGGGTAATATAAAAAGCTTCGAAAGGCTCAATATGAGCACTTTCAAGCTTTTTTTCGTGAAATTATTCCATATAGCCGTATTTCTCAAGTGCCGTGTAGACTGGTTTTAGTTGGATGTAGCCTTCCCCAACCATTTCGCCATTAATCATCACGAGTGGATAGAAGAATTCATCATCTGCAATTCGGTTGGCAATATGCTGATGTTGCTCATTCTCAATTGGCTTTTCAAAATCGATATAGGTGAAAGTAATTTGGTGATTTGGAAATTTACGGTCGATGGCAGCTTGTAGCCATTCATATGTATCCTTGGAAGATGGTGCATTTACGCAACTAGCGCATATCACATTTGCTCCAAATACTTCTATATTTAAAGATTGTAACGTCAAAATGGTGACCTCCTCGGAATTCTTTATTGGATTTTTTCCCTCCTTCACATTATAATGATTATAGTGAAAGGAGTCGATCAATATGACTGATACAATGACTGAAGAAGTTCAAGTAGTTTTAGATAAATTGCGTCCGTTTTTACTTAGAGATGGAGGCGACTGTGAGCTTGTAGATATTGAAGATGGTATTGTAAAGCTACGCCTTCTAGGAGCTTGTGGCAGCTGTCCAAGTTCAACGATTACACTTAAAGCAGGTATTGAACGTGCACTTTTAGAAGAGGTTCCAGGAGTAGTAGAAGTAGAACAAGTATTTTAACTATACGCCTAGGCGTATTTGATCAAAAAAAGAAGCCTTTTATTGGGCTTCTTTTTCTTTTTGAGCACGAATTTCATGCCAACGATCTTTTGCCATTTCAATAATAGAAGGTTCAGTTGAAGTTTTTTGTTTTTCAATTACTTTAGAGAAATACCGAGTAGCATTTTCAATATCTCCAATTTTTCTTGATAATTCGGCTATTAAATAGAGCATGCGGCTTTCGGACATCTGTGTTCCATTGTAGTCATCATTTGAAAAGGAGTCAGCATACCGATCACGAGCAATTTCCAAGAATCGAATTTCTTCTTCCTGTTTAGTCTGTAAACGGTATAGCCAAGCTATACGAAGAGCTAAACCTGCTATACTTACAAATTTTTCTTTTTTTAAGGTTCCAGAAAGAATACCTAGTTTATAGGCCGTAATTCCCTCTTCAATTGTTCGTTCATCGCCAAATGATCTTGGTGTCCATTTACTAGCTATTTGTTCTTGGATTGTTTCTTTTACTCCTGGAGCAAAATATTTTGTGAAGTCGTCTGAAAATGAAAATCCACAATGCTCACATACAAATATGTTATATAATAAGGGGTTTACTTCTTTGTTTTCATATATAGGTTGAAAATCAGTTTCATGTGATAGAACTTTTATAAATTTGGAGCGGACCTTTGTCGTTTTAAACTTTTTTTTGCAGTTCAAGCATTCCATGTCCTTTTGATAATAGGGCGTTAATTCCATCTTTAGTCCTCTTTTCACTCTACAGTTTATAGTTCTATTATACTTGAAATACATATTGAATGCGAAGTAAATGTTCGAGTAGTATTCCTTGTATACATAGTAAAAACATTGATATGATATAGATAAGAAAGGGAAGGTGATTCAGATGTCAGAAGTAGTTATTTTATCTGAAGCGGCGGCTTACCGTGTAAAAGAAATGATGACGCACAATGGAGAAGAAGGCTCTGCCCTTCGTGTATCAGTAAATGGTGGTGGATGCAGCGGTCTTTCTTATGGAATGGGCTTTGAAAAAGAAAAACAGCAAGAAGATATAGGACTTCATCAGCATGGAATAGATATAGTAGTATCAACTGAGGATGCATCTATATTGAAAGGCACCACAATTGATTATAAGGAATCATTAATGGGTGGTGGGTTCACGATAGAAAATCCAAATGCCATTGCATCTTGTGGTTGCGGAACATCATTTAGAACAGCGAAAAAAGAAGGAACGCCTGAAAGTTGCTAATATTTGAAAGAGCATTTTCTTATCTAGGAGATGTTCTTTTTTTAAAAAGATAAGAAAGTATATAAAAATACAGCATGAACACCAGTTTTACAGGGCTTTTAAGAATGATTGATACTACTGATTTGCGTTTCAGTGGAGTACAAAGGCTAAGAGCGCCACGTCGTAAAAGGAAGGCAATCTAAGTTCGCCGCGTCCTGCGGCAACGATTGCATAACCCACCTCCTGTGGGCCTCAACGCCTTTGTGACCAACATCCTGTTGGCCTCCGTGGGCACGGCTTAAATCTCCTCGTTACTACGAAAACATATGCTCCTGCGGTTACTCGTCGCAAAGACGTTGGTCAAATAAAGTTTGACCAACGTCTTTCCTGCGGGGCTTTCAGCTCGTGCTGTTCCCACAGGAGTCGCCACTTTCACTCCAATCAATTAAATGAGTAGTACTAAATAAACTAGGGGATATTGCATAGACTCTCGCTTAGATAAGAAGAGTAGTAGGAGTTAATGTGGGGATAAAACCGTCTGTTGAATGTAGGAATGAAATTGTGTAAGGAAGGATGAAGATAGTAGATTTCCTTTTTACAAGTGGAAATAAGGAAAAATAGTAAGTGTCTACCCAATAAAGAAGCGAAATAGCGAACGAAATTGCATCTTCGTGAGCCTCCTCAATTATTAGGAAAGTATCTTTTCTCTAGTTATCTAAAAATGTACTTACCTGTTTCTAAGAGTTGTAGGAGGGCGACGGATAGACAAACGCCGTAAGATTACCGAAAAAAGGGATGCCGGTTGGTTGTGACGTCAGTCACAACCAACCGGCATCCCTAAAAATTCACTCCGTAATTATATAGCAAAACGTCTTTCTAAAGCACTTTGAAAACGACAGAAACAGGTATTGAACTTAAAGGACCGAGCGTCTTTTTGCCCGGTTTTTCTTAGTATTTTTCATCAGACTACCATCAACATAGTTTATTAAGTTGTTGAGATTTAATCACAGTATTTTCAGACCTTTACAATTATACAATATTGAGTTGAAATCGTATGAGAAAAGGGCTAATATAGAAAGTAAGATTATTTGTCGAACATTAGACAAAATGAAATAGTTTAATGATGTATATTCTGTGTCATTAATTTTCTTAAAAAATATAAAAAGGTGGTTGCGATCTTCTTGAAAAGACCAACAATTCTAGTATTAGGTGCAGGATATGGTGGATTATCTACTGTAGTAAACCTTCAAAAATTAGTAGGTCCAAATGAAGCGGATATTACATTAATTAATAAAAATGATTATCATTATGAATCAACTTGGTTACATGAAGCTTCTGCTGGTACATTACGTCCAGATCAAGTTCGTTATGATGTAAAAAGTGTTATCAATTCTAGTAAAGTAAATTTTGTAAAAGCTACAGTTGATGCGATTGATGTGAATACTAAAAAGGTAACAACAAGTGCTGGTGAGTATACATATGACTACTTAGTTATTGGTTTAGGCTTTGAAGGTGAGACATTCGGTATACCTGGCTTAGATAAGTATGCACTTTCCATTGCAAATGTAAATGCTGCACGTCAAATTCGTGATCATATTGAATATCAATTTGCGACGTGGTCAACAGAGGACACACTAGATGATACTCGCCTAACAATCGTTGTAGGTGGAGCAGGGTTCTCTGGTATTGAATTCTTGGGTGAACTAGGAAATCGTGTGCCTGAACTTTGTAAAGAATACGATGTACCGAAAGAAAAAGTTCGTGTAGTTTGTGTAGAAGCAGCTCCAATGGTATTACCAGGATTTGATCCGGAGCTTGTGGAATATGCAGTAAGACAATTAGAAGCTAAAGGAATTGAATTCTCTATTGGTACTCCAGTAGTTGAGGCAACTCCAGAAGGCGTAAAAATTAAAAAAGGCGAAGAGGAATTCGAATTTATCAAAGCTGGTACAGTAGTATGGGCTGCAGGAGTTCGTGGAAATCGCTTAATCGAAACATCAGGTATTGAAAATATGCGTGCGCGCGTTAAAGTAGAAAAAGATATGAGAGCTCCTGGATTCCCTGACGTATTCATCGTTGGAGACTGTGCTCTAATGATCAATGAAGCAGTTAACCGTCCATATCCACCAACAGCTCAAATTGCAATGCAACAAGCAGTAACTGTTGCAAAAAATATTGTATCTCTTACGAATGGTAATGCTACGGAAGAATTCGTACCAAACTTAAAAGGAGCCGTTTGTTCTCTTGGAGAACATGATGCAATTGGGGATGTAATGGGAAGAAAACTTACAGGTACCAAAGCATCCATCATGAAAAAAGTAATCGATAATCGTGCACTTTACATGATCGGTGGACTTCCACTAGTAGTGAAAAAAGGTAAATTCAGCTTATAATTGTTAGGAACAATAGTAGCTCCCACTTTCTTTATAGTGGGAGCTTTTCTTTTTAGAGTAATCGTATTTCTCCTTTACAAAATATTCTGTGTGTGATATATTATCTGAATATTATAAAAATATAGAAAAGGAGACGATTACTATGACAAGAATGAAAACGGAGACGAAGAACACGCATTGTCCATATTGCAAAGGAGAGGGGTATTTCCAACTTCGATTAGGCGGGTCTGAAACATGCAACTGTTGTAATGGGTCTGGTAGAAAATAAAGAAGATTATGACAAAAAAGTGAAAACAAATATGTTCATTGAATACTAACCTCCGTTAAGGTAAACTATTTACAGATGTTACGGAGGTTATATAATATGGAGTTTATGTTAGTTCAAATGATACTTTCAGTTGTTATATTTTTTGTCATGTTTTTTGGAATCGCCTTCTTAATGAACATGTTACTTCGTATGACATGGTTTATGGCCATTCTTTATCCGATTGTTGTGGTACTAATCATCGATGAAGTTGGGTTTTTTGATTACTTTACGAAACCAGGATCAGCATTCTCAGCTCTAGGAGAAAAAATTGTTTCTCTACATGCTGCAGATATAATTATTTTAGCTGGAGGTCTTGTAGGTACAATTGCTGCGGGCTTTGTCATAAAATTTTTAAGAAAAAATGGTTATCAGATGTTTTAATAGAAAAGGATGGCTCCATAGAGCCATCCTTTTCTTATTGAATAAAATATACAAAAATGTAGCGTAAACACAGAGTTCATGGGACTAAAAAGAATGAATAATACTACTGATTTCCGTTCCAACGCACTTTCATGTTTCGAAGCTAGCGCAGCGATGTAGAAAGTTAGAGAAACTATACTGTAATAAGGATGTAAAGGTAGATTTTCTTTTACATTAGTGGGAAAGGAGAAATAGTAAGTATTTACTTAATAAAGAAGCGAAACAGCGAACGAAATTGCATCTTCGTGAGCTTTGCTCTATCAATTGGAAAGTATCTTTTCTCTAGTTATCCAAAAATGTACTTACCTTTCTCTAAAAGTTGTTTAAGGGTGGCGAACAGATAAATGCCATACGATTATCGAAAAAAAGTGATATTGGTTGTGACGATTGTCACAACCAATATCACTAAAAATTGACTCGGTAATCAAATAGCAAAACGACTGTTCAAAGCCCTTTGGAAACGATAGAAACAGGCTGTGACCTTCAATGACCGGATGTCTTTTTGCCCCATTTTACTTATTGTATAATGTTATAAATTACAATAGAAATCAGTATACCGGTTATGGCACCCATGAAAACTTCAATAGGTTTATGACCTAGTAAAGTTTTAAGTTCCTCTATTTTCTCTTCATTTTTCTTCTGGGACCAATCTCTCGTTTGCTCCACAAATAGTTGGAAATCAATGCGCATTTGATTGATCATAATTGCTTGCTGACCAGCTTGGAAACGGACGCCTGTTGCATCGAACATAACAATTACCGCGAATACCATAGCAACTGCAAACAATGGAGAATCCAGCCCTGTTTCAAAAGCAATAGCAGTACATAAAGATGTAACAGCAGCAGAGTGAGAACTAGGCATTCCACCGGTAGAAGTGAATAAAGACCAATCTAATTTTCTCGTCATTAAAAAGTGAATGGGAATTTTGACGAATTGTGCAAAGAAAATAGAAAAAAGTGCAGCCAGAAGTGGAGTGTTTTGGAGGATTGCCAAAGTAGACACCGCCTTTCATTTTTGAACTTATATGATTGTTAGTATATCACATTCCTTCCATTCGAAAAATATGTAAGGTTCCTATATAATAGGAGTATATCGAAAATAGTAGGGGGAAAAATAATGATTATCCATACAAATGAAGTAGTATTTGAAGAAGTACAATCAGAAACGCTTGTAGTTGGAGTTTCTAAGCATATAGAAAATACACCAAAATGGGATACTTTTTTAAATAGTTTCGGAGAGCATATAGGCGACTGGGTAAAAAGTGGAGATATTTCCACTGATTTAAAGAAAATTGTCAAAATTCCTGTATCGAACCAAGAATCAGTAAAAAGAGTACTATTTGTAGGACTAGGTGATCGAAAACAATTAACGCAAGAGAGCGTGCGGGAAGCGTTTGGTCTTGTCGGTAAAGAATTACTAACTAGTAAACCAGAATCACTTGCAATTTGGCTTCCTTCATTTACTACTGAAACTATAACTGTAGCAGATGTATCTTATTTAGCAGCTGAAGGAATTGGCATGGGTTCATTTACATTTTTGGGGTATAAAACAACTTCGAATGTTCCTGACTATTATTTACCGTCTATCGAACTGTTAATGGACGAAGAGGATGAAGAGGTCGTTTCTTATTTTGAAGTAGGAACCATTTATGCAGATGCTGTAAATGAAGCAAGAATTCTTGTTAATACACCTGGTAATGTATTGACTTCTACTCAATTAGGGGAATATGCAAGAGAGCTTGGAGAAACATACGGATTCGAAACCGAAATCCTTGGAAAAAAAGAGATGGAAGAGCTTGGAATGGGTGCACTTCTTGCAGTAAATCAAGGCTCCGTTGAAGAACCAAGACTTATAGCTTTAAAATATCAAGCAACGGATGATTGGACGGATGTTGTAGGATTAGTAGGCAAAGGTATTACTTTTGATACAGGTGGATACTCTATTAAAACTAAAACTGGCATTGTTGGTATGAAGGGTGACATGGGGGGAGCAGCTGCCGTTTTAGGGGCAATGCAAATTATTGGAGAACTTCGTCCAAATAAAAACGTGATCGCTGTCATTGCATCTACAGACAATATGATTTCAGGTAGTGCTTTTAAACCAGACGATGTTATTACATCCATGAGTGGTAAAACGATCGAAATTTTAAATACCGATGCAGAAGGTCGTTTAGTTTTAGCGGATGCTGTTACATATGCTAAGCAACAAGGAGCGAACTATATTGTAGATGTTGCAACGTTAACAGGTGGCGTTATAACGGCATTAGGATATGATAAGACTGGTGCATTAACGAACAATGAGGAATTCTTCGAAACTTTCATGGAAGCTTCCCTAGAGACAGGAGAATTCGTTTGGAGACTACCTCTAACTGAAAGCGACAAAAAACGCATTCGTAAAAGTGATGTAGCAGACCTTAATAATTCACCCGGTGGAGATGGTCATATGATATTCGGTGGAGGGTTTGTTGGGGAATTTGTTGAGGAAACTCCATGGATTCATCTGGATATCGCAGGTACATCTGATACAAAAGCTGCTCATGACTTTGGACCAAAAGGTGGTACTGGAGTTATGGTACGTACGTTAGCGACATTAGTAGAAATAATGGCGGACGAAGAATAGGGCATATGCACAGACTCGATTTTCCTAGTGGCATACACTGAGAGGAAAGGAGGAGTAGCATGGTCAGATATCGGGGAGGTTTTAGGGGTCCTGGATTTGGAAGCTTTGGAGGCTTTGGAACCCCATTTATAGGTGGCTTAGTAGGAGGTCTTGTAGGTTCTGCATTATATGGAGGATTCGGAGGGTATAGGCAACCATATCCATATTACCCGTATCCATATCCGTATTACTATCCATATACCCCATATCCGCCTTATTATGGTGGATATTACTAATAAAATTGATAAAGGTAAAAAAGCTTTTGTATCCTCGGTTATCCGCGGGTACAGAAGCTTTATTTTATTTATAGTGTGATGAGCTTAAGTAAATAATAGGTCTTGAGTTGAATATTTCTACTAATGAAGGTTGCAACTAGAGGTATACAGTAAAAATGTCTTTACGGCAAACTTGGGTATATTTAAAGATAAAAAGGAGAGTATAGTGTTTAAAAGCAAATTGGTAGAAAAACTACCAATTTGCTTTATAAAAAAATCGAGTATTAATTTTCCATTAATTCATCCTTACAGTTATTCAAGTTCCGAAACAGTTACGAATGTATATCCTTCGCTGATCAAATATACAAGAACATCTTCTAGTCCTTGAGCAGTGGATAAATGTATATCATGCATTAAAATGGTGCTTCCATCATGAACACTGCTCTTCACAGATACTAATAGCTGAGAGGCATCACGATGTTTCCAATCAAGTGTATCTACGTCCCATAATACAACTGGTAAGTTCAAAATGTTCACCAAATCATCATTAAAAGCACCGTAGGGAGGGCGAAAAACGGTAGGTTCCTGTCCAGTGGATTGTTCGATGATGTTATTTGTTTTGGAAACCTCTTCCAAGATTGCATCTGTGGTCATATTAGTTAATTTTGCATGAGTCCATGTGTGATTGCCAAGCTCATGTCCGGCTTTCAACACATCGCTTGCAATCTCCGGGTAGAATTCTACTCTGCTCCCAAGCATAAAGAATGTCGCTTTTGCATCATACTTTGCTAAAGTTGTTAGAATACTAGGTGTAACTTTTGGATCTGGTCCATCATCAAAAGTTAAAGCAACTCGCTTCATTTTAGTATCATCAATTTGTTGGTCAACTTGAGTTGAAGTCTCATCTTTACTGTTTTCTTCTACTTTAACATCCACAGAATTATCTTCTACAGGAGGTTTTGGCAATCTATCCACTGAAATATCAAGCTTATAAGGTGCAAGCAGTTCTTCATTTAACTCGGAAAGGGGGACAGCAATGATCGGTGCACCTGCCGCCCCGCTAGCAATCTCATACTCATCAAAATAGATAACAAGTGTATCGTCTATTATTGCAAACTGTTCAAAGTTACTCCATCTTGGTTCGGTAGCTAGCAACATTTCTTCTTCTTGCACCTGATCTTTCAGACTGGGGTCTTTCTTAATATTATCTCGTACAAGTGATGAAAGCTTTACAAGATTAGATTCATCACCTCCAAATAGATCATTAATCCCTATAATTTTTTCTGATTTAGGGTGAAAATTAATCGTGTTAAATTCTGTATATCCATTTGCTCCACCAGTATACATTCCAGTAATCATAACAAATGAAAAAGACCCTGAGGTATGTGGAAATATTTCAAATGCGATGTTCAATTCTCCAGGGATCTTACTACCTCTCTGTTTATTTTCTTGCATGGCGATTAAATAAGTGTCAAGCTGTTCATCTATGTATTTTTTGATACTTACATTAAATGATTCTACTTTGCTATGTGGGTATTGCATTGAATAAGGCGAATACTCGTCATTTGACACCTCCGTTTTTATAAGTATTCCAGGAAAAGCCGATTCTTTAGTCGAATCTTCTTTTTTTATTTCTGTGTTTTTTACTTTGCTGCTAGTTTGGATTGCATTGCTCTTTGTTGAGGAACTCAGTAGGATGAAGGTCATACTCAGAAGTGCAATTATACCAATACAAGCAACCTCAATCCATGGTACTCGTTTTTTGATACGGGATTTGTTCATAAGATGGTATTCTCCTTTATTATGTGTAATTCAACTTCACATTCATAAACAAATATAAATATACTACTATTTAGACGGTTAAGCAGATAAAAAAGTTTGCTAAAATAATAATTTATAGGAAATTTATATCCATTCTTATAAATATTTCGAATAAAGCTACGAGGGAGCCCAAATTCAATCTATTAATTCATCAAAAAAGCATGTTTTGAATTTTTTCAAAACATGCTCGTTAGATAATTTTTATCAGCTCTTATTGCAGCTTTTCTCTTTTCTTTTTAATCACTTCAGCTAAATCATCGCGTACCGTTTTATCGGTTAATTTAACCCCTGACAAGTAAGCTGCTCGCCCCATCATATGTCCTCCAACAGGTCCTGTGATGAATATAAAGAGAATTCCTAATAAAATACGAGAATTGAAATGACCTTCAATTAACCAAAAATGAAGGAATACCCCTAGTAATATGCTCATAACGCCTAAAGTTGCGCTTTTTGATGCAGCATGGGCTCTTGAGAATGCATCAGGTAGGCGTATTAAACCAATAGCAGTAACTAAGATGAAAATGGTTCCAAAAGAAATAGTACCAATGATAAGAATATTAGCTATTACGGTCACGTTGAATGATTTCTCCCTTCTCCGTGAATTTAGAAAATGCGACAGTCCCGATAAAAGATAGAACTGCAAGTAACATGATAACCTCTAGGAAAAAGACGGTATCAAAAAGAATAGATATAAGCCCAATTAGTGCTATTAGGCCAACTCCTATAGCATCCAATGCAATAACGCGGTCTGGAGTAGAAGGACCCTTCACTAGGCGATAAACAAAACCTAAAACGGATAAACTTATTAACACAACAATTACCCATAGAAAAGTTATCATGATCTACTCACCTCCAAAATGGCTTTTTCGAACGTATTCTGTATGGATTCTATTGCCTCATCGATATCTTCAAAATCTATCGAGTGGATATATAATGTTTTATTATCATCTGAAATATCAATTACTATGGTACCTGGTGTTAAAGTGATCAAACTAGACAACAGGGTAATCTCCCAATCTTGTTCGAGTACTGTCGGCATCGCAAAGATTGCGGGACGAATAGGCATGGTTGGTTGCATGATTAACTTTAATACAGAGAAGTTGGACAACACAAGTTCCTTTAAAAATAGGGAAGCTAACTTAATGACAGCCCATATACGGTCCATATAAAATCTAGAACTAAATGATTTACGAAGCATGAAAAGCATAAGTAATCCGAGTAAATAACCGACTATGAACGTCGTAGGCTTAATAGACACCGATAAGAACATCCAAGTAAGAGCGATTAGTACATTCAATAAAATTTGAAAAGCCAAATTATTTCACCCCTTCGAATACAGCATCAACATATATAGAAGGATCGAGTAGTACATTTGCGGCATCTGCCATAAATGGTACTAAGTATTCTGCACCAACGCCATAAAGGACCGTAATTCCAGCTAATGTGATCGCTGGAGCCAATAAATGACGATATTTTTTTGGACTAATAAGATGCTCTCCCTTTTCCTCACCCCAGAATGCATAGATGAAAATACGAATTGCAGAGAGTAGTACTAGTAAACTAGATGCTAATATGAAAATACTTTGCCATAGGAGCTCAGCTTCAAATCCACCTTGTACGATTAATAGCTTCCCTATAAAACCACTTAAAGGCGGGATACCAGCTAGTCCAAATGCAACGATTAAGTAACTCCACCCGAGCATTGGATAACGCTTGATAAGTCCGCCCATTTTACGTAAATCGGACGTCCCTGTAATCTTAATAATAATTCCTATGAATAGAAACAGTGCACCTTTAATGAGAATATCATGGATCAAATAAAAGACAGACCCCATCATTCCACTTTCATTCATAACAGAGGCTCCAAACAATATAACACCCACAGCTATGACAATATTATAAATAATAATTTGTTTTACATCAAAATACGCTAGAGCTCCAATACATCCTACCACAATAGTAAGAATGGAAAGTATCATTAATAAATTATGCGTATACCCTACATCACTTGTGAAAAACAGGGTATACGTTCGCATTATTGCATACACCCCTACTTTTGTAAGCAACGCTCCAAATAATGCAAGCACTGGGATAGGAGGGGCTGCATATGATCCCGGTAACCAGAAGAATAACGGGAATATACCACCTTTGATCCCAAATACGATTAGGAATAGAACTGCTATAACTGTCACAATCCCAGATGGTCCTATTTCTGCTAGTTTTACAGAAATATCCGCCATATTCAATGTGCCAACTACAGAATACAAATAACCAACTGTAATAACAAACAAAGAGGAGGATACAACATTAACAATTATGTATTTGATCGATTCTTTCAGCTGAATCTTTTCTCCTCCTAAAACGATTAACACATAAGAGGACATTAATAATACTTCAAAGAATACAAACATATTGAAAATATCGCCAGTAGTAAATGCACCATTTACACCTGTAAGCATGAATAGGATCGCAGGGTAATAAAATGCTTTTTCTCGTTCCTCCCCTATAGAAGTGAAACTGTACCACACTACAAAGAATACGATGAGTAGAGAAGAGGTAACCAATAATGCAGAAAGCATATCAGAAACCATTGTAATTCCAAATGGAGGTGCCCAGCTACCTAATGTGAGGGTTTGTACACCATCTACTTTTACTTTGTAAAGTAAGACAAAGGATGAAGCTAAAGCGAATAGTAAACCAATCATCGTTACAATTCGCTGAGCTTTCACTTTTTTAGGGAAAAGTAATAGAACAGCGGCAAACAGAAAAGGAATTAGGACAGGGAATAATAATAAGTTAATCATTGTCTTCATTTCCTTTCATTAAATCCATATTGTCGGTATCAACAACTTTATATGCACGGTAAGCTAAAACGAGCGAAAAAGCAGTTACACCAAAACTAATGACAATCGCCGTTAAAATAAGCGCCTGTGGTAATGGATCTGCATAATCCGTAATTCCATCTGCTAATACAGGAGCAGATTCCCCGCCTAATCCACCCATCGTTAGTAGTAATAGATGGGTTCCATGACTAAGCAAACCAGTGCCAATAATTATACGCAGTAAGCTTCTAGATAGTATTAAATAGACGGCAGCCATAAATAGAAAGCCGATTAAAATGGACATCAAAATCTCCATTATTCATCTCCCCCTATCATTTGAATGATGGTTATCGTAACGCCTACAACTACTAAGTATACGCCGGTATCAAAAAACATAGCGGTATGGATAGATGTTTCTCCAAGCAATGGTATGTAAAAGTCATCAAATACGTGAGTGAAGAATGGGACATTAAAGAAAATGGAACCTGATGCAGTTAAGATTGAAATTAATAAACCAATTGCAGTAACTACTGTGTAATTAATCGGTAGCATTTCTTGTACGGTTTTCAAATCGAAAGCTAACATCAGTAAAACAATGGCACTAGACATAACTAATCCACCTACAAATCCTCCACCTGGAGTATAGTGACCGGCAAAAAAGATATGAATGGAGAATAGAAAGATGATGAAAAACACTACTTTTGTGGCCGTTTGAATAATTAAATCATTTGTTTTCAACTTTTCTATCTCCTTTCTTTTTTGCTAGGCGAACTGTTATCATTCCGATAATTCCAAGCGATGCAATAGTAAGTACACTAATTTCAAATAATGTATCAAAGCCACGATAATCGACTAAAATAACATTTACGATATTTCCTCCACCTGCTTCTGAATAGACGGTTTCCTTGTAATAGTCAGAGATGGATTTTACAAGCTTTTGAGAATGGGAAGCAATCGCTATTAATGTAACCATTACACCAACACCCAAAGCAATAACGAAGTTAGTCAAGCGGAAACGACGATCTTCTTTTCCCTTTTCATATTTATTCAATTTAGGAAGATGATAAAATGCACCTAAAAATAGTGCCACCGATACAGTTTCTATAACCAATTGAGTTAATGCGAGATCAGGCGCTTTGAATATGACATAGAACAATGAGACTGTATATCCAACTGCTCCCAGTGCAATAATCGCAGTCAGCCTTGAATTTGTTATTAAAATAGTCAGTGTACTAATTACTAATACAATGGAAATTAACACTTCAAAAAATTGAATTGGCGCCAAATTAGTTAAATCTATGACAAATGCATCTTTAATCCACATTGTAAACGCTAATAGAATAATAATTGCACCGAACATATAGATTAAGTACGATCGAATAGATCCAGTCATATAAGTAGAGGATAGTCGATTAGCACCTTTGTCTGATAGGTTCATCAACCCATCGTAAAATCTATTGAGAGATATGTTAGCAGGCATTTTATCGTAAATAGGAGACCATTTAGCAATTGTTTTATATAAAATGAAACCTATTAAAAAGATACCTAATGTCATATACAATGCTATAGAGTCAAAACCATGCCATGCTTTTATCTTAAATCCAACATCTGCAGGCACTTGATAAGCTAGTGGCTGAATAGCTGCTACTGCGGGTTTTATGAAAGTGTTTCCAAAAAAATTAGGAACAAAGAATATTACGATCACAAGTATTGCTAAAATACTCGGAGATACAAGCATGCCTAGAGGTGCTTCATGTGCTTTTTTCGGTAACAGCTCAGGTTTGTAGTTGCCTCTAAATGTATGGAATACAAAATATAGGCTATAGACAAATGTGAAAACACTAGCAACCCAGGCTACTAATGGAAACAAAATCCACCAAGATTCTAAAGAATGCACATTAAAGTGCTGCAAGGAAAGAGTAGCATCTAAAAACATTTCTTTACTTAAGAATCCATTAAATAGTGGAATTCCAGCCATGGAGAAACTACCAATCATAGCGATAGTAAAGCTAATAGGCATCAAGCTCATCAATCCACCAAGCTTACGAATATCTCGTGTACCTGTTTCATGATCAACAATACCTGCAATCATAAACAAGCTACCTTTAAACGTAGCATGGTTCATTAAGTGGAATATCGCTGCAAAAGTAGCGAATGTAAAGGTAGTCACTAAATCTCCAGTAACATGATAGGAGATAGATCCAATACCAAGCAACGACATGATCAACCCGAGCTGGCTTACTGTAGAGAAAGCTAATATGGCCTTTAAATCTGTTTGCTTTACAGCAAAGATAGAACCCCATAACAGAGTTAGTAATCCTACTCCCGTTACAAGCCAAACCCAGACTTCTGATAACGCAAATATGGGTGTGAATCTAGCAACTAAGTATAAACCTGCTTTAACCATTGTTGCAGAATGCAGATATGCACTAACCGGAGTAGGTGCTTCCATTGCATCCGGTAACCAAATGTAAAATGGGAACTGAGCAGACTTTGTAAATGCCCCGATTAGTACGAGAACAAGTGCCCAAACAAATAACTCCTGACTTACAAGCGTTGGTGCCTGATCGATCAATTCACGAATAGAGAACGTATCTCCCATAATACCAAGTAACAGGAATCCACCTAGCATCATCAGACCACCGAACACAGTGATCATCATCGATTTTAAAGCCCCAAATCGAGAACCATCCCTGGTGTACCAATATCCGATTAGCAGGAACGAGGATATAGAAGTTAATTCCCAGAAGAAATATAAACTGATGAGATGATCTGATTGAACAACACCTAGCATTGCACTCATAAATAGTAATAAGTAAACGTAGAAGTTACCAAGTTTCTCCTTATCTTTATCTAAATAAAAGATAGAATAGAGAACAACTAATGCGCCAATTCCAGTTATGAGTAGTGAAAACAGCAAGCTTAGTCCATCTATGTATGAAACTAATGAAATATCCAATGATGGAATCCAAGCAAACTTGTCTATGTATGTGCTACCATCCATGACAGTTGGTATATATGTAGCATAAAAGATTACCAAAGCAAGTGGAGCAAGTAGCACGAACCAACCAGTATGAATACTCGAAACTTTCTTGAATAAAAAAGGAATCACTAACGCCAATATAATGGGCAAGAAAATTGCGAAAATTAAGGACAAAGGAATCCTCCTCTCAAATTAGTGTATTTAATGTATCTCCAAAATTATAACGCAGATAAGTATTAATTGCATAGAATGTATTACTTGCTATTGCATATAGTATCTTTCTTTCGATATGATATTTAAGATTAGTTAAATAAGTAGAACTAGGTAAATTAATACTGTCACAAAAAATTCACTTGCTTCTACAACAGGCTAGCCATAAAGAAAAATAACAGGAACAACCTTTCAAAGGAGTACATATGAAAAACCCTTATGTGTTTGGCTTTTTACCACTAATTACGATAGTATTGTTCAGTTTATCATTCGCTACATTTACGATGAATAAAGTTATAGAACTTTTTAAGGTAATTGGTGTGTACAGTGGAATGAGAGAATTTCTTTCCGATTTAGAACTAAAACTTTTTTTATTGATCATTCTGGCATTAATCTATTTTATGATTCTTTCTGCATTGAAACTAATTGCGGAGACGATTCATGAAATTGGTATGCTGTTTTTCTCAAAGGACTATGAAGGTAAGACTATGGCACAGGCACGTGGAGGCTTTGTTATCTTTTTTGTTGGAGCAGTGATTTCTTTAGTTGGATTTCAATCGGTCCAATTATTGCTAATTATATTTTTGATAACTACTTTTATATATTTTGTTTATGTCGTATATAAATTGAGCAGTTCGATGACTCTTGTCGGTACACTTGGATTAGTCATGTTTGAGATCATCGTCTGGAGTCTTTTTATCGCACTCGTTATTTATATAATGATTAAACTATACAATGGAATAGTTGCTAGTTTACCATTTCTTTGATTTCTATTATAGGACACGACTGACTTCCGTTTCAGGTGTAGAACGAAGGCTAAGTGCGCCACGTCGTGTGGCAATGCCTTCGTGACTAACATCCTGTTGGCCTCCGTGGGGTGAGCGATGAGCTATCACCGTCGCTAACGCGTCGATGTGATATCTCATCTGTCTCACTCATCCCACTGGAGTCGCCACCTTTCACTCCAATCAATTGAGTGAGTAGTACTTTAATATGAAATAAAGGAATATAGAATAATACTACTGCCGCTCTAATCAATAAAATTCACTATATATAGGATGATAACCGTATGAAATTGAAATTCAATTACAAGTGAGGTTTAGACATGAAAACAATAGACGAAATCACAATTACTCTTAAGTGCCTAGGCATCATTGAAGAAAATATAGAATATAAAGAAATTAAAGGAGGTACTACAGCTGGAATTATATATAGTTTATCTTCAGGAGACAAGCCATTATATGTTATAAAAATAGATCAACCTAATATAATTACTACAACGAAGGATTTTCTTCAAATTTATAGAAATGTGAAGTTGTTGCCAAATATACTTTACACTGACGAAAACAATGAATTTATAGTCTACTCTTATATTTTAGGAGATACTCATATAAATAGAGGGTCTAAGCTGGGATGGATGACTATTATTGTGGAGGAATTGTTCAATCAATATAAAAAAGCAGATGAGAACGCCAACCGGGGTAGGCTTACGGGGGTAAGTAGAAACTCATGGGCGGACTTTAATCTAGAAAGTTTAGAATATGCTAAAGCTAATATTGGGGATTTGTTTTCAAGTGAAGAACATAGAAGAGTAGGAGTTTTAGTAAATAAACTAAATACTTATGAGCATCAAGAAGAAAAGTATTATCTTCACGGAGATATTGGCGTTCATAATTTAATATTTAAAGACAGTAAATTAAATGGAGTTATTGATCCTTCACCGCTAATAGGTCCGATGATTTATGATTTTACATACGCATTTTGCTCTTCTCCAGACGATTTAGATTTAGGGACATTATTTTCATCATTTTCATTGTTGAACCAAAATAACTCAATTAGTAATACAAAGCTTTTGGAAGAGGTCTTATTTCAGTTATATACCCGTATCGGGATTTGTAAAAAAGTACATCCTCATGACTTAAGTGCTTATCTGAAAGTGTGGGAGGAATGGCGAGAGTACCTACCTTCTAACTAAAATGCTATTCCTTATCTCTTTCAGTGCTGCGAATAAAATGTAAGGTTAATTCTAAAATTTGGGATGGAGTTGTATTTATCTAATGAAAAGGTTAGTAGTTATGACGGTCGGAAAAACGCATAGCGGTAAAACGACATTTGCCGAAGTTTTGGAAAAAGAGCTTCTCAACTCAGTAGTGATTGATCAAGATAATCATGCGGAGTTCCTTCATACACATTACCAATCCTTACTTCCCAAGCAGGGGAGTAACACGATAAAATATGCAATTACACAAGCGATTGTTAATCATGCAGTTCAAGAGACAACTTGCCATCTTATTCTTTGTAACTCGAATCGCAATCGAAAAGGTCGTTTGAGATTAATTGAATATTATCAAAACCAAGGATTTACTTGTATCCTTGTAAATTTTGAACTCCCCGATCATGTTCTAAAACAAAGAATCGCTGAAGGTCAACGCAGTACAAAGATATTAAGAGTCGCTTCAACTTTTGCCGAAGTACTTTCTAGACAGCAAGTAGAGACTAATACAGGAGATATAATAGTTCCCACTGAAGATGAAGCGGAGCATTTGTTTACTATTAAAAGTTCGGATGAAATACCGCTTGTTATTAGAAAAATAGTAGATCTTGCTGTTGAAAAATTATAAAAAAACCTCGTACTTTGAACAAAGCGCGATCAGTATACGAGGTTCAAGATTAGCCGCGTTGCACTTCAATCAATAAGTGAGTAGATATTAAAGATAAGATTGAGCAGAGTAAGTATTATATAAACAATGATTGAGAAAGATAATATAAGAGAGAAACATCAAAACGATTAGGTGGGCAATAAATACCATTTTAGAAAGGTCCTCCATGAAGAAATTTATACTGAAGAAGTATCCTTAACTTAAAGCACTTTTTTTCATGAATTTGTTAATTTAAGTGTTATTCTTTTTTCAATCGCCATACGGAAGTTCGAGATGACTCCTAGCAACAATATAAACGAACAAATCATTTTTTCAAAAGGTGTACCTAACAATTGTTGTATAAACCCAACTGACCAAAGTACAACAAAAAGCCAACATATAATGGTTAGTGCCCTTTTGTATTTACTTAGTATATTTCTGCCAACAAACAGTGTAAAAATTCCTCCAAAAATAGAAATAACAATATTTACTATAGATATTGGTAGTTGAGTAGCGAAGGATTCAGACCGTCCACCATTAACCCATGTGAATGGAATAATCCCACTTAAAATAAGAAGATGGATTAAGATAGTCAAAGAATAAAAAGTAATCCCCATGATTACAGCAGTTTTTAGATTAATTTTTCTAAGTTTTTCTAACATACAATCACCTCATTTCTACCTGTTATCATTTTATTTGATCTAGCGACGTACTATTCCTATATCTTTTAGGGTGGACACTTTAATTAGTAAAATTTCGAGAGAGGTATCTAAAATCTACTTTATTCTTCAACAGAGCCTAAAATGACCCGATTAGGCTTTATTTTGTATAGAAAAATGAGCTTGGAGAAACATCTCAAGCTCATTTTTTCGTCTCTATTTACTCAATTCATGATTTGGTTAAATATCTTATGATGAATCTTTTTAGATTCTATTGGCTTCATATTTTGTGGCATATCATAGCCAATCCATACTGCCGAAGTATGTGTATCGGAAAGTCCAGCAACCCAGTAATCATAAAAGTCATTTGTCGTTCCTGTTTTAGCTCCAACATAAGGAGCGGTCATTGATAAACCTTTACCAGTCCCATTAACTACTACATCTGCCAGTAAGTCTCTCATTATATTTACAGTTTTAGGAGACCATACTTCGATCTTTTCTTCTTTCCATTCATATAGAATATCACCACTCTTGTTTGTTACTTTGCGAATAGCATGGGCAGGTTTATACATTCCGTTAATAAAGCCTGTATAAGCGTCCGCCATTTCGAGCACTGTTACTCCATTCGTCAAACCACCAAGAGCAGCAGGGTAGGTATGATCTTCCTCGATTAAATGATCAAATTGGAATTGCTCTAACTTCGCAAAGGCATCTTCAATCCCGACGGTTTGCAATAGACGCACAGCGGGAGTGTTATGGCTAAAACGAAAAGCTTGTTTTAAGGTAACATTTCCGTATACGGCTCCTCCATAATTTTGAGGACAATAATCCCCAATACATAATTTACCCCCACTTACTTCGTTGTTAGGAGTTAATGAAGTCGTTTCAAAAACTGGTCCATACACAAGTAAGGGTTTTAAAGCGGATCCAGGTTGTCTCACTGCTTGATTTGCCCGGTTAAAATCAAACTTTTTATAATCCTTCCCGCCGTACATACTGACAATTTCTCTTGTTTCATTATTAATAACTACAGAAGCAGCTTGTAAATCTTTTGTTTGATGCAGGAGGCTATCGATATAAGCTACATCTTCTTTTTGTTTGTGTGGGTCTAAAGCGGTATGTACAATTAGGCCCTGAGAAATTACTTCATTCACGCGAGTTTGTAATTCATTTTTGAAAAACTGTGCTTGCTGTTCGTTTGAGGCGGATTCAATTTTCTCTTGAAATCCCTCACTTGTACTGATTAAAGACTTTAATTCGTCTAATACATACGTACTATAAACTGGATACAATTGTGTTTTTGTTTTAGTTTGAAGAACAATAGGCTCATTTTTTAACCCATTCCCATGCTCTGTAGAAATTTTATCGTTCTTCACTAAAATATCAATCAACAATTCTTGCCGATTTTTAGTAGCTTCAAAATTTTTCAATGGATTATAAACGGATGGATTATTTGGAATAGCACTAATAAATACTTGTTGTGCTTCAGTTAATTCACCTAATGGTTTACCAAAATAATAGGTTGCGGCTGCGCCAATTCCATACACTTGGTTACTAAAATATATTTCGTTTAGATAGTTTTCTAGTATTTGCTCTTTGTTCGAATGTTTTTCCATCTCGTATGCGTAGACTAGTTCTGTGACTTTCCGTTCATACGTTTTTTCTGTAGATAAGTATCTTAACCTCACTAATTGCTGAGTGATTGTGCTTGCTCCCTGGTCGCTTGCATTTGCTGCTGCATTTGCAAAAACAGCACGAAAAATCGCGCTAAAATTAAAGCCAATATGATTATAAAACTCTACATCTTCACTTTGAATAAGCACTTCTTGAACGAAGAGAGGAATAGATTCTAATGGTAGAGGATCTCGCCACTCAACATAATCCTCCGAGAAAATTTCGTTATCTTTATCTAATAGAACAATAGGCGATGTAATAATTGGTGTATTAAGGGGGATTGCAACTTTTAAATCTTCTTTAAACTCAGAGGCAGTTTGCGTCTCACTATGGATATAGGAATATAACAGCCAAATAAGTGGAAAGCAAAGAAGAATGATAATATATCCGATTGTCTGACGCATGAGTCGCACTCCAATTCAATAATCTAATAAGAAAAGAGCAAGCGACTCGAAGGGATAGGCGCTGGAGCTGGACAAATAATGAGTAAATAGCTATATTTTCTTTTCTAATAAAAAGAATAGCACACTTTCTAAATTGAAAGTGTGCTATCTTCACAATAATTTGGCTTGCATTTCCTCTTCTTCTATTAATACATCCTCAAAATCTATTCGTGGTTTCTTTCTGGCGAAGTAAATAATGGTAAATGCGATCAAGAACAGCGATCCGGTAACAAAAAAGACAGATGAAATACCGATATATCCACTGATAAATCCGCCAAACATTGGTCCGATAATATTACCTAAAAAGCGGAAACTCGTATTATAACCCATTAGTTCACCTTGTACCTCAATCGGGGACTCTCTCCGTATTAGAGCAGTTGTGATTGGTATTAATCCACCGGCGGCAATGCCAAATAAGAAACGTAGGATGACTAGCTGCCATAGTTCGGAAACGAATGCCTGCGGAATGATAAACACGAAAGCAAGAATTAGTAGAAAGGATAATATTTTTTCATATCCAATTGAATCACCGAGTTTCCCCCAAGTTCTAGCAAATAATAGACTTCCAACTCCGGTTGCACTAAAGGTTATACCTGCAAGGAGGGCAACTTCTTTAGAGTCTGTTAATTGAGAAACATATAAGGATAGCAGGGGTTGTATACTAAATAGTCCAATTTGGATCAACGAAGTAATCATTAGGACATTTAAGATGAGACGATGATGAAATATACCTGAAATAACAGTCTTTCTAGAATATTCATGATCACCAGCTTTTCTCTCTTTGCGAACTTCATGAATACCAAAAAGTACGATTAACGCAGCGATAGAAACAGCTGTTGCAGTAATCATAAATGTATATTGGAAGCCGAATGTATCTGCTAATAATCCACCGATGATAGGACCGAATAATGTACCTGAAACACTACCCATTTGTAATGTACCCATCGTTTTTCCAGCAACATTCTTTGCAGTTTGGGAGCTTATAAATGCTAAGGAGGTAGGGATAAATCCAGTAACAATCCCCATAAATAAACGTAGGACAAAGAAGGCTTCTACAGAATTAACAAACCCCATTAGCAAAACACTAATGGCAATCCCAAACCCATTAATGATTAAAATTGGTTTATATCCATACTTATCTGCGATTCTTCCCCAAATAGGTGACATTAAAAATGCAGAAACAAATGTAGCACCGAACACGAGCCCGGACCACTTTTGGACATAAGCTGCTGTGAAATCACCCATCGTACTTATATATAATGATAAGAATGGCATAATCATTGTCATAGTGGCTGAAACTAGAAAGATAGAAAACCACATGATCGCAAAATTTCGTTTTTGTACGCTCATCGATATCCCTTCCTTCTTTTGATGCGTAACAGTTCTATTACTAGTATAGAACATTTCGTGTGTCTAAGAAAGTTAGATACTTTGTTGCTGAATTTTGATGTACTGTTATGGTAAACTAATTTGGGGTGATTAATTCATGAAAAAGTTATTAATATTAATAGGTGCAGCAACAACTATATTCTTTTTAAGTGCTTGTGGGTCAACAGATTCCAATGATTCCACTGCATCGAAAAAAGAGATAGTAACAGAAGATACTAATAAAAATACGGAAACTCAACAAGAAGGAGAGATAACTTTGTATCCACAACTTTCTAAAGAGGTTGCTTCAAATGAAGCCTTAGTTACGATGAATACATCAATGGGATCAATTAAGATTAAATTATTCCCAGAACAAGCACCAAAAACAGTGGAGAATTTCTTAACACATGCAGAAAATGGTTATTATGATGGAATGATATTTCACCGAGTTATTCAAGATTTCATGATTCAAGGTGGAGATCCAACTGGTACCGGCATGGGCGGAGAAAGTATTTACGGAGCAGAATTTGAGGATGAGTTCTCGGTGAATCTCTTTAATTTAAGAGGAGCTCTTTCGATGGCAAATGCAGGACCAAATACAAATGGAAGTCAATTTTTCATCGTTCAAGCTTCTGAACCACCAGCAACTGCGCAGCAAATGATTGACGGTGGATGGCCAAAAGAAATTGCCGAAGCTTATGCAGAAATGGGTGGAACGCCGCATCTTGATCAAAAACATACAGTATTTGGACAAGTTATTGAAGGCTTAGATATAGTGGATCAAATCGCAGCAGTTGAAAAAGGCGCTAATGATAAACCAGTTGTAGATATTACGATAGATTCAATCGAAATTGTTCAGAAATAATTAGAGGAGTGTATATATGTTTTCGTTTTTACATCTAGCTTTTTTGTATTTTCCAGAAGATAAATCGGAATATATACCTGTAGTAATAGAATTAGTTGTTTTAGTTGCTCTTTGTGTATTTGTTTTTAGATGGCTGCAAAAAAAATCTAAAAAAGATGCAGAAAAAGCAAGGATTTTAGAAGAAAGAATTATGCAAGCCAAAAAAGATGAACTAAAATAATAGTCTTTATACTGATATTTGACATCTATAACAGATGAAAATACGAAAGACCTTCCTTGAATGGAATGTCTTTCGTATTTTAGACATTAGCTTTCAAATTACATTTATTGAAGTGATCTTACAAAGCGTTCTACACCGTCTTCAACAATAGAAAGCGGACAAGCCAAATTCATACGCAAAAATCCCTCACCAGCTTTTCCATATTTAGAACCTGGCTCGAGAGCGAGCTTTCCAATCGTTAATAGACGATTCATTATTTCCTTTTCGGAAAGGCCAGTCCCACGGTAATCAATCCAAACTAAATAAGTACCCTCTGGTTTAGAAACTTTGATGCCCTCTAATTTCGACAGATGATCCACCACATAGTCCATATTCACAGTCAATACTTCTAATAGTTCCTCAAGCCAAGGATTACCTTGTTCATAGGCAGTTTGAAGAGCTGTAAGTGAGAATACATTCAAATCCATATATCCGCGGCTCATCGCAAGTTTTTCTAATACCGTTCGTTTTTGTTCATCAGGAACAACCATAGCGGCAGCTTGAATTCCTGCAAGATTAAATGTTTTAGTTGGAGCAAAAAAAGTGATGATGTTAGTTGAATCTTCCGCAGCATTAAGCATAGGAGTATGCTTATTCGGTTCGAAAATGAGATCAGAATGGATTTCATCGGACAAAACTAATACATTATATTGCTGACAAAGTGTCGCCATTTTCGTTAAGTCATCTTTACTCCATACCTTTCCGCCAGGATTATGTGGATTACATAGTATGAAAGCTTTAACATCATCTTTTAAACAGTTTTCAAATGAATCCCAATCCATTTCATAGGAATTATCCTTTTCTATTAACAGGCTAGTGACTACTTCTCTACCTAAATTCGTAGGAACACTTACAAATGGAGGGTAGACAGGTGTATGTATGAGCACTTTATCCCCAACTTCAGTGAAGGATTCAATAGCTTCTGCTATGCCTGGAATGACTCCTTGGCGGAACAAAATCCATTCATTTTCTATTGTAAGTTGGTGCTTGTCTGCAACCCATTTAGTAAGGGATGATTTCGTTTGTTCCGGCACCATCGTATAACCAAATACTGGATGTTCCATGCGTTTTTGAAGTGCATCAATTATTACGGAAGGGATGGCGAAATCCATATCCGCGACCCACATAGGGAGTACTTCAGAAGCATCTTGAATAGAGTATACTTGTTCTAACATATCCCATTTTGCAGAATATGTTTTTCGTCGATTAAAAACAGTGGAAAATATGGACAATGAAATTTCCCCTTTCAATTTGTATTTATTATTGTTATTATAACGCTATCTAATAAAACTAGACAGGTGAAACTAAAATGGACACAATTGAAATGAATAGAAAAGCTGTTTGGACATTGCAACAATGGGATCCATTCCACATTGGAGAAAATGCCTATGAGACTGAAACGGCAGATGTAGTCGCCTATTTACAAAATATCGATCATCCATCTGAATTGGCGAAACGAATTCAGGCAATTTATGAACATTCTTTTGAAGAATGGATTCCATTAGAAAAATGTGTAGATATATCATACAAGCTAATAGCATTAAAATACGAAATGAAATGTATAATATAAATGAAGAAGCTCTCGGTTTTTAAGCCGAAAGCTTTTTTGTATTATTAAGCTTCTTTCAGTCCATCCAATAGGTTAGAGGCGGGAACTTCAAGTGCATTGGATAATTTTAAGATGGTTTGTACGGAAGGCTTCTCTACGCCTGATTCATATGCTTCTAGCTTCCCAGTACCAATTCTTGTTTTTAATGCAAGCGTTTCTAGTGAAAGGTTACGCTCTTCTCGTAATTGACGTAATTGCTCATGTAAATCTATCTTCATGATTCATCCACCCCTATCTCAATTATTATATTGTAACATAATTCCTCTTAGAACTTTTGATATTAATGTCAGAAAAAGAACATTTATTACATTAAATACACCAAAAATTATGGCACTAGGAATTCCAACTAAGAATATAAGGAATCCGGAAACTCAGGTACTCATGTTTCCTTCTATCATATTTAGACTTAATCCAAATTGATACAACTATTTCTAAAATGCATTGTGATCTGTGAAACAATCTAGAATAATCTTTCGTATCATCAATAGAGAAACAGAGAGAGAGGGAGGCCTATGTTAGAGCTTGAGTTAATAGAACGAGCCCAACAAGGGGACAAGGCAGCATATACAGAACTCATACATATACATTATAGGACCGTTGAAAAGTTTGCATTTCAATGTGGCGTTCAGGTCAATGACATACCGGATATAACTCAAGAAGTATTTGTGAAGCTATATAGATTTTTACATCAGTTTCAGCGTGACCGATTTACGACATGGTTATACAAAATCACCTTAAATTCAGCTAGAGATTATTATCGAAAAGAAATAAAAGAAAAAGAAAAGGGACAAAAGTTAAATGTAGAAGTAAGAGAAAGCTATACGTCAAAATCCGCAGAAGACCGAGTATTAGTATTTGAAGAAGACCGCGAACTCCATCATGCGATTCAATCACTGGATGAAAAATATCGTCATCCGATCATCATGTTTTACTTCCATGAATTATCGTATGAACAAATTGCAGAAGTATTAAATGTACCCTTATCGACGGTCAAAATACGTTTAATGAGGGCAAAAGCATTATTAAAATCAAGATTACAGATGAGTGGAGGAGTAAAGCATGGACGATAAACAATTAGAAGAACGCTTAAATCTTTTAAAATCATCCTATGATCGATTGCCTTCAACTTTAGATACGGAAGAGATTTTAACAAAAATAGAAAATGAGAAAAATGTTCTTCCAATAGAAAAGAAAACCAGAGGATCCAAGCGTCAACGAATTACAGTGTGGGCAGTGAGCGTAGCGAGTGTGTTTGTGATTGGAATTTTGGGAACAGCTTATTTAACTGAGTCAGATGAAACAACAACTAGCGATGAAAACTACAGTGATGAAGAAATTGAAAAATGGAGGAAACGTTATCAAGACGAACGAATTAAACGTCAACATATGCTTCAGATGAATGTAGATGATTTTACTTCATTAGGTTTTGTACAGTACGCCGACAATATTTTCGCCTCGCAGATTGAACCTGGAACCTTAGAAGGTAAGAATGATAATATTTCTGTTAAAGAGGCATATGATTTAGCTATTGAAGGGTTAAATCTTCCTTCTGAAATGATAAAGGTAGCTAAAAATTTAGGCAAATTAGATAGCAAAGAAAGCTCCTATTTTGTGGATGACTTTGTCACTAAAACGGAACATTTAATGGCCTACTATGAACAAAAACTTTGGGACAATGAAGAGGCTCTCAAAATAGCAAAACATGAAGGAAGACTAAGTGAACATGTGCTGATTGCCAATCGATACAATATCCCCGAAGAAATAAAGAGCATGATTGAAGTTTTACCTAAGCAGGGATTAAAATTAGCAGTTAATGCGGAAGGAACAAAATTTCAAATTAAACCTGATTTGGCCTTATTCACAAGAGACCTTTTCTCCGTTTTAGATGAAAATGAGGCGCGTTATTTAGGAATTTATGATTTAATCCCAGGTTATGGGATAGCCACTCTAGTAGAGGAGCAGGAATTATCTCAACTAGGCTATTATTTAGCTAGTATAGAATTTACATTACTAAATACAAGTGAAAATTCGGCAATGCATTCTCGCTTTGAAAATCATTACTTTGAGTTAGCAGAAATGATTATTTTCCCATCTGACATTGGTGAAATCTTAAATGATGACAATAAAATAAATATCGAAGCCCATATGGCTTGGGAAACACTAGTGAATATTCCAGGTGTATCACCATTGGCTACTTTTATGAAACCGGTAGTTGCTTCAATGAAATCAAGTGATTGGACCTACAATGAGACGTATAAACTATTAGACATAGAGCAACTGAGAGATTATTACCTCTTAGCTTTGGATAACGAACTAGAAATTAACAAATTAGACTGGTTATCTATACTGCCTGACGGAGTAGAGAAAAGCTTAGAAACACCGTATACAATGTATGGAATTCATGAGTTATATAAAAAGTTCAATGAAAACTTTAATCCGCTAATGTTACACGGAGCGGGACCATTGGATATCACTCTCTTATACCATTATGCTGATGGGCAAGATAACCATGAAATGATGTGGGAATTGATGACTAGTGCTTTTAAAAATGAATATAAGAAAGAAGAATTTGTAGAGAATCCAACTCTACAAAATATTATTGGAGACAGTGCTAAAAATCTTTACTTCAACAAAGAATATTTAACCCCGGACAAAAATAATTTGAAAACCTATATTGGACAGGAAAAAGGAAATCAAGTTAGCTACGATATTCTTCTCCGCCTAGAAAATGATGATATATGGAGAATTCAAGGGGAAGAAGATTACTTAATAAGTAAAGTAGAACCAGTGGATGATAAACTTCTTCAGCGCATTCAGGATTTATATAAATCCTTTGTACGAACATATGATCAAACAGTTTTAAAAGAGGCTACCCCTTCAGAAATTGTAGGTTTGTACTATTATTCAGCTCAGCTAAAGGATTTTGAAACACAGTATGAGCTATATATTAAGGAAGAAGGGCGGATTCAGATACCCAAAGATGAATACATGAATGCAGAGCATCAATATATAGAAGACATTAGGCTAGTATTTAAAGAAATGAAATTTGAAAAAAAATTAAATGGAGAGGGAGTTGTTACATTAACGAAGTACCCAGACGAACAAGATATTATCATTGGCTTTCAACTAATCCCAACCGACAATGGATGGAGACCACCGTTTATGCCAACACAGTGACTTTTGCCGTCATACTTCCTACTATGTTATAATTTAACATGACTATAACGTATATAAGAAAGTAGGAACGGATTATGACTCAAAATTATAAGGTAGGAGATGTTGTCACGGGTAAAGTTACAGGGATTCAACCATACGGTGCCTTCGTTAGTTTAGACGAGCAAACACAGGGCCTAGTGCATATTTCAGAAATAACATACGGGTATGTAAAAGAAGTGGAAGGATTTTTAACTGTAGGGCAAGAGGTAGAGGTGAAAATTCTAGAGATTGACGGCGAAGCTGGAAAAATTAGCTTGTCCATGAGAGAGCTCCAAGAAAAACCCTCACTCCCTAAACGTGATGACAGACCCCGGAGATCACTTCAAGATCGAGTAGATGAACATGATGAAGAAGGATTTAATACTTTGAAAGAAAAATTAGGCGACTGGATAAAAAAATCAGCACTATAAAGTATGGATGGGCTCACGCAGAGGTCCACCTGTATGAAAAAAGCAAGAATGTTGTTCGTCAGTGAACTCATTCTTGCTTTTTCTATTAAATAATGCAGACTGCAGAATTCTTAACTACTTTATTTTGCGCAAAAAGGTTAACTTATCGTTTCATCTTCCTTATTCTGTATTGTAAATTCTGTCGGCTCATTCCCAGTGCTTCAGCAGCTTTTGTTATATTACCGTCGAATTTATCTAACGCTTTTTGTAAATAATACATTTCTGCGGAGCGTAAATACTCATCCAGTGGAACCAATTCTTTATCAGAAGTGATGACAAAATCCTCCGCTTTCCTTGAAGACTCATTAAAATCCTGAACCTTCAGCTTGAAGTGTAGAGGCAGCATATCAAATTTCAATACTTGCTCAGTAGTTACCATAGAACTAATCTCATCCAGGAGTAGTTCCAACTCCTTTAGATTGCCTGGCCATTCATACTTCAAAAAAGCTTGAACAACATCTTCATCAATGTTATTGATCGTCGAGCCATAGCGATTTAAATATCGATTAAAGTAATCATGTGTAAAAGGTAGTATGTCCTCCGTGCGTTTGCGTAAAGGTGGGACGCTGATGGTTATTTGTGCAAAGTAATAATATAGCTCCTTACTCAACTTGTTCGAAGAAATAAGATCAACTGGATCCTCGCCAATGCTTGCTATATATAAATTTTGTCGTGTTTCATTGGCAATAAGAATTTGCAAAAGTTCATTTTGTAATTCTATGGATAATAAATCAATTCTTTCACAAAATATTGTACAGTCCAAGATTTCAGTAAGCTCTTTTTTAAATTTACGTATTAAAAAACTATCTGAACTATGGCAATACAGAGAAATAAACTGTTTATTTACAGGTGAAAGTTGATTGTGAATACCTTCAGCTATTAAATCCTTGCCAGTACCAGCTTCTCCAACTAAAAGGACAGGCATTCGTACATGTGCAGCTTTCATCGAACGTTCTAGTACTTCCTGCATGTCTGTCGAAACAGCTGTAATACTAGAAAGGGTGATGGCTTCATTGTAACGTTTTAATGGCTGATAGATTAATCGTTCTAAAGCAGTTATATCACGAGAGAATTCAACTGCCCCAACAAGTGTTTCATCTTGCCAAACAGGGTATGTATCATTAATAGTAGTTATTTCTTGTCCATTTCGATTCCAGTAAGTCTGTTTAGCACGTAAAACTGGTTCTCCACTATGCAAAACTTTTAGCAAAGTACTTTCTTGCTGTTCAAATTGGAAAAGTTCAAAGATAGATCGGTCGACAACATCTGTTAAATTTAGACCTTCAATTTCTTTCATTTTTTCGTTGTAAATAATTGTTTTGCCGGATACGTCAATAGCGTGGATGCCTACTGCTACTTGCTCTGTTGCAAATTTATAAAAGGGTAGAAAGTCTTTTATTTGTTCGTCCAAATTGCTCACCTCAAAAAAATATTTCACTTTTTTAAATTTTTTACTTGATTAACGCAACAATCTTTTGCATTATTATATATGTAAACTAATTCAAACTGCAAATATTATTTGCACCCAATTCAAAGGAGGATATAAAATTGATACCTTACAAACATGAACCGTTCACGGATTTTTCGAAAGAAGAAAATAAAAAAGCAATACAAGAGGGCTACAAAGTAGTTGATGCATACCTAGGAAATGATTTCCCATTAATCGTAGGTGGAGAACGTATTACTACAGAAGCTAAAATAAAATCTTATAATCCAGCTAAAAAAGAAGAACTAGTTGGTGCTGTTTCTAAAGCAACGCAAGAGATTGCTTCTAAAGCTATGGATATTGCGGATGAAACATTCAAAACGTGGAAAAAAGTTAAGCCTGAAATTCGCGCAGATGTTCTTTTTAAAGCAGCAGCAATTATTCGTCGTCGTAAATTCGAATTCTCTGCTCTTTTATCAAGAGAAACTGGAAAGACTTGGGTTGAGGCTGATGTAGAAGTTGCCGAAGGTATTGACTTCTTAGAATACTATGGTCGTGAAATGTTACGTTTAAAAAATGGTGCACCAGTTGAAAGCCGTCCTGGTGAATATAACCAATATAACTATATTCCACTAGGTGTTGCTGTTGTAATTTCACCTTGGAACTTCCCATTTGCAATCATGGCTGGTACTACTGTTGCTGCAATGGTAGCAGGTAACACTGTACTATTAAAACCAGCTTCTACAACTCCAGTTGTTTCTTATAAATTTGTAGAAGTATTAGAAGAAGCAGGTATGCTTCCAGGAGTAGTTAACTTCATCCCAGGTTCTGGTGCTGAAATAGGGGACTTCATGGTAGAACACCCACGCACTCGTCTTATCAGCTTCACGGGTTCTCGTGATGTTGGCCTAGGAATCGTAGAAAAATCTTCTAAATTAGCTTCAGGGCAAATATGGATTAAACGTTCTATTCTTGAAATGGGTGGTAAAGATACAATCGTAGTCGATTCAGATGCTGATTTAGAATTGGCAGCTCAATCTATTGTGAAATCTGCATTCGGTTTCAGTGGTCAAAAATGTTCTGCTTGTTCACGTGCAGTGATTGTAGAAGACGTTTACGATACAGTGGTAAACCGCGTTGAAGAATTAACAAATGCTTTAACAGTTGGTATTCCTGATAGTGATGAGCATTTCGTTGGACCAGTGATCGATAGCGCTTCATTCGAAAAAATTATGGGCTATATCGAAATTGGTAAAGAAGAAGGTCGTCTAGTTACTGGTGGTACTGGTGATGATTCGAAAGGATTCTTTATCCAACCTACTGTAATCGCGGACCTATCTCCAACAGCACGTATAATGCAAGAAGAGATCTTTGGACCAGTGGTCGGTATTTCAAAAGCAAAAGATTTCGATGAAGCATTAGAAATTGCTAATAACACGGAGTATGGGTTAACAGGAGCGGTTATTACAAATAATCGTTTGAACCAAGAAAAAGCGCGCGAAGAGTTCCACGTTGGGAATTTATACTTCAACCGTGGATGTACAGGTGCGATTGTTGGATACCAACCATTCGGTGGATTCAATATGTCTGGTACAGATTCAAAAGCTGGCGGACCGGATTACGTCCAACTTCATATGCAAGCAAAAACTACATCTGAAATGCTTTAATGCTTCAATGGCAGACTCATTTTGAAGTCTGCCTTCATTTTAAATAAAAGGGGTAATGTATACATGACTATTTCATCAAAAATGATCGAACAAACAAACAAATATGGTGCAAACAATTATAACCCACTTCCAATAGTAGTTTCTGAAGCTGAAGGAGTTTGGGTAAAAGATCCAGAAGGTAACAAATACATGGATATGCTCTCAGCCTATTCGGCAGTAAACCAAGGGCATCGTCATCCGAAAATTATTCAAGCATTAAAAGACCAAGCGGATCGTGTTACTTTAACTTCTCGTGCATTCCACAATGACCAATTAGGTCCATGGTATGAAAAAGTTAGTGAGTTAACAGGAAAAGATATGGTATTACCGATGAATACGGGTGCGGAAGCTGTAGAAACTGCATTTAAAGCAGCTCGCAGATGGGCATATGATGTAAAAGGCGTAGAAGCAGACCAGGCAGAAGTAATTGCTTGTAACGGAAATTTCCACGGTCGTACTATGGGAGCTGTTTCACTTTCATCTGACCCTGAATACAAACGTGGATTCGGACCAATGCTTCCAGGTATTAAACTAATTCCATATGGTGATTTAGAAGCGCTAAAAGAGGCAATTACTCCAAATACAGCTGCATTTTTAATCGAACCTATTCAAGGAGAAGCAGGAATTATTATTCCTCCAGCTGGTTTCATGAAGGCTGCTCTAGAATTATGTCGTGAAAATAACGTGTTATTTATTGCTGATGAAATCCAAGCCGGTCTTTGCCGCACTGGTAAAATGTTTGCATGTGAATGGGAAGAAATCGACCCTGATATGTACATTCTAGGAAAAGCATTAGGCGGTGGAGTTTTCCCCATCTCATGTATCGTTGCAAATAAAGAAATTCTAAATGTATTTAACCCAGGTTCTCATGGATCTACATTTGGCGGTAACCCAATGGCATGTGCGGTTTCAATAGCTGCATTAGACGTATTGGTAGATGAAAAATTAGCTGATCGCTCTCTAGAATTAGGTAATTATTTTATGGATGCATTGAAAGAAATTAAGCATCCTTCTATTAAAGACATCCGTGGTCGTGGTTTATTTATCGGAATGGAGTTAACAGTAGAAGCGCGTCCATTCTGTGAAGACTTAAAAGAACTTGGATTATTATGTAAAGAGACTCATGATACAGTAATTCGTTTTGCTCCACCTTTAATCATTTCTAAAGAAGAGTTAGATTGGGCAATCGAAAGAATTCAGAAAGTATTCAATAAATAATAATTGATAGACAAATATTATTAATTATATGTTACAATGGTTCCGAAGAAATAATTATGAATTAAAGAGGCGAAAATAGAAAATGGCTGAAAATTTAAACCTGTTCACATCAACTCAAGCTGTTATTAAAGAGGCTCTGCACAAACTTGGTTATGACGAAGCAATGTATGAATTATTGAAAGAACCACTACGTATGTTAGAAGTTCGTATTCCTGTACGTATGGATGACAACACAACGAAAGTTTTTACTGGATATCGTTCACAGCATAATGATGCTGTTGGACCTACAAAAGGTGGCATACGTTTTCATCCGGGAGTAACACCAGATGAAATGAAAGCTCTATCTATGTGGATGACCCTAAAAGCTGGTATTGTTGACCTTCCTTATGGTGGAGGAAAAGGTGGAGTTACTTGTGACCCACGTGAAATGTCAATGGGAGAAATCGAACGTCTAAGCCGTGGATATGTACGTGCTATTGGACAAATCGTTGGTCCGACAAAAGACATCCCTGCTCCAGACGTATTTACCAATGCTCAAATTATGGCATGGATGATGGATGAATATAGTCGTATTGACCAATTCAATTCACCAGGCTTTATCACGGGTAAACCACTAGTACTTGGTGGTTCACAAGGACGCGACCGTGCGACAGCTCAAGGTGTTACAATTATTATCAACGAAGCTGCAAAAAAACGCGATATTGATATGCAAGGTGCACGCGTTGTTATCCAAGGATTTGGAAATGCAGGAAGCTTCTTAGCTAAGTTTTTAAGTGATCAAGGGGCAAAAGTTATTGCTATTTCCGATGCTTACGGCGCTTTACATGATCCAAACGGTTTAGATATTGACTATCTATTAGATCGTCGTGATAGCTTTGGGACTGTAACAACTCTATTTGAAAATACGATTTCTAACCAAGAGTTATTAGAATTAGATTGTGATATTTTAGTTCCAGCTGCTATTGAAAACCAAATTACTGCTGAAAACGCTCATAACATTAAAGCGAAAATTGTAGTAGAGGCTGCAAATGGTCCAACTACAACAGAAGGTACTAAAATCCTTTATGATCGAGGAATTCTATTGGTCCCTGATGTTTTAGCTAGTGCTGGAGGCGTAACTGTTTCTTATTTTGAGTGGGTTCAAAATAACCAAGGTTATTACTGGACAGAAGAAGAAGTTGATGAAAAACTAATCAAGAAAATGGTAGATGCATTCGCAAATATTTATGAAGTTGCATCAACTCGTAATATTGATATGCGTCTAGCTGCATATATGGTAGGTGTACGTAAAACTGCAGAAGCATCACGTTTCCGTGGTTGGGTATAAAATTATAAGTAAGTTGAACCGCTTGTATTATACGAGCGGTTTTTATTATTATAAAGAGAGTATGGAAAGAGGAGGATGTTAGATGAACGCTTTTTCATTTTATAACCCGGTAAAATTAATATTTGGTAAAGATCAACTAAGTAAGTTGAAAGGTGAATTATCTTCATACGGCAACAAAGTCCTAGTTGTTTACGGTGGAGGTAGTATCAAGAAAAATGGTTTATACGATAGCGTTATGGCTGAATTGAAAGAAGCAGAAATGGAAATTTTTGAATTAGCAGGAGTAGAACCTAATCCTAGATTATCGACAGCTATAAAAGGAGCAGAAATCTGCAAAAAGGAAGGAATTGACATTATCCTTGCGGTTGGTGGGGGTTCCGTGATTGATTGTACGAAACTTATCGCAGCAGCAGCAAAGTATGATGGCGATCCTTGGGATTTTGTTACACGTAAAGCTGTTCCGCAAGAAGCTTTGCCTTTTGGAACAATATTAACACTTGCTGCAACTGGTTCAGAGATGAATTCTGGCTCTGTTATTACAAATGAAAATACTCTCGAAAAATTTGGCTGGGGAAGTCCATTAGTTTTTCCGAAGTTCTCCATTTTAGATCCTGTTAACACATTCACAGTTCCTCTTGATCAAACAGTTTACGGAATAGTGGATATGATGTCCCATATGTTTGAGCAATATTATCATAATGCAACCAATACACCAGTTCAAGACGAGTTAATAGAAGGAGCTCTTCGCACTGTTATAGAAGTAGGACCAAAACTTATCAATGACCTAACAAATTATGAGAATCGCGAAACAATATTATTTGCAGGTACAATAGGGTTAAATGGCTTCCTTCAAATGGGCTACAACGGTGACTGGGCAAGTCATAACTTAGAACATGCAATTTCAGCTGTTTATGATATTCCACATGGTGGGGGATTAGCGATCGTTTTCCCTAGGTGGATGCGTCATAACGTTAAAGTAAATCCACAACGTTTTGCTAAGCTTGCGACGAATGTCTTTAAAGTGAAAGCAGAAGGTAAATCTATAGAAGAGGTAGCTTATGAAGGAATTGACCGCCTTGAAGAATTTTGGAAGTCATTAAATGCCCCTTCTAAATTAGCCGACTATAATATAGATGATAGCCAAATTGACCTTATGGTAGAAAAGGCAATGGTTTATGGCAATTATGGTAATTTCAATAAGTTAAATGCAGAGGATACAAAATCTATTCTAACTGCTTGTCTTTAATAGCATGAATAAAAACCACATGACGGAAATTCGTCATGTGGTTTTCTTAGATTTTACTTATGGGAAGTGTTTGTTTGTATAAGATGGTGCGACTATTTTTAATTATGTGTTTTTAATACAGTATGCTCATCTCGATGTTCAGTCCATGTTCTGATTCCATCATCCTCATCAAATGAGATAGAAATATCTGTTACTCCTTGTTGATTTAGAATTAATTCTTTTAAGACATCACGAATATCATCCACCTCAGCGAAAGAATATCCGGGACCTATTTCTAAAATTATATCAACGTGAAGAAATTCTCCTTCTTTTATAACTTCAAGTTTTTGGATATCTGTCACATGTTCGTTTTCAGATACAATATGCGCTATATGCACAAGCATTTGTTCATCTGTTTCCCCAAGTGCTCCACGGGCATTATCAAGGAATACTTTTCCTACTACATAGAACATCATTATACCAATCATAATAGAAGCTATACCCTCTGCTTGTAAGAAACCAGTGAAGTGAGAAATTAGAACAGCTACAAAAGCTAGGATTCCTCCAGATGTTGCGACTAAATCTTCCATAAAGACAAGTTTTGTCGCAGGTTTAGCCCTATCTAAGTTAGCAAAACTAGTAGTAAGAGGAGAAAGAAGTGTTCCTTTAATTCCTATTTCATGTAAGATTTCTTTCCCTGCTTTGTACAAAACAGCAAATTCTAATATTATAGCAATAGCGAGTACACTAAGCGTGATAGCGACACCAGTAGATTCAGTTGGATGTTGTATATGATGCCAGCCTTCTATAATAGTCTCATAAGATAAAATACCAACGATAATGACAGCACCTAAACAAACGAGATTTACTAAACGTCCAAAACCATTTGGAAATTTCGGTGTAGGTGCTTTTTTAGATAATGCTGAACCGATGTAAACGAAAAACTGATTCGCGGCATCCCCGATAGAGTGCATCATTTCTGCAAACATTGCTACATTCCCTGTAAAAAAGAATGCTCCTCCTTTTAGTATAGCTATTACAGTATTTACAACTGCTGCTAATAATGAAGGTTTGTTACCACCCTTTAATAATTTAAAAAAATCTGCCATATAATTACTCCTCTTAAATAGATTCTACTTCCACCGACTCAACGAACTTTTGTTTTTTGATAGTAGAGTAGAATTCTACGGTATTTTTTTGGGTGACGACGGAAAGTCTCATTTCCATCTCGTGTTTAACTGTATTATTGTCTGAAGTGACATCTTTAATGCGTATACTTTCTATATAAACCCCGCTTCCTTGTAAAAAGTCATATACTTTAGGAATACTTTCTGGATTTCCCACTATTACTTTTAGAGATAGTTCCTTTGATCTCAAGCGCTTTGGACCAATTTTAGTTAGAAGGGGAGGGATTACTTCAATTCCTACTATTACAATAATCACACTAAGAGCTGATTCAATATAAAATCCTGCACCAACAGCTATTCCTATTCCTCCAGCCCCCCAAATCATAGCTGCTGTGGTTAAGCCGGTTATACTATCATTTCCTTTACGTAATATAACTCCTGCTCCGAGGAAACCTATGCCACTCACTATTTGTGCAGCTAATCGTAATGGATCCATCGTAATATTTATAGCATCGTTTGGAACGGCTTTATAAGCAGCTTCGATGGATATGTAAGTTAGGAGACAGCTAAATGTAGCAATGACTATACTGGTCTTTAATCCAATAGGCTTCTTCTTTAGTTCCCTTTCTATACCTATTATTAAACTTAAAGATGCTGCAAAAATTAATTTGAATATAATTTCAGTATAATCACTTAGGTAGTTTAGCCATTCCAACGATAATTCCTCCTTCATTTATTTTGGCGAGTTGAGGACTTTTTTGACTACCTACTATATAAATGCTTTAATTAGGGAATAGTAGAGTTTGGTAGACTTGTTTCTTTTATTATAAGGATAGGGGTCTTTAAAATAAAGCACTGGTTTATACTTAGGAGATCTATTTCTTAATTCATTTCTTCAATTGAAAGGTTTTCTATTACTCTAACTAATATTTTTAAGGTCTTGAATACTTTCATCATTTGATTTGGCTAGTGTCGAAAATAGCTATGAGGATAGCAAGATGCTTAATGGTTCTATTGAATAATCAAATTTAGTTATAGCAAGGGAGTGATAATACAAGAGTTTTGCAGATATTTAAGTTATATTTATAAAAAGGCTTGCTTTTTATATCTATACGATGTATATTAATACTTGTCCTTCGGAACGCGATACAAACAACTTAAAAAACTTCAAAAAAATGTTTGACATCAAATCTGGAATAAGCTATACTAATAAAGTCGCTAAAACGACTTGAACAACATGAACATTGAACATTGAAAACTGAACATGCAAAACGTTAAGGCATACAGCTTGACAACTAACTTTGTTAGTTTGATAGCAAAACAATTTTTGACATCATTTAATGATGATGCCAGCAAAACAAATGAGCTTTTAAACTAGTTCTAATTTGTTGCCTTTCGAAATGCTTCGCAGATCGGAAGGTAACTATTATGGAGAGTTTGATCCTGGCTCAGGACGAACGCTG